>DASSMK010000046.1:0-8390 GCA_035688915.1 Thermoanaerobaculia bacterium
CCCGCCGGCAATTGGCGGGAGTCAATTCGGCGGGGCAAGCCCCGCCGCTCCAAACTTTTTCGCGATCTACGTTTCGTAGCTCGCACGCGCAACGTGGCATGCGCAACATACGCGCGCCGTTCGCGCCGCGCATCCTTCCGCTGGCCGTTCTGTGCACCATCGAGCACCGCGTTTGCGCCGCGCGCAATGGCGTGCGCACCTCGCCTGCGCAGCGGCGCTGCGCATCAAATTGCGCCTCTTTCTGCACGCGGTAGTCGCGCGTTGTGCGGAGTGGAAGTGCATGTCCAATTCTGAACAGACGCGGTGGTCAGCGCTGCCTACGATCGCTGCGCATTTCGATAATGCCTTCCTCCACTCCGGCCGCTCCGACTCTCATCGACGTATTCGAGCGCGCAGCGCCGACGTCGATGCAGGTGCGTGTCGACGCGCAGGCCTCGATCTACGCCATCGGCGACGAAGACGATTCGATGTACCTCGTCGAAGCCGGCCAGGTGAAGCTCGCCATGTCCTCCGCCGGCGGACAGGAATCGCTTCTCGCCATCTACACCGACGGCGACATCTTCGGCGAATCGTGCTTCTCCTCCGCCGACAAACGCTTCGAAAGCGCGTCCGCGATGTTGCCGTCGACCGTGCGCCGCGTCGGCCGCCGTGACTTCCTCGCGCTCGTGCAGCAGATGTCCGCCGCCGACGCGCTGCTCCGCCACGTCGCGAATCGCCTGGCCGAGCGCCAGACCGCAGTCTTCGATCTCGTGACCATGAACGCGCAACGGCGCCTCTTGAAAGTGCTCCTGCAGCTCGCGGAGAAGATCGGCCGCACCGAAGGCGAGCACTCCGTGATCGAGCAGCGCGTCTCGCACGAAGAGCTCTCGCAGATCGTCGGCACCACGCGCCCCCGAATCACCGCCTTCATCTCCCGCTTCCGCGAGCTCGGCCTGCTCGACACGACCAGCGCACGCTCGATTCGCATCCATCGCGAGCGCACGCATTCATATCTCGCGCGTGAGTGACTCTTTTGTTCCGTTTTGGACAGCGCTTTCGGAGCCGCCGCGGTACCTTGACCGCTCCCGCTTCAGCAGTTGCGCCCTGACCAGCGGCCAGTGGACCCGACTCCACTGGCCGCGTACACGATGACGTCTCCGGCAACGCAGCTCCGCGACGTGGTGGTGACGAACGAGCAGACGCGCGCGACTTGGCGCGCGCGCAGCGGCTCGATCCGCGACGGCTGCATCGTCATCCCCCGCAGCAAATCCGCCACCGAAGGCGAACCGCGCCAAACCTTCACCATCACCGCCAAAGACGGAGCGCAGCGCACACGCAGCTTCACGGGCGTAGTGATCGCGCAGATGAGCGGGAAGGAGATCGTGTTTCGGTAGGTTTCGTGGGGATGACGTGGGGACGACCGGGGGCCTCTGGCGGCCGGGCCACGGGCCCGGACCCGTTGGTTGGCCTAGCCTCCGCCGACACTGTCGCGCAAGTTGGAAGTGAGTGGTCAGCGGAGGCTAGGCCAACCAATGGGGTCCGGGGCCAATGGCCCCGGCCGCCGGAGGCCTCCCGTCGTCCCTCCATCACCCTCACGAAACCTACCGAAATACCATCACCTTGCCCGCACGTTATGCCGCGAGTATCATTCGCCTCCCTGTGTGCCGGGGTAGCTCAGTTGGTTAGAGCACTGGATTGTGGATCCAGGGGTCGAAGGTTCGAACCCTTCCCTCGGTACCATCTCCCTCCTTCATGACCTCTTCGACAGTCGAGCCTCGCCTTTCCCGCGGTTTGCGCGATCTCCTGCCCAACGAGATGCTGGCGCGGCAGAAGATGATCGACATCATTCGCGGCGTCTACGAATCGTATGGATTCGTTCCTTTGTCGACGCCGGCGGTCGAGTTCCTCGATGTGCTGAGTGGAAGCGCGGGACAGGAAGCGCAGTCGTCGATTTTTCGGGTGAGCAATCCGGAGAATGAGGCGCTGGGACTGCGATTCGATTTGACCGTGCCTTTGGCGCGCGTCATTGCGCAGTATACGGAGCTGCCGCGGCCCTTCCGGCGGTATCAGGTGGCGAGCGTGTGGCGGGCGGACAAGCCGGACAAAGGGCGGTATCGCGAATTCACGCAATTTGATTTGGATTCGGTCGGAGTGGAGAGCGAGCTCGCGGACACCGAGATCATCGCGGGCATGTGCGACACGCTTTCGGCGCTGAATGTCGGCCCATATCTGGTGCGCTTCTCCAGCCGCGCCATTTTGAATCTGCTGCTCGATTACGCCGAGATCCCGCACGCGCAGGGCGTGGACGTTTTCCGCGTCCTCGACAAGCTCGACAAGATCGGACCGGAGAAGGTTCGTCTCGAGTTGATGAACGGCTACAAAGATGAATCGGGCGATCGGATCGAAGGCGTGGGCTTGACCGCCGATCAGGTTGATCGCATCCAGCGCTTCCTCGACGTCAAGAACGCAAGCCGGCGCGAAGTCGTGGCGCAGGTGCGGGCATTGTTCGCGAACGTTGAGAACGCGGCGCCGCAGCTCGACATCGTCGAGCGCATCTCCAACCACCTCTACGCCCTCGGCTACGACGACGATCGCGTCTCGCTCGATCTTTCGATCGCGCGCGGTCTCGCCTACTACACCGGCCCTGTCTTCGAAGCGATTCTGCTCGACGCGCCGCAGTTCGGATCCGTCTTCGGCGGCGGCCGGTACGACAACCTCGTCATGCGCTTCCTCGGCGAGCCGATTCCTGCCGTCGGCGCATCGATCGGTGTCGACCGGCTCCTCGCGGCGCTCATCCACCTCGGCCGCATCGGCAAGGAAAAAGCGACGGCGAAAGTGCTCATCACGCGCATGGACGACGCTCTCGAAAGCGACTACCTCCAGATGGCGTGGGAGCTGCGCCGCGCCGGCATCCCCACCGAGCTCTATCTCGGCAACGGCCGCGGTCCGCGCAAGCAATTAAAGTACGCCGATCAGTACGACATCCCGCTGGCGCTGCTCTACGGCTCGAACGAAAAAGAGCAGGGCATCGTCACCGTGAAAGACATGGTCGCGGGACGCGAACAGGCCAAGCCGGTCGCCGATCGCAAGGAGTACCTCGCGCAGCGAGCGGGCCAGTTCACCGTGCCGCGTGCGGAGCTCGTGAGCCGCCTCAAAGAGTTGCTGGCCGAGGGCGCATGAGCGAGACGATTGTCCTGGATGGCGATTCGCTCACCATCGAGCAACTCGTGCGCATCGCGCGCGATCCGCTCGTGCGCGTCGAACGCGATCCAGCGACCGATGCGCTCGTCGCGCGAAGCGAAGCGCTCATCGCGAGCATCGTCGACAACTATCGATCGGCGTGGGAAGCCGGACGCGCGGTGCCGAGTGAATACGGCGTCACGACCGGCTTCGGCGAGTTCAAAGACAAGCCGATTGCGCCGGGCGAGCTCGAACAGCTGCAGCGCAACCTGCTGCTCTCGCACTCCGTGGGCGTCGGCGACAACACCGATGCGGACGACCTCACCAACTACTTCCCCGCCGAAGTCGTGCGCGGAGCGCTTGCCACGCGGCTCAACGCGTTTTTGAAGGGACACTCCGGCGTACGCGGCAAGCTCGTGAAGATCGTGCAGGCGATGCTCAATCGCGGCATCATCCCGCTGGTACCGCTGCGCGGTTCCGTCGGCGCGAGCGGCGATCTCTGCCCGCTCTCCCACCTCTTCGTCACCCTCCTCGGCCACGGCCGCTATTACGTCGCCACCGATCCGCACCGCACCATCCGTAACGCGTCGGAGCTGCCGGACGTTCTCGGCTTCGACGAAGAAGAGATGAAGCCGACGTTCAAGGAAGGACTCGGCCTCGTCAACGGCGCGAACTTCTCCGCGACCATGCTCGCGTTGGCGGTGCACGACGCGGAGCAACTGGCGAACGTCGCCGACGCCGCGGCGTCGCTGACGATGGAAGCGATGTGCGGCTGCACGCGCGCGCTCGATCCGAAAGTGCATCGCGAGCGCGGTCACGCGGGCCAGATCGAAAGCGCGGAGGCGATGCGCGGTCTGCTCGACGGCAGCCGTCTCGTCGAACGCGCGGGCGCGGTGCAGGATGCGTATTCGCTGCGCTGCGCGCCGCAGGTGCATGGCGCGGCGCGCGACACACTGCGCTTCGTGCGCACCATCGCCGAGAAAGAGATCAACGCCGCGACCGACAACCCGCTCTTCTTCCCCGATGAGAGCGAACCGTTCGATCTGCGCTTCCGTGCGAACTGGCCGGAGTGGTATCACGGCGACGCGCGTGTCGCGTACTCCGCCGGCAATTTTCACGGCCAGCCCCTCGCGCTGGCGTCGGACTTTCTGACGATTGCGGTGGCGGAGCTGGCGAACATCGCCGAGCGCCGCACGCAGATGCTGCTCGACGGTGGCCACAATCGCGGCCTGCCGCAAAACCTCACCACGCGCCCCGGCGTGAACTCCGGCCTGATGATCCTGCAGTACACAGCCGCATCGATCGTCTCGGAGAACAAAGTGCTCGCGCATCCGGCCAGCGTCGATTCGATCCCCACCGGCGCGAATGCCGAGGATCACGTGTCGATGTCGACGCACGCCGCGCGCAAATTGCGAACAGTGCTTTCCAACGCGCAGTCCGTGTTGGCCATCGAGCTACTCACCGCCGCCCAAGCCGTCGAATGGCGCGTCGCCTTCCAATTCGATCCCAACCAGCCCGCCCCCAAGCTCCTCGACCTCCGCGCCTCTGACGAGCAAGCCAAAACGTTCGAATTGCGCGTCAAAGACCACGCCGCAAAAATCGCCGAATCCCTCGGCACCGGCACGCGCGAGCTTTACCTGAAAGTGCGCGCCGCCGCCCCGCCGGTGTTCTACGACCGTCCGCTGGACGGCGACATCCGGGCGGTGCGGCGGGCGGTTTTGCGTTAAGTCACTCGCAGCGCACTGGCGAAACGGATCGTCCGTTTGTCAGAGGTATCGGCAACGACATCCCAATCACCGGGCATAGCGCCCGCAGGAATCGCAAAGTCCGCAACCACGCGATTCTCCGCAGCAGTGATGTTCGTTCCGGCGATCGTTTCTTGCCCTCGCGCGAGGCTTACCGCGGTTACGTTGCCGAGATGCCTGCCGGCGAGCGTCACGGTCGTGGACTGGCCGCGCGACGCACCGCCGCTCGACGATCCGAAGATTGCCGGCTCGTCGTTTGTCGCCTCGGCGCTCGTACGCGACGCGAAGTAGAAGCTGGCGGCGGAAGTCAGGAGTGTGCCGACGAGCGATACCACCTGCTTGGCAAAGTCGACGCGCGGCTCGTCGCGCGCTGCCTTTCCGAGTGCTTCGAAGAAGTGGAGGGTGATCACCGCGAACAGCACGAGCAGGAGGAGCGTGAACAGCGCACGTACGGATCCCTCCGGAAGCGCGAGCGCCTGCTTGCGGTCGTGCACGCCCTGGGAGCCAAACGCCAGCGCCAGATACGCCAGCATGGCCACGATGGCGATCATTGCTCCGACCACCAGCATGGTCATCTCCGTATGAAAACTGCCGGCGATCTGCGGCAGCACGATGATGATCGTCAGAAGGATCACCAGTCCCGCAGAAATCGTCGCGACTCCTGCCCACGGTGAATGAGCACGTCTCTCGCTCATAGCGCCACCTCTTGCCCGCGTGACGGTGCGATCGGCTGCGCCTCTGCTTCGGCGACCGCGGCTGCGCCGTGCCCGCCGGCTGGCGGCTTGTTTCCCGCAGAACGCTTCGAATCCGCGGTATCGGTCGGAGTTGCCGTCGCGGCTGCCGTTGGCTTCGCGGTCTGCGCACCGAAATAGAAGCTCGAAACCGCGGTCAGCAGCGTGCCGAGAATCGTGAGCACCTGCTTCGCGAGATCACCGGCGCTCGTGGCTTCATAAGTGGACTGTGGGCCGGTCCCACCCGTCGGACCTGTGGCTCCGGTTGGACCTGATGCCCCACTCGGCCCGGCCGGTGACGCAGCTCTTCCCGCCGCAGCGCCGCCTGCCGCGGCTGCGCCACCCGCCCTCTCCGGATGCGCGCTCGCATTCAACGTCGCATAGAAAAACACCGCCATCGCCGCGAAGACGATCAGCAACAGCAACGCAATCATCGCGCGGACCGATCCTGGCGGCAGTCCGAGCGGTTCTTTCGGATCGACGAGATCGAACAACGAGAACGCGACGACGATGAACGCCAGCGCGCCCAACAAGCCGATGACCGACGCCACGATCAGCAACGGCAAGCGGATCGAGTCATTGCCGTCTGCGAGAACGCGCGAAACCACCGCCAGAAAACCGGTGGTGAGAATGAACGTCAGTGCGACGGTGATCGCGCCGGCGAGCCAGCGCTTCATCGGTGGCAGGGTCATGTTCGCCTCCGTCCGTGAGACGGACACGAAGGCGAAATTCCCGAATCAGCCGCTCGGCCTCAGGCCATCACGCTACCGCTGAAACGCGTAGCTCACCTTCGCGAAGAACTGCCGTTCGCTCGGTTCCAGCTGCCCTTCTTCCGTCGTCGCTTCGCGCAGGTCGCCGTAGCCGGTGTAGAACACCGTCTGCCAGTTGAGTTTGTACGCGAAGAGCAGCTGGCTGGCGATGTCGCCGGTGTGCTGGTCGACGCCGCCGCCGTAGAGGTTCACGTCGCGGTTGGTGCGCTCGTTCTGCACGATGGCGCGCACGAACATCCGCGAGTTGAACGTGTACGTCGCGCGGACGCGCTCGATCTGCGCGGTGAAGAGTCGATCCTGATGCACGTTCAGCCACCGCACGCCGTTCGTCAACGCGAGCTGCAGGTGATCGGTGGGACGGATCGTGCCGGTGAGATTGACGTCGGCGCCGCGGCCGAGGCGGGCGTTGGTGAAATCGATCTCATCGCCGATCCAGCCGTTGAAGGAGAAGCGCGTGAAAACACGGCTCGGCGAGAAATCGAACTGGTAGTAAAGGCGATCGCGCGACAGCACGACCTCGCGATCCTGCGCCGGATCGTAAGTGCGCACCGCATCCTTCGCAACGCGGATCCGCGTGAACGAGCGGAAGCGCCCGTCCGCGCCGAAGCCGACGCTCGCCAGCCGGTAGAGCAGCGAGCCGTCCTGCTTCTCGTCGTACTCACCGAACGCGTAACCGCGCACGCGATTGAAGAAGCCTTTCGGCCGCCACGTGTATCCCGCCTCGGTGTAGTTGCTCCGATAGCCCGTCTGCGGGACGAAGCCGTTATCGGCGCGGAACTCATCGCCGTAATCCTTGACCTCTGAATAGAAATCGAACTTCGGCGACGAGTGCGAGTACCAGAGATCGCCCGCGTGTCCCGACTCCTTGCTGCCGTCGAAGCGCGGGTTGAGATCGGGACGATTCGGATTTTCCGAGGTGCTGTAGAGGAGCTGACCGGTGAGCGTGTCGCCGTCGCCGATGCGCCACTGAAAGTCGGGACCGAACACGCGATTGTGCGCGCCGCCTTCGGCCTCTCGCGTCGTGACGAGGAAGCTCGCGAACGATTTGCCAAAGTCGTGACGCACGCGGCCGATGGCGACGAGCGATGAGAAATCCTGATCGGCGAAATCGGAGCCGAGGGCGGAAGGGAGAATGATCGAGCCGCCGCCGCGATCTTGCGCGATGAGCAGCGTATACGCGTTGTCGCCGATCTTGCCGGTCGTGCGCGCGCCCCAGCGCGGCGACGTGATCGTGCGCGTGTACACGGCCTGAATGGGCGTCGAGAACAGTTCCACCCCTTCCAGGAAGAACGGACGTTTCTCCGGGATGAAGATGGCGAAGCGTTCGTTCGTCGAGATCACCGCTACGTCCGATTCGATTTGCGAAAAGTCGGGATTGATCGTGGCGTCGAGCACCGTGTCGGCGGTCGGCGACCACTTCACGTCCATGCCCAGGTCGCCGGCGATGGGCCGCGTGACGATGTCGTTGCCCAACTCGCCGCCGCGCGGCGCACCGACTTGTCGCGCCGTGATGTAAGGCGCCGCGACGAGATGATTGCCGGCCGGCAGTCCGGTCAGACCGGTCACTTTGTTGAAGTTGCAGACCAGGCAATTGCCGCCGCGCGGCAGCTGGTGCGTGAACATCTGATAGCGCCGCTCGCGCGGCCAGTTGCGGTAGAAGATCACGCCCCACGTTTGCGGATCGCTCTTCGTGTAGCGCAGCGACGAATAGGGAACGCGCATCTCCAGCGTCCAGCCGTGATCGTTCTTCTTCGCCGCGGAGTCCCAGAAGAAATCGGGCGACGCATCTTCGTTGCCCGTCGCGTCGTCGATGACTGCGTCGAACTGGATGTTGTGCGGATTGACAAACAACTCCAGCGCGGTCTTTCCGTCGTTGCGCGAATCGAGCAACACGCCGGCGAAGTCGTCGGTGTTGCCGCTGATGGCGTCGTGATCGCCGAACGGCCCGCGGATCTGCGATGGATCGGAATCCTGCATATCCAGCG
>DASSMK010000047.1:0-24535 GCA_035688915.1 Thermoanaerobaculia bacterium
GAGGGCGCCCGCCGCTCCACTGGTCAGCTGACGATCAGCAGATCCGTCTCCATCCAGTCCTGCTTCGACGTCGCGCCGGCGTACGACGGCATCTTCGTGTCCGCCAGCCGCTTCGTATCGAACGTCGAACCGGCGATGAACATCGGCGTGCAGCGTTTCTCGCTGTACGCGCACGCGCCGAACGTGGCGAAGTTCCACTTCGTCGCTTTGTGCGTGTCGTAATCCTTGGCGTGCCAGCCGAACGGTCCCGTGTTGTGCCAGCCTTCCAGCTGGATGAAGGAGTTCGCTTTCGACTGATCGCTGCCGTGCACGGTGGTGCCGATGAGCAGCGCGGCGATGAGCGGATTGTCCGCCGGCTCGGCGTCTTTGCGGATGTCGAGGTAGTACACGCCGCTCTTGTTCGTGGCGTAGTGCGAATTGAGCACGTCGAAGACCCAGCGATCCTCCTGCTTCTCATCGTCGGAGAGATGGAGGCTGCTCTGCTTCGGCAGGTCGGACACCCACGCGATCGTCTTGGTGATCGCGTTCTCGATGCTCGAATAGAGGCTGCTGATCCGCGGCGCCCCCGCCTTGTAATCGCTCGCGCAGGTGACCACCACGAAATGCGCGCCGTAGTAGAAGTGCCGCAGGAACTCGACCACCGCAGACTTATCTTCGGAGACGCTGCTGTCGATCTTTCCTTTTGAATCGAACTTGCCGTAGTTCCACTTGCCGTTCGTCAGGAACGGCGCCTTGACGTGATCGCCGGCGCGGTATGCATTCGGTGCATTCGAGCCGCCCCACTCGAGGTCGGGCGTGAAGAGGCAGAGATCGTTCTCCTTGATGTAGCGGGAGAGAAACTCGATGAACCAGCGATCCGTCGGCGGGCAGTGGTCGGCGTACTTCGCGCTGTAGTCGCTCTCGCCCTGCGCCTGCTTCCACGTCTCCAGCCACGTATTGAGAATGACGCCGGTGCTGTCGTCGTCGGCGAACAGGTAGTGCAGCTTGCCGTCGTACAACGCTTTCTCGACTTTCGATTGATCGCGAACACCGCTCGCAAAGAGGCTGGGGATGAATTGCTGAATGTTCGACAGGTCACTCTTCAAGGTGACAGGCGAGTCGCTCATGCTCTCTCTCCTTCCGAAGTGTGGGTGCGGGAATGGACCGGGCTCGACCATACCATTCCGCCCCCACTTCCGGAAGGAGAGAACGCTTTACCGCAACCGTTCGAGCATCGCGCTGATGCGCTCGCGCACTTCGTCGTCCGTCACCGCGGCGATCCAGCCGGTCATGCTGTCTTTGATTTTGTGTTTGTCGTTCGTTTCGCTCGCGCGGTATTTGCCGGCCAGCACGTACGACACGAGCGAGACTTTCGTGTCGCTTAATTTCGCGAGCTCCGGCAGGTCGCGCAGCAGGCGGTCGATGGGGCGGCTTTCGAGATCTTTGACGAACGACTCCATCTGCGTGAACGTGCGCGCGTCGATGGCGCGGATGACGACTGATGACGTATCCATCTAATTCTCCTTCCGTTTCGTCGTCACGCCGGGAACGCCTTCGATCGAGAAGAGACTGAAGAGCTGTTCCCAGCCGGCGACGGTCATGGTCTTTCCGTCGGGTGAGATGCCGAACGATTCGGCGGCGTATTCGCGGTCGAAACCGCCGAGCGCTTTGCGCGTGGCGCTGGTGTCGCGATTGGGGACGAAGTCCTGCACGAAGACGCCGTTGGTGCCGTCGTCGTTCTGGCCGAGGTAGGCGATGCGGTCGTTGGACATCCAGCGCACGCGGCCGAGGATGGCGAGCGTGCGATGAATGGGGCGGATGGGAATGGCGAAGCCTTGATCCTGCCCGTCGGACACGCGCACCACGCGAATGGCGGCGCGCGCGGTGCGGCCGTTGGCGATGTACGCGGCGTACTGGCTGTCGGGCGAGAGCTCCGGCAGCGACGTCACGGAGTCGACGATGCGCGTTTCTCCGGTGCCGTCGGGGCGCACTTTCCAGAGCCCGCGCTTCTTCGGATGGAAGGAGTTGTAGACGATCCACTTGCCGTCCGGCGTGGCCGATGGATTCTCCGCATCGACGCCGTCGTGCGAGACCTGCCGCGCGCCGCTGCCATCTGCGTTCGCGATCCAGATCTCGAGATTGCCGCTCCGTCCGGAGCTCCAGAGAATCTGCTTCGCGTCGGCGGTGAATGCAGGATCCCAATCTTCCGCCGCGTCGTCGGTGATGCGGCGCGTCGTGCCGTCGGCGCGCACGAGCCAGAGATCGAGATTGCCGCTGCGGTTCGATGTGAACAGCACGCCGCTGCCGTCCGGCGCGTAGACCGGCTGCCTATCGCTGCTGTTGCCGCGCGTGATCCAGCGCTCCGTCGTGTCGCCGGTCAGCGAGATCTCGCGCAGGTTGTCGCGCGGGCTGCGGACGTCGAGCACGAGCCGGCCGTCGCCGAGAACGTCGAGGAGGCCACCGTTGTGCGAGGTCCAGCCGATTTCTTCGGCGACATCCGATTTGATGTCGTGCCGGATGAGACGCGCGGCGCTGCCGACTACCGCTTCCACCGATTCGCTGCGCACGTAGAGCACCGACTTGCCATCGTTCGCCCAAACCACGGTGGAGATCTCGCCAGACTTGGCCGGCATCGAGAGCATGCGCGTCTGGCCGTTCGCCACGTTGATCAGCAGCACCGCCTGCACGACGCGACCACCGCGCGGACCGACCAGCGCGAGGGTCTTGCCGTCCGGCGACCAGCGCGGGTGCGCGAAACCGGCCGTGTCGGCGGTGAAGAGCTCGCGCGTGTTCGAGCCGTCGGCGTTGGCGATGGCGATGACCGTGCGCGGCGCACCATTCGTCGTGCCGCGCGTGAAGGCGATCTGATTGCCATCCGGCGACCACTCGCCGGTGGTGGCCAGATCGATGATGCGCCGCGGCTCGCCTCCCACCACCGGCACGCGCCAGAGCGATGCGGTGTTGCTCGTCACGTCGGCGTGCACGTAAAGCAGCGACGCGCCGTCGGGCGAGAAGCGCGGGAAGTCATCGGGACCGGCGGTGAGCGCCACTTCGCCGCCGCTCGCCACCTGGCGGATCCAGACGCGTTGCGTGCCGTCGCGGTTCGAGCTGAACGCGATCAGCTTTCCATCCGGCGAAACCGCCGGAGAGTAATCGGCGCCGCTGTACGTGAGATAGCGCTCGGTGGTGATCGTGCGCGGCTGCGGTTTCCGCAGATACGCCACGATTCCCGCGCCGACGAGAAATGCTGCCGCGATCATCACCGCGACGCGCCAGCGGCGCTTCATCTGCGTGGCCAGCGTCTCGCGCGTGCGAATGGGCGTCACGCCGGCTTCGCTGAAGTGATCGCGCAGGTATTGCAGATCGCGCGCGAGATCGCGCGTCGCGACGTAGCGCTCTTCCGGATCCTTCGAGAGGCAGCGGTCGACGATCCAGCGCACCGGCGGCGGCACGTGCGAAGCCACCGCCGCGAGCGGCGCCGGCTCGTCACGCACGACCATGAACAGCGTCTCCACGCCGCTTTCGCCTTCGAAGGCGCGCGCGCCGGAGAGCATCTCGTAGAGGATGGCGCCGAGGGCGAATTGATCGGAGCGGTAGTCGACTTCGCCGGCGCGGGCTTGCTCCGGCGACATGTACGCATACGTGCCGACGATCGTGCCGGGATCGCTGGTGAAGGAGCGAGTGGAATCGTTGCCGATGCCGGTCGCTTTGGCCAGGCCGAAGTCGAGGATCTTCACCACGCCTTCGCTGGTGATCATGATGTTCTCGGGCTTCAGGTCGCGATGCACGAGGCCGCGCTTGTGCGCGGCGGCCAGACCGTCCGCGATCTGCGCGCCGATCTGCAGCGCTTTGCGGATGGGCATGGCGCCAGAGCCGAGAATCTCGCGCAGCGTTTGCCCTTCGATGTACTCCATCGAGATGAAGCCGCGCCCGCCGTCGTCGCCGATCTCGTAGATGGTGACGATGTTCGGATGGTTGAGCGAAGAGGCCGTGCGCGCTTCGTGACGCAGGCGCGCCAGCTGTTCCGCGCTGGTCACGTCGCTCGGCAGAAGTTTGATGGCGATCTGCCGCCCGAGTTGCGGATCGCGCGCGAGGAAGACTTCACCCATCGCTCCCGAGCCGAGCTGACGAATGGTGCTGTACGGGCCGATCGCTTCAGCGGTCGCTGCTGCTGCTGTGGCCATCACTTTTTCCTCTCTGCTGGTCCATCCATCGTACGGATAGAACACGCGCAAAGAGTGACAGCGCAGTTGCGAACTGTTGCGAAATGGGAACGCCTCCCCCCGCCCGCCGCCCGCCACCGCCCAGGCTCAAAGGCTCACAGGCTCACAGGCTCAAAGGCTCATAGCAGCGCGCGCTGCGCGAGAGCCAGCGGCTACGCGCTTGCCGTGATGGTATGCGCGCACGCGCTGTGCTTCCGTCGCAGCCATGGCATCTCGCAACTGCCCGCTCTCGGAACGCGGTCGCTACTTTGAGCCTTTGAGCCTGTGCGCCTGTGAGCCTGCGGTGGCGGCGGCCGGCACGGCCGCCGCCACCGTCCCCCGGCATTCGCCGAAGCCGATGCGCGCGTGACCTTCGCGCTCGCAGTACGCGCGCAGGATCACTTCGTCACCGTCCTCGAGAAACTTGCGCGTCTCGCCGTCCGGCAGTTCCACCGGCTTCGTGCCGCGCCACGCCAGCTCCAGCAGCGAGCCGCGCGAATCGTCGGCCGTGCCGCTGATCGTGCCGCTGGCGAGGAGATCGCCGGGCATCAGGTTGCAGCCGTTGGAGGTGTGGTGCGCGACGAGCTGCGCGACGGTCCAGTACATGTCGCGGAAGTTGCCGCGGCTCAGACGCTGCGGCTCGCTCATCTTCGACGTGCGCAGCCACACTTCGACGGTGATGTCGAAGCCGGTGTCGTCCGCGAGATACGGCAGCGGCGCGGGATCGCCTTCTCCGCGTTGGAACGCGTGCGTGCGGAACGGTTTCAGCGCGTCGAGCGTCACGATCCACGGTGAGATCGATGTGGCGAAGTTTTTGGCGAGGAAGGGGCCGAGGGGCTGGTACTCCCACGTTTGGATATCGCGGGCGGACCAGTCGTTCACGAGGCAGAAGCCGAAGACGTGCTCCAGCGCGTTGCCGACCGCGATCGGTTCGCCGAGCGCGTTGCCGCGACCGATGACGACGCCGAGCTCCATTTCGTAATCGAGACGCTTGGAGGGGCCGAAGACCGGCGGCTGCTCGGCGTCATCGCGCGTCTGGCCGTTCGGGCGGCGCACCGGCGTGCCGCTGACGACGATGGATGACGCGCGGCCGTGATAGCCGATCGGCACCCACTTGTAATTCGGCAGCAGGGGATTGTCGGGACGGAACATCGAGCCGACGTTCGTGGCGTGATGCACGCTCGCGTAGAAATCGGTGTAGTCGCCGATGCGCACCGGCAGGAGCATCGGCGCGCCTCGCATCGGCAGCATGTGCGCGTCCGCGGCGCCGTTCGCAATCAGCTCGCGAATGCGCGCCTTCACCGCGAGCGTCACGTTCTTCGCCATGAACGCGTTCAACAGCGGCTCTAGCAGCGTGGGCTCGTCGAGCAGCCCCGCGCGAACGCACGCGTGCAGATCGAGGATGCGCTCTTCGAACGCCGTGCAGATGTGCGCTTCGCCGTCGCGCGAGACGACGCCGAAGGGGAGGTTTTCGATGGGAAAGTCAGTCAAGCCAGCCCAGCTCCTTCAAATCCCCGATCGGCTCTTCGAACGAGCACGAGCCGAACGAGATCGCAAAGTCTCTGCGCATCGCGCGCAGCTCTTCGGTCTCCACGCGTTGGTCGCGCCAGGTCACGCCGTCATCGTCGAACGCAAACGCGCTCGCGTCCTCTTCGGCCAGTACTGCCTCCGCGTCGTCGATCAGCGCGGCGGCGAGGAAGACGTTCAGGAATCCGTGCATCATGCCGACGGCGGCGTTCGGCTCGTACGTCAGCGGCTTCACGCAGCGCAGCGGATGATGCAACCCCGCCGTCGCTTTGAACGCCACGCGCTGCTTGCGGCAGGCGCGCAGAAACGCGGCGATGGCGGCGGCGGTCGGGAAGGCGTCCTGAGTCACTCCGCCCGTGCGGAACTTCGCGCGCAGGCCGTGTTGCGCGATCGCCGGAATGAGCGAGAGATCGGTGATCTCCACGTACGTTCCCGCCGGCAGCTGCGCGATTTCCTCTGCCGTCGTGCACTTGATTTCATCGATGCCGAGGATGCTGAGGGGAAACTCCGGCGGCACTTCCTTCGCGCGTTCGCGCGGCACGATGAACTTGCCGAGCGCCCACGCGTACTCGCCGTCGCGGTAGCGCGCGTAGTTGCGCACCGCGTCCTGCATCGACAGCGCCGCAGGCGGAAAGAGTCCCGCGTAATCGATCAAGCCTTCGAGCAGCGCGCGCAGCGATTCACTCATGCTTTGAAGTTCTTCTTCAGCCCCTGCCAGCACTTCCAGTAATCGCGCTGCAGGAGCGGCGTTTCGAGCGCGAAGCGCGTCGGGCGGATCACGAAGCGCGTCTCGAACATGAACGCGAGCGTGTCGCCGAGAAAGCGCGGCTCGAGCTTGGCGGTGCTGGCGGCGTCGAACGTTTGCGCATCCGGACCATGTCCCGACATGCAGTTGTGCAGGCTGCCGCCGCCCGGCACGAAGCCTTCCGCTTTCGCGTCGTACGAGCCGCGGATCAGCCCCATGTACTCGTTCATGACGTTGCGATGAAAGTACGGCGGCCGGAACGTGTGCTCCGCCACCATCCAACGCGGCGGAAAAATCACAAAGTCGCAGTTCGCGGTGCCCGGCACTTCGCTGGGCGATGTCAGCACCGTGAAGATGGATGGATCGGGATGATCGAACGAGACGGTGTTGATGGCGTTGAAGCGCGCCAGGTCGTATTTGTACGGCGCGTAGTTGCCATGCCACGCCACGACGTCCAGCGGCGAGTGATCGATCGGCGCGGACCACAACCGCCCCCCAAATTTCGCGACGAGCGTGAAGTCGCCTTCCACATCTTCATACGCCGCGACCGGTGCGAGAAAGTCGCGCGGATTGGCGAGTCCATTCGAGCCGATCGGCCCAAGATCCGGCAACCGAAACGGCGCGCCGTAGTTTTCGCAAACGTAGCCGCGCGCGTCCTCACCTTGCAGAGCGACGCGAAACTTCGTGCCGCGCGGAACGACCACGATCTCGCCCGGCGCCACATCGAGCGCGCCGAGCTCCGTCTGCACGACGATCGCGCCGCGCTCCGGCACGAGCAGCAGCTCGCCATCCGCATCGTAAAAGTAGCGCCCGTCCATGGAGCGATTGGCGGCGTAGATGTGGATGCCCACGCCCGCATTCGCGAATGAATCGCCGTTCCCCGCGATCGTCACCAAGCCGTCGATGAAATCGGCCGGCTCGGTCGGAATCGGCAGCGGATCCCACCGCATCTGCGACGGCGGCGTCGGCATTTCATCGAACGGCGTGCCGCGGAATCGCGCGTGCTCGACCGGCGAAAACTCGCCATGCATCACGCTCGGCCGGATGCGATACAGCCACGTCCGCTTCTGCACGTGCCGCGGCACGGTGAACGGCGCGCCGCTGAACTGTTCCGCATAAAGCCCGCGCGCCACGACCTGCGGCGAGTTCTGCCCCACCGGCAGCACGCCGTCGATCGCTTCCGTGGCGAATTCGTTGTTGAAGCCGGATTGGTATCGCATGGTCGGGAGGGCGTTGTTTATCACGAATTTCCCTCCCCCACCCCGCGTTAAACTGGTGTTCTCCATGTCCGACGATACGTTCGACAAGCTTCATGAGGAGTGCGGTGTGTTCGGCATCCTGAACCATCGCGACGCCGCCAACCTCACCTACCTCGGCCTCTACGCGCTCCAGCACCGCGGCCAGGAGAGCGCCGGCATCGCCACCGACTCCGGCGACGGGCGCATCGTTTCGGAAAAAGAGATGGGCTACGTCGCGGACGTGTTCACGCACGAACGCCTGGCGCGTTTGCCGGGCGACACGGCCATCGGGCACGTCCGTTACTCCACCGCGGGCGGCTCGATGCTCTGCAACGCGCAGCCGATCGTGGCGTCCACGAACAAAGGGCCGATCGCCGTCGCGCACAACGGCAATCTCGTCAACGGCAATGAGCTCCGCGCGAAACTCGAAGCGGAAGGCGCGATCTTCAATTCGATGGCGGACACCGAGCTGTTCGTTCATCTGATCGCACGCTCGAAAGAGCGCGATCTGGAGCGCGCGTTTCTCGACGCGCTGTCGCAAGTGCGCGGTGCGTACGCCGTGGCGCTGCTCGCGCCGGGACGTATCCTCGCCGCGCGCGATCCGTACGGTTTTCGCCCGCTCGTCATCGGCCGCTTCGAAGACGCGCTCGCCATCTCCTCGGAGAGCTGCGCGTTCGATCTCATCGGCGCGGAGCTCGTGCGCGAAGTGCGCGCGGGCGAAATGATCTGCATCGAACGCGGCGAAAGCGGCGCCACGATTCGCGTCGTGAAAGAAGAGCGCGCCGAACGCGAAGCGCGCTGCATCTTCGAGCACGTCTACTTCGCGCGCCCCGACTCGGTCGTCTTCGGGAACAACGTGGCCGAGGTGCGGCAGCGGTTCGGGAAACAACTGGCGCGGGAGCATCCCATCGCGGCCGACATGGTCGTGCCGGTGCCCGACTCCGGCGTCTTCCCCGCGCTCGGCTACGCGCTCGAATCGGGTATCCCTTATCAATTCGGCCTGGTGCGCAATCACTACGTCGGCCGCACGTTCATCGAGCCGGAGCAAGGCATCCGCAACTTCGGCGTGAAGGTGAAACTGAATCCCGTGCGCGAGCTCGTCGCCGGCAAACGCATCATCCTGATCGACGATTCGATCGTACGCGGCACGACGTCGAAGAAGATCGTGACGATGCTCAAGCAGGCCGGCGCGAAGGAAGTGCACATGCGCATCTCGTCGCCGCCGACCGCGTGGAGCTGCTACTACGGCATCGACACGCCGGAGCGGCAGCACCTCATCGCCTCGCAGCAATCGCTCGACGAAATCCGCGACTTCATCGAAGCCGACTCCCTCGGCTACCTCTCCGAAGAAGGGATGCTCGAAGCTGTGCGCAACGACGACGATCCGTCGAAGCTGTACTGCACGGCGTGCTTCAGCGGCCGCTATCCGGTGGCGCTGAGCAAAGAGCAGGAACTGGCCGTCGCGGCGACCTGACGTTGGGCGATACGGCGGGGCGAGCCCCGCCGCTCCAACGCTTAGCGAATGCGATCTTCGTCCGCGACAACGACACCATCATCGCGACGCCTTCCCACTGCCGGCGCGATCACTTCATTCGCACGCGGCACGTCGCGCGCGACGTCCGTCTTCTCCGCGCCCACCAGCTCGTGGAACAGCGCCCGGTAGTGCAGCATCGACTGCCGCAAATCCTCGGTCGTCGTGCTTCCCGGCGTCGCGGTGATGACTTTGTGGCCGGCGCGGTAATGCTCGACCACGCGCGGATGCGTCACCGAAAGATGCGCGGCGTGCTTTTCAAAGTCGCCCATCGGGTAGCCCATCGTGCGCATGATCTCGTCGACGAGCTCGTCCGCTTCGGCGACAGCCATCGTTGGGCGATCGACAAAGTGCTGCTCGATCTTCGCCCACTCGCGCAAATACCGCTCGCGATGCGTGGCCTGCACGGGGCGAATCTCCGAGCGGCTCACTTCTTCCTGACGCGCGAGCAACTCCTGCTCGGCACGCTTGCGGCTGCCGGCCGAATTCACGGCATGGTCGTATTCATTGCCAAACTTGTCGCGCAACGCCACCGTGCGCGAACGCCGGGCCCCGCGCGCAAACAGCGCGATCGCAACGATCACCGCGACAGCGATGAGCCCGATCCAGATCCATTGAGGGTCAATGGCCATGGTGTCCTCCTGCAAGCGAGCAGGGGCAAAGGACGTGCCGCGGGATGAGCGGCCAGCGGCCAGCGGTCAGCGGCTAGAGAGAAGCCCTTCGCGCGCCTTCTAATTGCTTGCCGCTGGCCGCTGGCCGCTGGCCGCTGCCTCTACACGCTCAGTCGCGGCTCGCGCCGCACGTACGCACGATTCTCGAGCAGCACGCGCGTCAGCTCTTCGCCGGGAATGGGGCGGCTGAAGTAGAAGCCTTGCGCTTCATCGCACTCTTTCGTGCGCAGAAACGCGAACTGCTCCGCCGTCTCCACCCCTTCCGCCACGACGCGCAACCGCAGCGATCGCGCGATGCCGATGACCGCGCTAATGATCGCGGCATCGCCGTCGCTCGTGGCGAGATCGCGCACGAACGCGCCGTCGATCTTCACCGCGTTGATCGGGAAACGCTTCAGGTATCCCAGCGAGGAGTAGCCGGTGCCGAAATCGTCGATGGAAATGCCGACGCCGATCGCGCGCAGCGCGCGCAGCACTTCCATCGTCGCCTCGCCATTCTGCATGGCCGTGGTCTCGGTGATCTCCAGCTCGAGCAGAGAAGGATCGATCTGCGCCGCGGCGAGCGTGGCGCGCACCATCTCCACCAACTCGTGATGCTGGAACTGCCGCGCGGAGAGATTCACCGCCATGCGAATCGGGCCGACGCCGCGGTCGTGCCACTCCTTCATCTGCATGCACGCGGTCCGCAGCACCCACTCCCCGAGCGGCACGATCAGCCGCGTCTCCTCGGCAATCGGAATGAACGCGGACGGCTCCACCATGCCGCGCTCCGGATCGTTCCAGCGCACGAGCGCTTCGACGCCGATGATGCGGCCGGTGAGCAGACTGACTTGCGGCTGATAGCGCAGCACGAGCTGGCCGTCGTGGATCGCGCGCCGCAGCCGCGTCTCGAGCGACAGCCGTTCCAGCGCCATCTGCTTCATGTCGTCCGTGCAAAGC
This sequence comes from Thermoanaerobaculia bacterium, assembly GCA_035688915.1. GTDB lineage: Bacteria > Acidobacteriota > Thermoanaerobaculia > Gp7-AA8 > Gp7-AA8 > DASSMK01. The sequence continues at coordinate 10,833 of DASSMK010000047.1, forward strand.
TGCACGTTGTTGCGGCCCGATTCCTTCGCGCGATACATCGCGCTGTCGGCGTTGCGAAGCAGCGTCTCCACGTCGATGCCGTCGGTCGGATAGATCGCGATGCCGATCGACGCGGTCACTTCGATGGGCATGCTGTTGATGACGAGCGGCTGCTCGACGGCGAGCAGGATTTTGTTCGCCACGCCCAGCGCATCTTCCGGCTGGCGCAACTCGGAGAGGATGATCGTGAACTCGTCGCCGCCCAGTCGCGCCACGGTGTCGTCTTCGCGCACGCAATTGCGGAGGCGGTGCGACATCTCCAGCAGCAGCTCGTCGCCGGCGGTGTGGCCAAGGGTGTCGTTGATGGTCTTGAAGTGATCGAGGTCGATGAACATCACCGCCACCGGTTTGGTGGAGCGCTTCGCGCGCGTCAGCGTCTGCCGCAGGCGATCGGTGAAGAGCTTGCGGTTCGGCAGGTGCGTGAGCACGTCGTGATATGCATGGAATTCAATCTGTTCTTCGGCGCGCTTCCGGTCGCTGATGTCGACGACGGTGGCGTGCACGAACGCGCCCGTGCGATCGCGGATCAGCACGAGATTCTTCAGCACCCAGAGCGGCGTGCCGTCCGCGCGGCGCATCTCGATCTCGATGCTGTTCAGCGTCGACGCATCGTTCAGCATCGCCACGAGCTCCGTGCGCTCGTGCGGCTTGGCGTAGAACTCGGACATGCTGCGGCCGAGGAGTGCGGCGCGGCGGTGGCCGAGCATGAGCGCGAAGGTGGCGTTGCAGTCGAGGATCACGCCCTGCAGATCGGTGACGCACACGCCGGCGGCGTTCTGTTCGAAGAGCAGCCGGTAGCGCACTTCCGATTCGCGCAGTGCCGCTTCCGCCGCGTAACGCGCGCTGACGTCGCGGAAGCTCCAGACGCGCACGTTCGCGATCCCTTCCACGAGCCGGCCGATCGAGTAGCGCTCGAAGCGGCGGCCATCTTTGAACTCGAGCAGATCGAAGCTCTCCGCCGCGGGCTGCGCGTACACCGATTCGACCGTGCGCACGAATTCATCGGCGTCGGTGAGCTGTTCACGGACGAACTCCAGCACTTCGCGATCGTCGCGGCGGTCGATCACGTATTGCGGCAGCTTCCACATCTCCACGAAGCGCTGGTTGTAGGAGAGGATGCGGCCGCTGTCGCCGATGACGAGGATGCCGTCCGCGGTCGAATCGAGCGTCGACTGCAGCAGCGTCACGGCCTGCAGCACTTCGCGCTCGGCGCGTTTGCGATCGCGGATGTCGCGCGTAATGATCACCGCGCCGGCCACGTCGCCTTCGTGCACGATCGGCGCGATCGACATCGTCACGTCGACGTGCTGGCCGTTCGCGTCGACGATCACGTACTCCGCGTTGCGGATCGAATTGCGCCGCAGCTTCTCGGCGAGACCGGCGTCGTGCGCGAGGAATTCTTCGATGCGTCGCCCTTCCAGCGAACGCTCGGCGACGGCCAGTAACTGCTCGGCCGCGCGATTCGCGAACTGGATCGTGCCGTCGCGATCGCAGACGAACAGCGCGTCCGCCATCGTGCCGATGATCTCGCGCGCGGCGAGCGACGGCGTGATCGCGACGAGGTCGTATCTGCGGATCGCGTGCGCGACCACGATGGCGAATCCGATGATCGGGATGTAGCCGAACGGGTACGCGGCGATGCCGTACTTCGGGAGATAGTCGACGACGCCGAGGTAGGCGATGCCGAAGGCGAGGAGGAGCCAGCGCATGCGCTGCCGCGCCACACCGTGCGCGCTCGGATAGACGCGGACGAATTCGACGGCGGCGGCGACGAGGTAGCCGAAAAAGTAGATCAGGAACGGGATGCTGAAGACGGCGCTGTAGCGCGGATAGAAGCCCCACCAGTACAGCTGCACGCGCGGGATCAGGAGATCGGTGGTGATGGCGAGCGCGGAGAACGCGGCGCCGAGGATCCAGGCGACGGTCGTCGCGATGCGGCGGTTCGCCTCGATGGCCAGCATCGCGACGGAGAACTCGTAGATCGCGGCGGCGATGAATGGAACGCCAAAGTATGCGAGGCGCGCCCACGCCAGCGCGGTGGCGGCATCGCGCGACGAGTACATCATCGTGAAGCCGCACATCCAGACGGAGACGACCAGAGTGAGGACGAAAAACGCTACGCTGACGTGCGTCACGCGGCGCGCAAGCACGCGTCCGCCGAACGCGAGCATCAAGACTGCGGTCAAAGCGACCGGCATTGCGTACGGCGAAAAGCCGTACACCGCCGCCATCGGTAGATTCATGAAGTTTCCTGAAGCTGCGCGTTGCTGAGAGAGGACGCTATTGTAAAGGACATGAAGGCGGAAATCGTGATCGCCGGATGCGGCGTGATCGGCGCGAGCGTGGCGTATCACCTGGCCGCGCGCGGCGCGCGCGATGTGCTGGTGATCGATCGCGGCGATGCGCCAGGCGCGGGCAGCACGTCGAAGGCAACGGGCGGCTTCCGCTGCCAGTTCGATAACGCGACCGAGGTGCAGTTGTCGCTGCGATCGCTGGCGAAGCTGCGGCGCTTCGAGGAGGAGATCAGCGTCGACTCCGGCTACCGCCCGCACGGCTATCTCTTTTGCGCGACGCGCAACGAAGAGCTGGACGTCTTTCGCGATGCGCAGCGCGTGCAGCACGCCTGCGGCGGCGCGGCGCGACTGATCTCGGCGGCCGAAGTGCGGGAGTTGAATCCGGCCATCGGCGATGACTCGATCGTCGGCGCGGCGTTCTGTCCGGACGATGGCTTCCTCCGTCCGATGAACATCCTCAATGGCTATATCGCCGCCGCTCAGCGCTTGGGCGTCCGCTTAATGTTCGGCGTCGAACAGCATTCGTTTGTGCACGAAGGTTCGCGCGTGCAGTCGCTGCGAACATCAGCGGGCGACGTTTCTGGCGATGTGTTCGTGGAAGCACGCGGCGCGTGGAGCGGCGCTCCGGTCGTGCCGATGCGCCGCAACATTGCCGCGACGATCGAAACGAACGTGCTGCCGGAGTCGATGCCCATGACGATCTGGGCCAGCGACTGGTACCACCTGCGCGTGCGCGACCACCGCGTGCTCCTGCTCTGGCCGGACGATCCGGTGGTCGATGATGCGCAGTGGCTGGAAACCGTGCTGCGCATGACGCGCGAGCGCATGCCCATCCTGCGCGACGTGCCGGTGGAGCACACCTGGTCCGGCTACTACGAAATGTCCCCCGACGGCCATGCCCTCCTCGGCCGCTCCCCGCGCTTCGAAAACGCGTACATGGCGACCGGCTGCTCCGGCCACGGCGTCATGCACTCGCCGGCGTTAGGCGAGTTGCTCGCGGAGATGGTACTGGAGGGGGCGTGCTCGATGGATGTGAGCGCGTTGGATCCGGGGCGTTTTGGGTGAGGACCCGAGAAGTCCTATCCCTGAGGCGCGCGGTGGCACGAGCGCCCACGACCTCTCCGTAGACGTGCGCATGAACGCCCGCGCCATCCCTCTTCCGAATACTCCGGATGGCGCCGCTGAATGCCCGCGATCGACTGGCACGCGTAGCCTCGCTGAGATCCAACGCAATTCGCACGCGTTGTGACGGAGTGACGTTGCGGTACAGGTCGAGCTGAAAGACTGCCGCGCGCGGTCTCATGTCACAAGGGACGACGCGGGAAACATAGCACGCGTTGAGCTGCGAGCCGCAGACTCGCCAGCTCCAACGCGCCACGAGAACCGAGTGAGGCGATGTACGATGAGCGCTTGACCGAATAGTTCGAACGGTTCAGCACTCGTTTGGCGTGCTCGCGATTGCGCATGATCGGCGCAGGCTGGGTTACTGGAACGAGTAGGCCGGCACCTGCGAGGCGCCGGTTTGTCGAGCTTCAACCGGACAGCTCCGAGTCTTAGGCAAACGTCTCAGGATTCTACTCAACCGCTCACTTGGCCAGATTCGTCCTAATCCACGCCAGCACGTGCGCCGCCGCGTCCACGACAGGCGCCCCCGCACTGGCCACGAGAGCGAGCCTATCTCTGACCGACAACATCGCGGCGGTAAGGGACGCTTCATTCCAGTGAGTTGGCGTACAAGAAACACGGACAAATTCATCGGCCCACAACGCGATTGTGTCCGTGCCGGCCGAAGCAAGATCGTGGATGAACGGCAAGTCCTTCGTCGATTCCAGCGGAACAAGGCTGGAGACGAGAAAGGGTCCGCGGCCTTTCGCATTGCTACATTTCCGTAGAAGTTTTTTCGCGCGCGCGTAATCGTAGTTGTCGACAATCCACTCCGCCGCTTCTGGCAGTGTCGCGCTGCGTGTCGGCTGACGCAGAACCGGAAAATGAATGACGTTGAGCTCCGCGCGCTTATAGCCGACGGCGATCATCTCGCCGGTGCGGTCCACCGAGCGGACGATGCGTGACACGAGCGCGACGTAACGAACGCGAGCTTCGGCAGTGGGTTGCTCACTGAAGAGTACATAGCTGTACAGACCGAAGCCCTTCTCCTCCTCTTTGCCTCGGACGAGCAATGAGCGGCTGGGGTCCAGCCGCGGCATTGCACTCGTGGGCGGCGGACGATGCGAGGAGGATGTACTGACCGATGGCACTGAGCTTCCACGATGATCGACACTCCGCGAATATCGCGGAGCTGAGAGATAGCCAAGCACCGCGCCAATCACCGCAGCGAAAGCTGCGATCAGCGCGGCTTGCGCGAAGCTCCTGGCCGGCTTTTGATCACGTGTAGTAACCATCGCGACACCTCCACAATGCTCCAAACCAACACGAACAGAACCGCCGCGCTTGACGAGGGAAGAGGCGATCCGGTCACGTGCTGGATGTACGCAGCAATCGCCACCGCGATCACGACGGCTACGAGAAAACGGGCAAATCCTTCACGAAGACGGAGCAAAGCGCCTCTCTGCAGTTAGGAGAGTACACAACATCGCAATTCCCTACCGTGCGTCGCGGCAGCGCAACGCGTTAAGCTGCGAGCCGAAGGCTCGTCAGCTTCAACGCCCCACCAGCAACGAACAGCAAGTCACCCCACCCTCCGCCTTCGCCAGCTCGCTCGCATTCACGCCCACCACGCGAATGCCGCGCGACTCCAGTTTCGCGCGCGTCTCCGGAAACGCGGTCGGGTAGATGACGGTGTCGCCGAGGAGGACGGCGTTGGCGCCGGAGGGTTCGACGGCGTCGATCAGCGTGAAGCGCGACAACGGCGTCACGTCGATCCACTCGCGATTCACGAGCAGCGTGTCCGACGCCACGCGCGTCACCGCCGACTTCAAATGCAGCGCGCCGTGCACGCGCACCGGCGTCACGTTCAGGCCGAGGGCGTGGAGCTGCGCGATGGCGGCTTCGTTGGTGCGCGAGGAGAGGCCAACGAACAGCTCGTCATCCATCACCAAAACGTCGCCGCCGTCCAGCGTGGCCGGTGCTTCCAGTCGCGCGAGGCGCCGGTACGGCGCGAGCGCGTCCGCAATCGCATCGACCTCCCCGCGCCGCGACTCCGCGCCCGGCCGCGTGAGCACCGCGAACTCCGGCAGCACGATGGCCGTGTCTTCGACGAACACGCAATCGGGATAGCGATCATCGGCCGGCAGCGAGATCACTTCGCAGCCGAGCGTTCGCAACGCGTCGCGATACGCCTCGTGCTGTTCGCTCGCGCGAACCACGTCGATCGGCTCGCGATCGAGATGCGTCAGCTCGCACTCCGCAATGCGCGCACTGACGTCGCGCGTAATGGCAATCATCGCACCGCCTCCACGATCAATTCGCGGATCCTCTCCGCCTCGGCCACCAGACTGTGATCGCCTTCTTCGCTGACGAGGAAGCGCGAGCCTTCGGCGAGTTGCCCCGACGCTTCCCATTCGCGCCAGCGCTCTTCCACGATGTCGAACGGCACCGTCTCGTCGTGGCGTCCCATCAGCACCGTCACGCGCGATGGCGGCGGCAGCAGATCGACATCCACCGCCGCGATCTGCTCGAAGAATCGTCGATGAATCGGCGCATCGCCGCCGCGCGCGTAGTTGTAGACGACGATCGGATCGCGGTCCGGGATCTTCGACTGCCACCGCTGCGCGATCCCCAACGCCGGCGCGATCAAAACCATCGGCACTGCCACGCCGCGCCGCGCGGTTTCCAGCGCGATGATCGCGCCAAGCGAGCTGCCGACGAGAGCGCGCGGCGGCGTGCGACGGGCGTGCTCGATCGCGAGCTCGATGATCGACGGCAGATCGAGTGCTTCGAATGACGGCACGTTCAAATCGGGCGTATCGAGCGCGATGCCGTGCGGCTCCAGCAGCGGACGCAGCGCCGTGATCTTCGCGCTCGCCGGCGACGAGGCGAAGCCGTGAAAGTACAGAACGGAATCCATCTGCTGCACGGCACACTACAATTCCATCACTGCTCATGTCGACCGCGCCCGATGACCGCACGCTCGTGCGACCGGCCGAGGAAACGCCGACGATCGTCGTGCCCGGCGACGCCTCCGCCGCCGCCCCCGCTGCGCCGCTCACCCCCGGCACCATCCTCGGCCAGCGCTACCGCATCGTCTCGCTCCTCGGCAAAGGCGGCATGGGCGAGGTCTATCGCGCGGACGATCTGCGCCTGCGCCAGCCGGTCGCGTTGAAGTTTCTGTCCGCGCGCGCGGCGGGACACGAGCGAGAGCTGCACGACGAAGCGCGCATTGGCCGCCAGATCTCGCATCCGAACGTCTGCCGCCTCTACGACATCGCCGAAGTCGACGGCCGCATCTTCATCACCATGGAGTACGTCGACGGCGAAGACCTCGCGTCGCTCCTGCGCCGCGTCGGCCGTTTCGCGCACGACAAAGCGGTGAGCCTCGCGCGCGACATCTGCGCAGGTCTCGCCGCGGCGCACGAACTCGGCGTCGTGCATCGCGACCTCAAGCCGGGCAACATCATGATCGATGGCCGCGGCCGCGCGCGCGTCACCGACTTTGGCCTCGCCGTCGCGGCGGGCGAGCGCGAACGTTCCATCGCCGGCACGCCCGCGTACATGGCGCCGGAGCAACTGGCCGGCGAGCCCGCGAGCGTGCACAGCGACATCTACGCGCTCGGCCTCGTGCTCTACGAAATCTTCACCGGACGGCGCGTCTTCGGCGGCACGTCGATCAGCGCGATCATCGAACAGCAGCGCGAACATCGCATCCCCGCGGCGGAAGATGTGCCGCCTGACGTCGAGCGTCTGATCTTCCGCTGCCTCGAAAACGATCCAATCGAACGACCGCGCTCCGTGCGCGAGATCCTCGGTGCGCTGCCGCATTACGACGCGCTCGATGCGGCCGTCGCCGCGGGCGATACGCCGTCACCGGCGATGGTCGCCGCCGCGGAATCGCGCGGCGATCTCTCCGCGCGCGCTGCATGGTCGCTGCTCATCGCCGCGCTCGCCGGCATCACGGCCGCGACGTTCCTCTCCTCGAGCACCGTGATCGTTTCGCGACCGAGCGTGAAGCCGCCCGAAGTGGCGCGCGAGATCGTGCGCTCGATCGTCGCGGCAGCGGGAGTGAACGCGCCGATCGCCGACGAAGGTCTCAGCTATCTGCGCGACGAAACCGGCCTGCACATCGCGTATCGCCAAAGCCCGCGCGCGCTTCTGCCGCAGCGTGTCTCCCACATCGTCACGCCCGCCGATCCGCCGCTCGACGTCTCCGGTATGACCTCGGTCGTCCTCGACGAACACGGCCGCCTGCGCGAGCTCGTGGTCGTGCCGCCGCAGCGCGATGATGAGATCGCACGCGCGCCGGTCGATTGGATGAAGCTCGCCGCATTCACCGGCATCGACGTCACGCGCCTCACGCCCACGAAACCGATCTGGGCAGCGCCGGTCGATACCGATGCGAAGCAGGCGTGGATCGAGCGCGGCACGAACCGCCGCATCGAAGCCGCGTCGTATCACGGCGCACCGGTGTGGCTCGCGTCGATCGAACCGAATCGCGAACCGGAACGAATGGTCGTGAAGCGCGCCGCCGCGGCGAATCGCGTCGCGCGCGCGATCTTCCTCTTGCTCGTTTTCGCGCTGCCGACGGTGTTGCTGTTCACCGCGTGGCGCAATCTCCGCCGCGGCCAGGGCGATCGCAAAGGCGCGCTGCGCCTCACGCTGTTCACGCTGTCCGTGCTGCTGCCGTCGTCGATGCTCTACATGCACCACAGCTCCGACACGTATCAGGAATGGCTGGCCGTTTCGCAGATGGTGGCGAACGACGCGTTCTGGGCGCTGCAGGTGTGGATCTTCTACGTCGCCATCGAGCCGCTCGTGCGGCGGCGCTGGCCGCGCATGCTGATCGGCTGGAGCCGCATCGCCGATGGCCGCTGGCGCGATCCGATGGTCGGCCGCGATGCGCTGATCGGCGTCGCCGCGGGCGCGTTCAACGCGGTGCTCGTGCAAGTCACCGCGCTCGCTCCCGGCGCCGATCCGCTCCTCGGCGTCGCCTCGCCCCTCGGCGGCGCGCGTTATGCCGCAGCGTGGCTGCTGACGTACAGCTTTCAGGCGATCTTCATGTCGCTCGCCGCGACCGCGCTGCTGCTCGTCGTGCGCGCGCTGGTGCGGCGTGACGACCTCGCCATCGTCATCAGCGTGCTCTTCGTCGCCGGCAATGCCATCGGCGACGCAGCCGGACCACTCGCCGCGCGCGCGGCGTACGGCATCGCCATCGGCGCGATCGTTTACGTCATCCTGTTGCGCTTTGGCGTCCTCGCGCTCGTCGCCACCGGCTACACAACGCTGGTCTTTCGCGCGCTGCCGCTGACGTTCGACGTCTCGTCGTGGCTCTTCAATCGCGCGCTGATTCCGCTCGCGCTGTTCGTCGCCATCGCGATCATCGGCTTCCGCGTGTCGCTCGGTGGCAAGCGCTGGCTGCCGCGCGTCGCGCTCGATTGACGCGCGACATTCTTGCGCTACCGGTTGGAGCGGCGGGCGCCTCGCCCGCCGATTTCTCGACAGATGCCGGCGGGCGAGGGCGCCCGCCGCTCCAACGGGTGCCCGGTGACATAATCGCGCTTCCACCCCAATGATCACTCCGGACGCCGAGGAAACTGCGCGGGTCGAGTCGGACGCGCGTTACACGCCGCAGTATCGCGGCAGTGATCCGCAGTTTGCGCCCGGCACGCTCATCGCGGGCCGCTATCGCATCGCGTCGATTCTCGGCAAGGGCGGCATGGGCGAGGTCTATCGCGCCGATGACATCAAGCTCGGGCAAGCGGTTGCGCTGAAGTTTCTTCCAGCGCGTCTCGCGCGCGATCCCATTCTCCTCGCCCGCCTCCACGACGAAGTCCGCCTCGGCCGCCAGGTCGCGCATCCGAACGTCTGCCGCACGTACGACATCATCGAATGGCAGGACGCGCATTTCGTGGCCATGGAGTACGTCGACGGCGAAGATCTCGCGCGCCTGCTGCATCGCATCGGCCGGCTCGCGCATGACAAAGCGGTCGACATCGCGCGCGGCATCGCGGCGGGACTCTCCGCGGCGCATGCGAAAGGAATCCTGCATCGCGATCTGAAGCCGGCGAACGTGATGATCGATTCGCACGGCGACGCGCGCATGACCGACTTCGGACTCGCGCTCACCGCGGACGACGAGCAGCTCGACATCGCCGGCACGCCTGCGTACATGGCGCCCGAGCTGCTGCGCGGCACACCGGCCACGATTCAGAGCGATCTCTATGCGCTCGGCCTGGTGATGTACGAGCTCTTCACCGGCAAGCGCGCGCATGCGGCGCGAACGTTTGCGGAGCGCTCGCGCGAAACGGAGACGGAGATCAGGACGCCGTCGACGTTCATCCGCGACATCGATCCCGCCGTCGAGCGCGTGATCCTGCGCTGCTTGGATCGCGAGCCGTCGCAGCGTCCGCGCAGCGCGCGCGAAGTGATCGACGCGCTGCCCGGCGGCGATCCGTTGAAGGCCGCAATGCTCGCCGGCGAAACGCCATCGCCGCGTCTGATTGCCGCGGCGGCGGCACAAGGAACGTTGAAACCGCGCACGGCGTGGACGCTGCTCGCGCTCACGTTCGTGCTGCTTACGGTGATCATCGTGAGCGTCCGCGTGCACTCCATGCTCCGTTTCGCCGGGGCGGACAAACCTCCCGCCGCACTTGCGGAACACGCCGAGGAGGTTTTGGCGCGACTGGGTGTGCCGAGGCAGGTGTATCGCGCGGGCGGGTTCCAGGAGCATCGCAGCTTCATCGCCTGGCTGGTTGCCACCGACCATTCGCGCAACCGCTGGCAGCGGCTGCGGCGTGGCCCGCCGGCGCTGTCGTTCTGGCTGCGCGAATCGCCGGAGCCGCTGGCTCGTGAGGCGCTGGTCTCCGCGAACGTTCCGCCACTGGCCAAACCCGGCATGTCGCTCGTCCGCGTCGATCCGCGCGGCCGCTTCCTCGGCCTCACCGCCGTTCCCGATGACGCGTGGCCGAAGCGCGCGAACGACTGGCGCAGCGTGCTCGCGCTCGCGGGCTTCGATCTCGCGAAGCTCACGCCCGCCGCGCCGGCGTTCACGCCGCCGGTCTTCGCAGACGACGTGCGCGCGTGGAGCGGCACGCATCCCGATGACGGAACGCCCGTCCGCATCGAGGCGGCCTCGTATCGCGGCACGCCTGTCTACTTCGAGATCACCGGTCCGTGGCAGCGCGCGGCGCCCGGCAAACTCGCCTTCGGCGGCAATACGCTGGACATCGCGTTCCTGGCTCTCGCCGTGATCGCGATTGGAGCGAGCATCGTTCTGGCGTGGCGCAACGTGCGTGCGCGGCGCGGCGATCGACAGGGAGCAGCACGCGTCGCCACAGCGCTCTTCGCCATTCAGCTTGTGGCCTCCCTCGGTCTGGCATCGCACACCACCGCCTTCGTGCAGGAGCTCGACGTGGTGGTGACGCTGACCGCCGGAGCGCTCTTCACTGGCGCGTGCGCATGGATCATCTACCTCGCGCTCGAACCGTTCGTGCGCCGGCGCTGGCCGGACCGGCTGATCAGCTGGACGCGTTTGCTGAGCGGCAACTGGCGCGATCCAATGGTCGGCCGCGACGTCTTGATCGGCATCGTCGCAGGACTGATGCACACGACGCTGGCTCTTACGTCTCGCCCGCTGGCCGAGCTGACCGGTCCGATCAACGCCGGCCCGCATACGCCGGTTCTGCAGCCGCTGATGGGCGTCATCCCGGCGGCGGCCCAGACCATCCGCGCGCTCAGCAGCGGGATGGTGCAGGGACTCGTTTTCATGATCGGGCTGATGCTGCTGACGATCGTGCTGCGGCGCCGCACGCTGGCCATCGGCGCGTTGTTCATGCTCCTCGCGACAGTCCTCGCGGTCAGCGCGCGCGATCCGTGGATTTCGCTGATGTCGGTGCTCATCGCGCTGATGATCACGCTCGTTGCGGCGCGCGTGGGGTTGCTCGCCATCAGCGTTCTGCAGGCGGTGTTCGCGATGACGTTCTTCTATCCGATCACAGTCGACGGCTCGTGGTACGCGGGCATCGGAGCGATTCCGCTGCTCGTCGTGAGCGGCGCCGCGATCTGGGCGTTCCGCTCCTCGCTGGCCGGGCAGAGTCCTTGGCCGATGGACGACTTCGCGTAAAAGAAAACGGCGGGGCAAGCCCCGCCGCTCCAACGTTCAGCGCGAGATTCGTCAGTTTGCGCGGTAGGTGACCCACGCGGTCTGCATGCGCTCCACCTGGCCGGGTGTGAATTCGGTGTAGCAGGCGTCGTAGGTGTAGTCCATGAAGTTGTGGATCGGGTCTTCGCCTTCCGACTTGGAGCCGACGCACGTATCGCGGCCGATCGGGCATCCACGCGCCGGCGAACGTTCGGCCGGCGTGTCGAGCACCGCGTCGTTGAACGGCGTGCAGCCGTACTGGAACGTGTGGTACAGGCCGAGCCAGTGTCCCGCTTCGTGCGAGGCCGTGTAGCCGAGGCTGTAGTTGACGTACGGGCCGCCGGGCAGCGAGCGGAAGTCGATCACGACGCCGTCATCGCTCGGATTGCTCGCGTACCACGACGGGAACGTTGCCCAGCCGAGATAGCCGCCGCCGTCGGTGAGGTAGATGTTGAGCGTGCCGGCGTCGCCACGGCGGAGCGCTTTTTTCGCGGCGGCTTCGGCGGCGCTGCTGATGCCCATGTAGAACCAGTCCGCGTTCTCGGTGCGCGTGATGCCGGCCAGCTCGAAGCCGAAGCCGGACCAGGCGCCGCCGAGGTGCGCGGCGTAGGTCATGTCGAGCACGCGGATCTGATCGCGGATCATCGAATCGGGCACGTTGCCCAGCTCGAACGTCGAGCCGGCGGTGATCACGTGCACCCAGACCGGAATCACATCTGCGTGTCCGCGCGCGGCGTTCTTGCTCATCTGCTTTTCGAGCGCCTGCGCGGTGGTTTCATCGATCTGGCGCGTGGCGCACGCGCGGTCCGGCTTATCCGCGTAGAGCGGCAGAGCAATGAGAAGTACGGCGACCCAAAGAAATCGCAACCTCATTCGGCATCCTCCTGTTCGAAGAACTGCGTTTTGTATTTCGAGAGGCCGACAGGATAGCGCAGGCGCACGCAGGCTGCGTTACGATGCTTCGATGAGGTCGCCGCGCTCCGTCTTCGTCGCAACGGGCAGTCACATCCCGCCCGTCCGCGTGACCAACGAAGCCTTCCTCGAGCATGACTTCCGCGCCGCGGGCGGTGCGAAGCTCGGGAAGAGCAATCAGGAGATCATCGAGCAGTTCCAGGCCATCACCGGCATTCGCGAGCGGCGTTATGCGCCTGAAGGCGCGGTGACGTCCGACCTCGCATACGAAGCGGCGGCGGATGCGCTGCAGACCTCCGGCATCGATCCGGAGACGCTCGATCTGATCATCGTCGCGCACAACTTCGGCGACGTGCGCGAAGGCAGCCGCGGCATCGATCAGGTGCCGGCGCTCGCGGCGCGCGTCAAGGCGCGGCTGAAGATCCAGCGGCCCAGCTGCATTGCCTACGATCTGATCATGGGCTGCCCGGGCTGGATCCAGGGCGTCATTACCGCGCACGCGATGATTCAGGCGCGGATGGCGCGGCGGGCCATGATCATCGGCGCGGACGCGCTGTCCCGCATTTCCGATCCGCACGATCGCGACAGCATGATTTACGCGGATGGCGCAGGCGCGGCGATTCTCGAAGCGCAGGATTCGGATGAAGCGGTGGGGATTCTGCAGCAGGCGGCGCGCTCGGACACGCTCGATCACTCCAACATGCTCTTCATGGGGCCGTCGAACAACGAAGTGTTCCTCGAAGCGCTCTTCCTGAAGATGGAAGGGCGCAAGGTTTACAAGTACGCGGTGCAGACCGTGGCGCGCGCGATGAAGGATTGCCTCGAAGCCGCGCACGTGTCGCTCAGCGACGTGAAGAAAATCCTCCTGCATCAGGCCAACGGCAAGATGGACGAAGCGATCGTCGATGCGCTGTATCACCCGGCGGCGCCGCCGGCTGGCGTGATGCCGCTGACGATCTCGTGGCTCGGCAACAGCAGCGTGGCCACGGTGCCGACGCTGCTCGATCTGATTCGCAAAGGCGAGCTGGATGGTCAGTCGCTGGAGAGCGGCGATCTGGTGCTCTTCGCGTCGGTCGGCGCGGGGATGCACATCAACGCGTTCCTGTACCGGATGCCTCCGGCGGCCTAGCCTCCGCCGACACTCACTTCCAACTCGCACGACTGTGTCAGCGGAGGCCAGGCCAACCAACGGGTCCGGGCCCGTGGCC
>DASSMK010000048.1:0-5603 GCA_035688915.1 Thermoanaerobaculia bacterium
TCGGAATTGAGAATTGAGAATTGAGAATTGAGAATTTTCGGTACGCACGGTTCGCGCCCGATTCGCACTCGTCCATTCTCGATGCGGACATCTCACCAAACGTGAGCCCAATCACCGACAGCGCGAGAGCGGCGGAGCCAATTCTCAATTCTCCATTCTCAATTCTCAATTCGGCGGCGGCGCGCCGCCGCCGCCCGGGCCGACCTTTTGCACCGCCGCCGCCCATGACCACCCTCATCGAGCCGGCCACGGGCGCGACGCTCGAAACGGTGCCGCAGGCGAACGCGGACGATGTCGATCGCGCCGTGCGTGCGGCGTCGCAGCAGATGTCCGCCGGCGGTGCCTGGAGAAAAATGAATACGCGGAAGCGCGGGCAGGTGATGCTGCGCCTGGCCGCACTCATTCGCGAACATCGCGAGGAGCTCGCGCGGCTCGAATCGCGCAACGTCGGCAAACCGATTCGCGACTCGCGCGATGAAGTCGATCTCGCCGCGAACGTTTTCGAGTACTACGCAGGCGCGACCAACAAAGCGACGGGCCAGACCATCCCTGCCGCGGCGCCCGGCGTGCTGTTGTCGTTCCGCGAGCCGATCGGCGTCTGCGGAATCATCGTGCCGTGGAACTTCCCCATCGCCATCACCGCGTGGAAGTCCGCGCCGGCGCTGGCCATGGGCAATTGCGTCGTCCTCAAACCCGCCGAGCAGACGCCCCTCACCGCCATCCGCCTCGGCCAGCTCGCGCTCGAAGCGGGCTTTCCCGAAGGCGTCTACACGATCATCCCGGGCTCCGGCTCCGTCGTCGGCGACGCGCTGATCCGCCATCCGCTGGTGCGCAAAATCGCGTTCACCGGATCGACCGAAGTCGGCGCGAACGTGATGCGCATTGCGGCGGACGACATCAAGAGGGTGTCGCTGGAGCTGGGCGGCAAATCGGCGAACGTCATCTTTGATGATTGCGATTTCGATCGCGCCGTCGCTTCCGCCGTCTCGTCATCGCTCGGCAACGCAGGCCAGGATTGCTGCGCGCGCAGCCGCGTGCTGGTGCAGCAATCGATCTACGACCGATTCTCCAAAGCGCTCGTCGACGCATTCGAAAAAGTGCAAGTCGGCGATCCGCTCGACGACGCGACGGAGATGGGACCGCTCGTCACGAGCGCGCATTGCGAACGCGTGATGGGCTACGTCGCGCGCGGCAAGTCGGAGGGCGCAACGCTCGCTACCGGCGGCACGAACGAGGGCTGTTTCGCCAAGCCCACGGTCTTTCTCGATGCGAAGCCGGAGATGGCGATCGTTCGCGAGGAGATCTTCGGACCGGTCGTGACGGTGATGCCGTTTCGCGATGAAGCCGACGGCATCGCCATGGCCAACGACAGCGACTATGGACTCTCCGGCTCGATCTGGACGCGCGACATCGCTCGCGCGTTGCGCGTGGCGCGCGCGATCGAGACCGGCAATCTCTCCATCAACTCCGGCTCCAGCGTCCACGTGGAAGGCCCCTTCGGCGGCTTCAAGAAGAGCGGCCTGGGACGCGAGCTCGGACTGCAGGCACTCGACCATTACACGGAATGGAAGAGTGTGTACATCGACACGACGGAGTAGCGTGTAGCCGCATGCAAGGCCGAATCGATCTCGAACAACTCAAACGTCTCATCGCCGACGGCGAGATCGAGACGGTCATCGTCGTCTTTCCCGACATGTACGGCCGCCTCGTCGGCAAACGCATCGTCGGCCGCTTCTTCGTCGATGAAGTGGCGGAGCAGGGGATGCACGCGTGCGATTACCTGCTCGCGTGCGACGTCGACATGGACCCGGTGCCCGGCTACAAATTCACCAGCTGGGCGAAGGGCTACGGCGACTTTCATCCTGTCCCCGACTACAACACGCTGCGCATCGCGTCGTGGCAGGAGAAGAGCGCGCTCGTGCTCTGCGACATCTACGAAGAAGAAAGCGACGCGCTCGTGCCGTACGCGCCGCGCAGCATTCTCCGCACGCAGATCGCACGGCTCGCGGAACGCGGCTGGTCCTCGAAAGCCGCGTCGGAGCTGGAGCTGTACGTCTTCAGGGATTCGTACGAGCGCGTGGCCGAGAAGAGCTTCGTGAATCTCGAGCCGATCGGGCGCGTGATCGAGGATTACCACATCCTCCAGGGAACGAAGGAAGAGGCGGTAGTCGGCGCGATCCGTTCGCATCTGGAGCGCTCTGGCGTTCCGGTCGAATCGTCGAAAGGCGAATGGGGACCCGGCCAGCAGGAGATCGGCCTGCGCTACGCCGAAGTGCTGGAGATGTGCGACCGCCACGTGATCTACAAGCACGCGGCGAAAGAGATCGCCTGGAAGCTCGGCCACGCCGTGACGTTCATGGCCAAGTGGGACGAGCGCTACGCGGGCTCGAGCTGCCACATCCACATCAGCCTGTGGGACGGCGACAAGCCGCTGTTCGCGGGCAAAGAGCGCCTGGGTCCCATCCAGTGCAGCCCCATCTTCCGCTGGTTCCTCGGCGGCTGGATGAAGCACGTGCGCGAGCTCTTCCCGTTCTATGCACCGTACCCCTCTTCCTACAAACGTTACGTGGCCGGCTCGTTCGCGCCGACAGGAATCGCCTGGAGCTACGACAACCGCACCGCGGGATTCCGCATCGTCGGCCACGGCTCATCGCTCCGCATCGAATGCCGCACGGCCGGCGCCGATGCGAATCCGTATCTCGCCTTTGCCGCGACGCTCGCCGCGGGACTGGACGGCATCGAGAACGAGATCGAGCCGCCGGATGCATTCGAAGGCGACGTCTACGGCGCGCTGGAGCTGCCGCAGGTTCCGCATTCGCTGCCGGAAGCGATTCGCGCGCTGGAAGAGAGCCAGTTCGCGCGCGACGTGTTCGGCGAGAACGTCATCGAGCACTACCTGCACTTCTTCCGCACCGAACAGCGCAAGTTCGATGCGGCGGTCACCGATTGGGAAAGGCGGAGGTACTTTGAACAGGCTTAACGGAAAGGTCGCACTCATCACCGGCGGCGCGTCGGGCATCGGCAAGGCTTCGTGCCTCCTCTTCGCGAGCGAAGGGGCGAAGGTCGTCGTCGTCGATCTGAAACTGGAAGCAGCGGAAGCGACCGCGAAAGAAATTCGCGACGCCGGCGGCGAAGCCCGCGCAGTTGCCGCCGACGTGTCGAAAGCGAAGGATTCCGAGGCGATGGTGAAGTTCGCGGAAGACACATACGGCGCGCTGCACATCGCGTTCAACAACGCCGGCGTGTTTCACAACGACGACGAGTCCGTCACGACGACGACGGAAGACATCTGGGACTTCGTCATCGACGTGAACCTCAAAGGCGTCTTCCTCGGCTGCAAGTACGAAGTGCCCGCGCTCCTGCGCGCCGGCGGCGGCTCGATCATCAACACCGCATCCTTCGTCGCCGTCATGGGCGCCGCAGTGCCGCAGATCGCGTACACCGCGAGCAAAGGCGGCGTGCTCGCGATGACGCGAGAGATCGCCGTGGAGTTCGCCCGCAAAAACATCCGCGCGAATTCGCTCTGTCCCGGCCCCGTCGAAACGCCCCTCCTCGCCGAACTGCTCGCCGATCCCGCCCGCCGCAACCGCCGCCTCGTGCACATCCCCGCAGGCCGCTTCGCCCGCGCCGAGGAGATGGCGAACGCAGCGCTGTTCCTGGCAAGCGACGAGAGCTCCTACGTGAACGGCTCGACGTTCCTCGTGGACGGCGGGATCAGCGGGGCGTACATCACGCCGGAGTGAGGACGATGACGGGAGGCCTCCGGCGGCTGGGGCCACGGGCCCCAGACCCCGTTGGTTGGCCTAGCCTCCGCGCGCAGTCGTCGCAACTTGCACAGACGTGTCAGCGGAGGCTAGGCCAACCAATTGGGTCCGGGGCCAATGGCCCCGGCCGCCGGAGGCCCCCCGGTCGTCGTCTCACACCGGGGGGAAGCACCCCGCCGACGCCCGCGTTACGGCCCGCGCATGATCAGCTTCAATCGCATCTCTAAGCAGTATGGGAAGCAGCTTGTCTTTGTCGACGCCTCGTTTCAGCTCAATCCGGGCGAGCGCGCGGGGCTAGTGGGGCCGAATGGCGCGGGCAAGACGACGCTCTTTCGGATGATCGTCGGCGAGGAAACGCCGGACGACGGCGAGGTGTCGGTGCCGAAGAAGATCACCATTGGCTACTTCCGGCAGGACATCGAAGAGATGGCCGGACGTTCCGTGCTCGATGAAGCGATTGCGGGCAGCGGGCGTCTTGGCGATCTGCACCACGAGCTCGAAGCGCTGCAGCACGCGATGAGCGATCCGGATCGTGTCGACGAGATGGAGAAGATCCTGGAGCGCTTCGGCGAAGTGCAGGAGGAGTATTCGCACGCCGGCGGCTACGATCTCGAAGCGCGCGCGCGCGAAGTGCTGCACGGCCTCGGCTTCGAAGACGACCGCATCGACGGCGACGTCGGCAACCTCTCCGGCGGCTGGAAGATGCGCGTAGCCATGGCCAAAGTGCTCCTCGGCCGCCCCGATGTTCTGCTCATGGACGAGCCGACCAACCACCTCGACATCGAATCGATCATCTGGCTCGAAGACTTCCTGAAGAACTATCCCGGCTCGCTGCTCATGACTTCGCACGACCGCGAGTTCATGAACCGCGTCGTGTCGAAGATCGTCGAGATCGATGAAGGCGATCTGGTCACCTACTCCGGCGATTACGACTTCTACGAGCGCGAGCGCACGCTGCGCGAAACGAATCGCGAGGCTGCGTACGACCGGCAGCAGGCCAAGCTCGCCAAGGAGCAGCGCTTCATCGAGCGCTTCTCCGCGCACGCGGCAAAAGCAGCGCAGGTGCAGAGCCGCGTGAAGGCGCTGGAGAAGATCGAAAAGATCGAGCCGCCGAAAAAGCGGAAGGTGATGAAGTTCGACTTCCGCACGCCGCCACGCTCCGGCGACGACGTGGCCATGCTGAAGAATGTCTCGAAGACGTTCGGCTCGCGCGTGATCTACGACGACTTCAGCTTCATGATCCGGCGCGGCGAGCGGTGGTGCGTAATGGGCAAGAACGGCGCGGGCAAATCGACGCTGCTGAAGATGGTCGCCGGCGCGCTAACGCCCGACGACGGCTCCGTACGCCTCGGCGCCTCGCTGAAGATGGGCTACTTCGCACAGCAGTCGTTCGATCTGCTCGATCCGAATCTCAGCGTGCTCGAACAGATGCAGCGCGACTTTCCCCTCGAAGGTCTCGGCGTCCTCCGCAACATCCTCGGCGCCTTCCAGTTCTCCGGCGACGACGTGGACAAGAAAATCCGTTCCCTCTCCGGCGGCGAACGCTCCCGCCTCGTCCTCGCGCGCATGCTTCTCGAGCCGCCGAACTTCCTCGTGCTCGACGAACCGACGAACCATCTCGACATGGCCACGAAAGAGATGCTCGTCGAAGCGCTCAAGGATTTCGAAGGAACGATGCTCTTCGTCTCCCACGACCGCACGTTCCTGCGCGGCCTGTCCAATCGCGTGCTCGAGCTCCCGGAAGAAAAAGACGCACCGCCACGCCTCTACGGCGGCCCCTATGTCGAATACGTCGAAAGCACCGGCCACGAAGCGCCGGGTGTGCATACGTAAACGACC
>DASSMK010000049.1:0-5463 GCA_035688915.1 Thermoanaerobaculia bacterium
GGGCCCCCGCCGCTCCAACGTTAGTGCGAAAAGTGCCAGGCCATAACCAGCCACCATGGCCCAAAGCGGCGGGGCGGTGAAGGCGCCGGAGAAGGCGAAGCCGTTCATGAAGCCGCAGAGCCGATGCAAAGCGGCGATGGCGGAGAAGAGCGCGTCGCGCGGAAAGGCGCAGGCCAGCGCGGAAACGACCAGCATGGCCAGCATCACCGGCGCGAGCGCAATCGTCAGCAGCGATCCTCCCAACGCGTATTGATGAAAGTGAAAGAGCGTGAGCGGCGTGATGGTCAGCTCCGCGGCGAGTGCGCGCAGCAGCCAGCGACGATTGCGCGCGAGGAAGATCAGCGCTCCCGCGCCGGCGTACGTCAGATGAAACGAGGCGTCCGTGAGATCGCGCGGCTCGATGATCAGCCGCAGCAATGCAGCGACGCACCAAAGGTTCTCCACGCTCGTCGGCCGCTTGAGGATGCGCGCGAGCGCGTACAAGCCGATGCCGGTGGCGGCGCGCGAGACGGAGGCCGTCGGCCCGATGAAGAGCGGCGCGATGACCGCGAACGCGAGCAGCAGCCAGTCGGACGCGCGCGGTCTGTGCAGCCAGCGCAGCAAAGCCGCCAGAGCCGCCGCCGCGAGCGCGATCTGCAGGCCGGAGAAGACGAGCAGGTGATACGTCCCGCCGCGTTTGAAGCTGTCGCGCACTTCACCCGTCAGCAACTCGCCCCGGCCGAGGATGAGCGCTTCGATGAGCGCGACTTCCACGGGGTGTTGCGCGACGTGCGGCCGCAGGCGATTGGCCAGCGCGTGATTCCACGCTGCCGGTCCGTGCAGCTCGCCGCCGTAGCAGAGCAGCTCCTGCGACTTTACCGTCAGCGCGTAATCGCCGTGTTCCGTGCGCCGCAGGAATCCTTCCGCGCGGATGGTGGCCTCCATCTCCATGAGCGGCGGCGTGAAGCGCACGTAGATCGAGAGCGGCTCTTTGTAAGTGACGTCGCCGATGCAGAAGCGATCCGCGCGCAGAACGAAACTCCGATCGCGCGCCGCCCAATCGCGCTGCAGCGGCGCTTCGATCGTCACGAAACGCTCCTCGTCATCCAATGTTGGCAGCGGGCGCGTGGCCACCCGATGCGCGAGCCACACGCCCAGCGCGTAGAACACGATCACGGTAATGCCGCGGCGGCGGAACAGCAGCGCCAGCGCCAGTGCGGCGGCAGGCCACATACCGGCCAAACCGGCGATCAGTGCAATGAGGGGGAGTGCAGCAGGAACGTCATGACGCACGCTCGAACGACGAGAGCGTTTCCACGTGATGGGTATTGGGGAAGAGGTCGAGGAGATCGAGCGTGGCGAGGCGCCAGCCGGACGCGGTCAGCCGGTTCGCGTCGCGGGCGAAGGTTACCGGATCGCACGAAAGGTACGCAATCACTTCCTTCGTCTTCTCACCGATCGCCGCAATCACTTCGCCACGCGCACCCGCTCGCGGCGGATCGAGAAAGACGAAATCGAGCTCCGGCAAGCGCTCCACATGCCGCTCCACCGGCGCTTCCACCACCTTCACATGGCGCGGCACGTTCTTCCGTGCGTAGCGCGCGGAAACCGGCGAGCCTTCCACCGCAATGACGCGATGGAACTGCTCCGCGATCGGCAACGTGAAGAAGCCCACGCCCGCATAAAGATCCGCAGCTCGGTGACGATTCGTGGTGCGCGACGCATGGCCGCGCACGAGACGCAGCATCGTGCCGAGGAGGTGGCGGTTGACCTGAAAAAAGGCGTTCGTGGAGAGCTGATACGAATAGCGATCGACGTGCAGCGTCAGCTCGCGCTCTCCTTCCAGCACCGCGCCGTCCAGCTCCCACACTTCCTCCACGTCGCGGCCGTGGCCGACTTCGCGCGCCGTCTCCACGCCCACCACTTCGCATTGATCCGACAGCTGCACGACCCGATGCGATTGCATGGCGTAGAAGCCGGTCGCGCCGTTCTCGTGATGCAACCGCGAGCGCAACCGGTAATTGAGCGGCGACGGATGCACCTGGATCTCCGGATGCGTCGCGAACTTGCCGATGCGCCGCAAGGACTCCGAAAGAATGCGAACCTTCGCTTCGAGTTGTTTGTCGAGCCGCAGCGCCGTCCAATCGCAACCGCCGCATTCCTCGGCGATCGGACACGGCATCGCGCGACGCCACACACTCGGCTCCAGCACGCGCACCAGCTCCGCGCGCGCGAATCCCTTTTTCACCTCGTGCAAACGAACGAGAGCCACATCGCCAGGGAAGACATTCGTCGCAAAGATCGGAAATCCATCGACTTTCGCCAGCGCCGCACCGCCTGCGACGAGCTCGGTCGGTCGAATGGTGATTTCAGTTCCGATTTGATACAAATGCGCCCCCTATGAAAGTCCACGAGTATCAGGCAAAAGAGATTCTCAGGCGCTACGGCGTTCCCACGCCACGCGGCGTCGTGGTCGACACACCCGAAGAAGCGCGCAATGCAGCGACCCAACTCGGCGGCCGCGTCGTCGTCAAAGCGCAGATTCACGCGGGAGGCCGCGGCAAAGGCGGCGGCGTCAAACTGGCGCAGGATCCCGACGCCGCAGCGGAGCTGGCGAAGAGCATTCTCGGCATGACGCTGATCACGCACCAGACCGGCCCTGAAGGTCGTCTCGTGCGGAAAGTGCTCGTCGAAGAAGCGCTCAACATCGACAAGGAGCTCTACCTCGGCATCACCCTCGACCGCCGCATCGGCATGCCGGTGATCATGGCGTCGAAGGAAGGCGGCATGGAGATCGAGGAGGTCGCCGAGCGCGATCCGAACGCGATCTTCCGCCAGCCAGTAGATGCGGTTCTCGGCGCCCAGCCTTTCGAAGCCCGCGCCGTCGCCTACGCCCTCGGCCTCACCGGTACGGCATTCAAGCAGTGCGTCGATTTCGTGCAGAAGCTGGTGCGCTGCTACATCGAGACCGATGCGGCGCTCGCGGAGATCAACCCGCTGCTCGTCACGAAGGAAGGCAACGTCCTCGCGCTCGACTGCAAGATGAGCTTCGACGACAACGCGCTGTTCCGGCACAAAGACATCGTCGAGATGCGCGACCTCAATGAAGAGGATCCGCTCGAAGTCGAGTCGTCGAAGTTCGGTCTCAACTACATCAAGCTCGATGGCAGCGTCGGCTGCATGGTGAACGGCGCCGGTCTGGCCATGGCCACGATGGACATCGTGAAACTGGCGGGCGGCGAGCCCGCGAACTTTCTCGACGTCGGCGGTGGCGCGAGCGCGGAGCAGGTCAAGAACGCGTTCCGCATCATCCTCTCCGACAAGAACGTGAAGGCGATTCTGATCAACATCTTCGGCGGCATCATGCGCGGCGATCGCATCGCCGAGGGCGTGGTGAGCGCGTCGCGCGAAGTGGGGCTGCCGGTGCCGGTGGTCGTTCGTCTCGAAGGGACGAACGTCGAGCTGGGCAAGCAGATCCTCAAAGATTCCGGCCTGCCGCTGATCACCGCGGACGGCATGTGGGACGCGGCGCAGAAGGTCGTTGCGGCCGCGAAGGGACAGGCGTAATCAATGGCAATCTGGGCAGACAAGAACACGAAAGTCATCGTTCAGGGCATCACCGGCCGCGAAGGGACATTCCACGCGATCGGCTGCCGTGACTACGGAACGCAGGTAGTGGGCGGTGTGACGCCGGGCAAGGGCGGCACGACGCACGAAGGATTTGCAGTCTTCAACACCGTCGCGGAAGCGCGCGCGAAAGCGGGCGCGAACTGCTCGCTGATCTTCGTGCCGCCGCCGTTCGCGGCCGACGCGGTCATGGAAGCGGCCGACGCAGGCATCGAGCTGATCGTCTGCATCACGGAAGGGATTCCGGTGAACGACATGACGCGCGCGCACGATTTTCTGCGCAAGAACAACGCGCGCCGCGTGGCGGATGGCGAAGCGCCGTCGCGCCTGATCGGACCGAACTGCCCCGGCATCATCACGCCGGGCCAGGCCAAGATCGGCATCATGCCGGGACACATCCACAAGCCGGGACCGATCGGCATCGTCTCGCGCTCCGGAACGCTGACGTATGAAGCGGTGGGCCAGACGCGGCACATCGGCCAGTCGACGGCGGTGGGCATCGGTGGCGATCCGCTGCCGGGCACGAACTTCATCGACTGCCTCGCGGCGTTCCAGGCCGATCCGGCCACCGAAGCGATCATCATGATCGGCGAGATCGGCGGCAGCGCCGAGGAAGAAGCGGCGGCGTGGGTGAAGGCGAATGTCACCAAGCCAGTGGTCGCATTCATCGCCGGCCAGACCGCGCCTCCGGGACGTCGCATGGGCCACGCCGGCGCGATCATCAGCGGCGGCAAAGGCACGGCGTCGGAGAAGATGGCGGCGCTCGAAGCGGCCGGCATTCACGTGGTCAAAGCGCCGAGCGACATGGGCAGCAAGATCGAAGAAGTGTGGAAGGCTCGCGCGTAAACCGCGACGCAAATCGCAACCATCCGAACGGCGGGCACAATGCCCGCCGTTCTTTTTTCGAATAGAGTTTGCGAATGGCGTTGACTGTCACTCCCGCGACCGACCTTCACACGCTCGTGCTGATCGGCGGCGGCGAGTTTTCGTTCGGCGATACGCGCGAGATCGACGAGTTCCTGCTGTCGCGCGTGCCGAAGGATCGCCGCACCATCGCCTTCGTGCCCACTGCCTCCGGATCCGCCGAATACGCGCAGCACATCGGCAAGTACTTTCACGAGATCGATCCCGCGTTCGAGACGATCAACGTGCCGATCTATCGCGGCCGCGACAACCGCCGCCAGAAGAATCTCAATCAGCTGCTCTCCGCCGGTCTCATTTACCTCGGCGGCGGCGCGACGAACAATCTCCTCTCCACGCTGCACGAATCGCCGGCGGACATCGCCATCCGCGATGCGGCGGCGAACGGCGCGATCATCGCTGCGATTGGTGCTGCGGCTGCGTCGTTCGGTACGTTCGCGCGCGATACGCGCGGCACCGCGGCGCTGCCGGCTCTCGGCTGGCTCGCACGCACCGCGATCGAAGCGCCATTCGACGCGACGAACGACACGCCGCTGCGCCGCCTGATGTCGGCTCCCGACGTCACTCTCGGAATCGGCATTCCACCGAAAACGGCACTGGCGATCTTCGCGGACGGAACGACGCAGGTGATCGGCGACGGGCAGATCGCAGCGTTTCGAAAAGGCTAGCCGAAGGCGCCGCGCAAGGCTGAGCTGGATGGCTCGCGCGTTGCACAAACGCGCCGTTCAGTACGGAGGTGTCCCATCGAAGCCCTGGAGCAGCAACAGCATGTTCCGGACGAAAAGCCGCTGACGCCCACGGAGAAGCCGGTCACTCAGGAAGAGTTGATTCGTTTCTTCAGCGTTCTGTCGCACGATCTGAAATCACCGATCTTCGCGGTCGACGGCTTCAGCGAGCTTCTGCTCGGCGACTACCTCGAGAAGCTGGACGAGGAAG
>DASSMK010000050.1:0-6082 GCA_035688915.1 Thermoanaerobaculia bacterium
GCGCACCGCCGTGAAGTAACGCGTTCGATCAACCTTGGAGCGGCGGGAGAAACCTCGCCGCTCCACGACGCGAATTCAAAGCGCGTTGTAGCGCCTGATGTACGCGGCGAGCTCGCCGTTGCCGCTGGTCTCCAGACGTTCCGCCGCTGTGCGAGTTCGGTCCGCGCGCTCGCCCCGGTTCAGCTTGAATTTCGCTTCGACGCGCGTGAGTGGGATTTCGAACGAGACGATGTTCTTCAGCATCGCCTCCACTTCCGCTCGCGGCAGCTCGTTCATCGACCATGGTTCGTCAGCGCCACTTTCCACTGCGGTGAGGAGGCGCCGGATGTTCTCCTCCGCCTCGTCGCCGGCGTGAATGACCGGCGTGCCGTAACAGTGCACGGCCACGTAGTCCCACGTCGGAGCCGTCGCGCGATCGGCGTACCACGATGGCGAGATGTAGCCGTGCGGCCCCTGGAAGATCACGAGCGACTCGCCGCCTTCCGCAAGCACCGCCGCGTGCGCGTTCGCCCGCGCCATGTGCGCGAACAACGTGCCGCGCTCGCCTTTCCTCTCCTCGAAAACGAACGGCAGGTGCGAGGCAATGAGGCCGCCGGACGAAGACGTCACGAGCAGCCCGAACATGTTCCTGCGAATGACTTCGGCGACGTCCGCTTCATTCTGCGGACGGTGTGACGCGCGAATGTACATCCGCTGAAACTTTTAGAAGGACGCTTCGAGCGAGTCGGCGGCCTTCTGCGCGCGTTCCTCTTCGAGCACCGCCAGACGCGTCCGCAGCTCGCCGATCTCGGTGGTCAATCGTCCGAGCTCGTCCTTGACGGCTTCGCGCGCGATCTCCTGCAACTTCGCGGTGAGCTTGCCCACCTGGTCGGTCTGGAACTGCGAGAGGCGGCTCAGCGGCTCGCCGAAGATGTCCTTGAGAAGCGTTTCGAAATCCTGCGCCATAGCGAGCTGACCTCGTGCGAGAATCGGGCCGTTCCGCCATGGAGATCCGCACCTTTGCCGACTTCTGGCCCTTCTACGTGCGCGCGCATTCGCGGCCGCGGACGCGCCTGCTGCACGCCATCGGCTCCATCCTCGCCCTGCTCTGCGTCACGCTGGCCTTCATCAAGAGCGCGTGGTGGCTGATCGCCGCACCGGTGATCGGTTACGCGTTCGCCTGGTACGCGCATTTTTTCGTCGAGCACAACAAGCCCGCCACGTTCGGCCACCCGTTCTATTCGCTCGCCGCCGATTACGTGATGCTGTTCAAGATCGTGACAGGCCGGATGGGCGAGGAAGTGCGCAAGCACGTGAGCGCAGACGTGTCATCCCGAGCGTAGCGCGGGACCTGGGCGGGCGGGCGGCGCCACGAAGCACGTTCAGCGCGCCACCCCTCCACCCAGGTCCCTCGCTACGCTCGGGATGACATTGGGGCTACCTACTCCTTCGGCTTCTGGTCCTGCTTCCCTTGCGTGTTCTCCGGCGCGTCTTCGCGGCGTTTGCCCGTCTCCGAATCGAAGACCTGATTGCGGAGGAACTGCTCGGTGGTCCACGGCGCGGGGCCGCCGCCGAGGTAGGTGTGGAACCATTCGAGGTGCGCGGTGTAGTAGAGGGCCATCTCGTACCAGTTCGGCCAATGGCCCGCTTCCTTGAAGATCACCAGTCGCGACGGCACGTTCATCTTCTGCAGCGCGGTGTACATCTGCAGCGCCTGCGTGTACGGCACGCGGTAATCGAGCTCGCCGCTGATCACGAGGCACGGCGTCTTGAAGTTCTTCACGGAGTTCGACGGCGACCACTTCTCGTACTCCGCCGAGTTCCACGGCTGCCCTTTCAGGTCGTGCTCGGGGAACCACAGCTCTTCGGTCGCGCCGTAGAACGAGCGCAGATCGAAGAGACCCATCATCGACGCGATGGCCTTGAAGCGATCGGTGTGCCCTTCGAACCAATCCATCATGTAGCCGCCGTACGACCAGCCCATCGCGCCCATCCGATTGCGATCGACGTACGGCAACTTCTCGAGCGCGTCGGTCACGCGCATCAGATCGTCGAACGGCGTGCCGCCCCAGTTCGCGCCGATGGCGTCGACGAGCTCCTGGCCGAAGCCCGTCGAGCCGGTCGGATTGGCGAACGCCACGACGTAGCCGGCGCCGGGATAGACCTGCCAATCGCCGCGGAACGCATCGGCCCACTGTGATTGCGGACCGCCGTGCACGTTCAGGATGAGCGGATATTTTTTCGACGCGTCGAAGTTGTGCGGCTTGACGACGAATACCTGCACCTTGCGGCCGCCCGGCACCGTCACCCACATCTCTTCCGCCGGACGTACATCCACTTCGCGCACGAACGCGTCGTTCTCGTGCGTCAGCTGCGTCGCCGCACCGCCGCCGACCGGCGTGCGATAGAGCTCGGCCGGCGAACCGGTGGAGCGTCCGATGTAGAGGATCGAGCGGCCGTCTTCCGACATTTCGAAATCGTCGATGGTCGGCGCGCCGTCGAACACCTTCTCCCACGCGCCGCCGCTCACGCTCACGCGGAAGATCGGATTGCGTCCCTCCACCGGACCGGTGAAGTACAGCGTCTTCGAATCGGTGCTCCAGTCGAAGTCATCGACCCAATCGTGGAAAGAATCGGTCAGCACGCGCGACGTGCCGCTCTGCCGGTCGTACACCGCCAGGCGCACGAGATCCGATTCGTAGTTCGGCGTCTTCTGCATGCGGTACGCGATGTAGCGGCCGTCCGGCGAGTACTTTGGTGTGCCGTCATAAGCCTTGTTCGCCGCGGTGATGTTGCGCGGCGCTCCGCTCTTCGTGAGCGAAACAAGATAGATGTCGTTGTTCGTCGACGACGCGCGCTGCTCGTCGGGATTCGACGCCACGGCCAGTTCGCTGCCGTCCGGCGCGAACGAATACTGCGCGCCGCCGCCGAGCTGGAACGGCGGGAAGTCCTGCTTGCCCGGCGTCACGTCGCGCACTTTGCCGTCATCGACGCCGACCACGAACATGTGCGTCACGGCGAAATCGCGCCAGCCGGTCCAGTGGCGATAGAGCAGCGTGTCCGCCATGTGCGCGTGCGTCTTGCCTTCGCTGAGACGATCGCTGAGCCGCTTGTTGCACGCGTCATCGGCGCCGCATTCGGGATAGACGTCGCTGGCGAACGCGATCCACTTGCCGTCCGGCGACCAGATCGGATCGGACACACCGGTCGACATGTGCGTCAGCTGCGAAGGCTCGCCGCCGCGCAGCGGCAGCAGGTACACATCGTTATCGCGAATGAAGGAGAGCGAGCGGCCGTCGGGCGAAAACTCGGGCGACGAATCGTGCTCGCCCTGCGTCAACTGCCGCGCGTTGCGGCCGTCGGCGTCCATCACCCAGACCGCGCTGGTGCGCTTGCCGCGCGAGAGATCGCTGGAGGTGACGACGTACGCGATCGACTTGCCGTCTTTCGACGTGGTGAGGTTCGAGACCCCTTTGACGCGATACAAATCTTCGAGGGTGAAGGCGCGTTTCTGCGCCGCGAGCGGAAGAGCCAGGAGGAGGGAGACGACCAGCAGAACAATGCGTTTCATGGCGTTCCTTTTCCGCGGCAAGCAAAGGGCCCGCCGCACGGAGCCGCTGATATCATGCGCGGCCAAAAGGAGTCCAGCATGCCCATTCTGGAAGGGAAGACCGGGATCATCTTTGGCGTGGCGAACAAGCGCTCGATCGCATGGGCGATCGCACAGGCGCTGTCGCGCGAAGGGATGCGCCTCGCCTTCACCTATCAGGGTGAGCGGCTGAAGGAGAGCGTCGAAGCGCTCGCCACGACGCTGCCGGATTCGATCCTCCTGCCGTGCGACGTGACGATCGACAGCGACGTCGACTCCGTCTTCCAGCAGATCGAATCGCAGTTCGGACGCCTCGATGCGCTCGTGCACTCCGTGGCCTTCGCGCCGCGCGAAGATCTGGAGCGCGACTTCGTGCTCACTTCGCGCGACGGTTTCAAAACCGCGCACGACATCTCCGCCTATTCGCTGGTCGGCGTCACGCGGGCCGCGCTGCCGCTGCTCGAAAAATCAGACAACGCTTCGGTGCTCGCGCTGACGTACTACGGCGCGGAAAAAGCGGTGGAAGGCTACAACGTGATGGGCGTCGCCAAAGCCTCCCTCGAAGCCTCCGTCCGCTACCTCGCCGCCAACCTCGGCCCCCGCAACATCCGCGTCAACGCCATCTCCGCCGGCCCGGTGAACACGCTGGCCGCGCGCGGCATCAAAGGCTTCACCGGGATGCTGCACCACCACGCGGAACGCGCACCGCTGCGCCGCAACGTAGAGCTGGAAGAAGTCGGCAACGCCGCGCTCTTCCTCCTCTCGCCGATGTCGTCGGCGATCACGGGAGAAGTGATGTTCGTGGATTGCGGCTACAACATCGTGGGGCTGTGACGCGCGCGTTTGGCTACGTCGTCCCCATCACATAAAACCGCGTATTCGTCGGCTGCGCGGCGCCGCCTTTCGGCTCGAGCGTCACGGCCAGCGCTTTCATCTCCGTCTCTACCGGCAGGTTCTCCACGGTCAGTGAGGCGCTGCCGGATTCGGTGACGTCGAAGACGCCGGCGCTCATTGGCGCGGGCTGATCGGCGCGGATGATCCAGAGCTGGTAGCTCTTGTCGCCCGCGTTCGGCGGGAGGTTGTGGAAGAAGACGATGGCGCGGCGGCGCTCCGGTTCGAGAAACACGCGCGCCGATGCGCTGGGCGCGACTTCCTTTCCCACCAGCGCGATCGTGCGTGTGCCCGCGGCAGACAGCGACGTCATCTCCGAAGAGAGCTTTTCGTTTTTCTGGGCGAGGAGGCGATTCTCTTCTTCGAGCCGCGCGATCTCCGCCTGCTTCGACGCGTTGTCGGTGCGCGTGACACGGATCCCGATCTCGCGCCAGCCCCACAACGCGAGAAACAGCGTCGCTGCAGTGGCGAGCCACCACGGATTGATGCGCGGTCCGCGCTCGCGCGTTTCTTCTTCGTCGTCTTCATCGACGGCGCCGACGATCGCGTCGCGCAGCGCCGCGGGCGGAGCGACCGGCGCGAGATCGCGCGCGAGCAGCGTGGCTGCTTCCGCGTATTCATCGCGCGCGCGGCGGCAGGAGAGGCAATCGCGCACGTGCTCCGCGAAGAGCCCCTGCTCTTCCGGCGTCGCCGCGCCGATGGCGTCGAGCGCCGCGATCGATTCGATTTCGTCGTGCGTCATGCCGTTCACTGGAATTCCCGCAGGCGGTCGCGCAGCTTCTTCATGCCGAGCTGCATGCGCGTCTTGACGGTGCCGAGGGGCTCGCCGAGTTTGATGGCGATCTCGGATTGGGAGAGACCTTCAAAGTACGCCAGCTCGAGCGCGATGCGTTGTGCTTCGGGCAGATCGGCGAGTGCGCTTCGCACGGCCGCACGCTCCTGCGATTGCACGGCCACGTCCGCGCCGGTGGTGTTCTCGACGAATGAGGAGTGGATGGAAATCTCGCGGCCCGCGTCGTTCTCGCGATCGGAGCGCAAACGCCGCGAGCGGAGACGATCGATGGCGCGGCTGCGGCCGATGGAGATGAGCCACGCTACTTCGCTGCCGCGCACCGCGTCGAACATCTTCGCGTTCGTCCACGCTTTCACGAACGTTTCCTGCAGCACTTCCTGCGCGTCGTCGGGGCTGTTCAGGATGCGCAGCAGCAGCGCGTAGATCGTCGATGAGTAGCGGTCGTACAGCGCCTCGAATGCGGAGACGTCACCCCGCGCGATGGCGGGGACGAGCGCGACCTGCGGCATGGAGCTCATCGTTTCAGCGGTGAACAACCACAGTCTATACGGCGAAACGCGCGCCGTGGATGTGTTGCTGCGCAACAGGCGCAGCGCGAACCATCTCGCGCGGCACTCCTGTGAGCCTTTGCGCCTGTGAGCCTTTGAGCCTGAACCCCGTCTACTTCTCGTTCGCGTCTTTCGGCGTTTCGGGAAATTCGAGATCGGTCTTCACGCCGGTGTGATCTTTCCTGCGCGTTCCCGGCGCGCCGCTCGGACGTCCCGCGGTCTCTTTGTTCGTGCCGTGCGACGCGGTGCCGCCGTCCCAGAATCCTTTGTCTTTCACATGCT
>DASSMK010000051.1:0-4705 GCA_035688915.1 Thermoanaerobaculia bacterium
CGAGTGCTCGTTCAGATGTGTCCCTTCTCCTTCATCGAGTAGTAGCCGTGCGCGCCGATGACAAGATGGTCGATCAGCTCGATGTCCATCAGGTCGAGCATCTGCTTCAGCTTCTTCGTGAACTTCATGTCTTCATCCGACGGCACGACGCTGCCGGACGGATGGTTGTGATACAGCATGATCGCGGTGGCTCGTTCGTCGAG
Source organism: Thermoanaerobaculia bacterium (assembly GCA_035688915.1). Lineage (GTDB taxonomy): Bacteria > Acidobacteriota > Thermoanaerobaculia > Gp7-AA8 > Gp7-AA8 > DASSMK01. The sequence continues at coordinate 204 of DASSMK010000051.1, forward strand.
CGCGTGGCGAATGATGTCGCGCGTGGAGACGAGGGCGGTGTTCACGGTGCCGACGTAAATCTCGCGGCAGTCGACCAGGCGACGGCGTGAATCGACGAAGGCCGCGCCGAGACGTTCCTGCGCGTGATGCGAGTAGGCGCTGACGAGCTTGCGCGCGAGGAGATCGGCGTCGAACGGCGGCGGCTCCTCCGGAACGAGATTGCTGTAGCGCTGCGCGATCTCGAACGCAGCGGCGATGCGCGCCGCTTTGGCGGTGCCGACGCCGCATGTTTCGGCGAGCGATTTCACTTCGCGCCGCGCGAGCTTCGACATGCCGGCCTGCAGCAGCTCGCGCGCGAGCTCGATGGCGTTTTTGCCCGGCACGCCGGAGCCGAGGAGAATCGCGATCAGCTCGGAATCGGAGAGCGTTCGCGAGCCGTGCATCAGCATCCGTTCGCGGGGGCGTTCATCGCGGGGAAGGTCGCAGATCAGATCAGTCACGCTGTACCTCCAGAATGGCGTCGACGAGCAGAGGAGTGGCGGTGGCGGCGGTTTCGGCGAGGGCGAGCGAGCAGGTCGAGCTCAAGCCGCTCGATTGCGGATTGATCTCGATGGAGAGACCACTGCAATGCGTCACGAGAGCAGCGGCAGGGAAGACGACGCCGGACGTGCCGATGACGAGCAGCAGATCGGCGCGGCGAATGGCGCTGGCGGCATCGGCCAGCGCCTGCTCGGACAGCATCTCGCCGAACCACACCACGTCCGGCCGCAACAGCGAACCGCACGTGGCGCAGTACGGCGGAATCGAAGGCAGCGGAGCGTCGCGCAGCTCCGTCGTTCCCTCGCGCATGCAGCGCACCCGGTGAATGTTGCCGTGCAACTCGATCACATTGCGCGAGCCGCCGCGCGCGTGCAGGCCGTCGACATTTTGCGTAACGACGACGGTCTCGGGCAGCGCATGCTCTAGTCGCGCAATCGCTTCATGCGCAGCGTTCGGCCGCGCGTCACGAATCAAGCCGCGGCGCCACTCGTACCACTCCCACACCAGCTTCGGATCGCGGCGAAAGGCATCCGGCGTGGCGAGATCCTCCGCGCGGAAATTGCGCCACAAACCGCCGGCGCCGCGAAACGTCGGAATGCCGCTTTCGGCGGATACGCCGGCGCCGGTGAATGCCACCACGCGGCGCGGCCGCCGCTCCCGAATCGCATGCACTGCTTCCACGATGCTGCTCATGCACGCGAGCTTACCGGGGAGGCGCGGGAGGGGCTCCGGATTCTACGGAATCGACGGAAATCGACTCCTCCGAGGGAACGGTTTTGGCGATTTTGCGATACGGGAAGTAGAGGCGGGACGAGACGGCCGGGGCGAGGCTCACAGGCTCATAGGCTCATAGGCTCAGAGTAGCGCGGGCGGCACCAGCGTCGCCATCGCGCGGTGTGGCTTGAGAGATCTCGCGGCATCGTGGCGTATTGCTGAACATTCCGCGGTACTCATCGCTCTCGCGCAGCATGTGCTGCTGTGAGCCTATGAGCCTATGAGCCTGAAGGTGTAAAGCCGCGCCGCGGCTTTACACCTTCGGCAGGTTCTGGTCGTTGATCTGCACGAACGCGTCTTTGCGCAGATTCTCGATGTAGGCCTTGTAGTCGCGCTGGAACGTCTCTTCGCTCTGCTCCTTGCGAAGGCGATCCTTGATCGATTCGAAGGCCGGCACTTCGGACGGCAGGCGCTGTTCGACTTTCACGATGTGGAAGGCGGACTTCGTTTCGATCGGGCCGAGCACAGTGCCCGGAGTGGCGTTGAAGACTGCGCGATCGAGCTCGGGGACGAGATCGCCGCGGCTCACTTCGCCCAGGTCGCCGTTCTTGTCGCGGGTGCCGGATTCGGAGAGCGTCGAGGCGAGCTTGCCGAAATCAGCGTTCGGGAGGCGCGTCGCGGCCGCAGCGTCATTCGCGCGGCGGCGCGCTTCGTCGACCTTCAGCGCATCTTCGGGCTTGAGCACGACGATCTCGCGAAGGTGCGCGCGCTCCGGGAGGCGATAGCGCTCCTTCTCGCGGTTGTACCGCTCGCGCAGCTCGGCGTCGGTCGCCTCTTCGCGGCTGCGCAGCTCGCGCGCGAAAACCTTGTTCGTGACGAGCGTGTCGCGCAGGCGCGCTTCCATGTCGGCGCGCGTCATGTTGGAGTTCTTCAGCGACTGCTCGAACTGTTCGTCGGTGGAGATGTTGTACTGCTGCTTGAGGCGGTTGACCGCTTCTTTGATCTCGCCTTCACTGACGGTGATGCCGAGGCGGTCGGCGCGGTCTTTGAGGAGAAGCTCGCTGACGAGATCGTCGATCAGGGTCTTGCGAACCTCCGCTTTGCGCGCGGCCACATTCTCGGGAGCCGTGTTCTGCTCGACGTCGGCCATCGCGTCGGCCATGCGCTTCTTGTACTGCGTCTGCGTAACGATGCGGTCGCCCACGCGGATGACGATCGCTTCCACGACGTCTGCCGACGCGGAGACTGCCGCCGTCAGGGCCACGATGATTGCCAGGATGCTCTTTTTCATATGTTTTTCGCAGGTTGGGACGTGCGGGTGAGACAACAAGTTACGCCCGCGATTATTCGTTCTCGGCCAGAGGGTAGCTGCCGGAGTAACGGAACGGCAGCCGGCGGGGAAGGACGGCCACCTGCATTTCCTTCCGGCTGCCGGCGACGAGCTGAGCCATCCGATCGCGGAGCCGGTCTTCCTTCATCCGCGCGCGAATGACCGGCGCGGCGCTTTCGAGATCGAGCATGCCGGCCGCGCGGTGTTCGTCGACGCGGAAGATGTGAAAGCTGGAATCGGTGCGAATGACGTCGCTGATCTCGCCCGTCTTCAGGCGGAAGATCTCGTCTTCGAACATCTTCGGCAGCTCGCCGCGGCTGACGTAGCCGATCTCGCCGCCGCGTTTCGCATTCGGCGTGCTGGAGTTCGCCGCCGACAGCACCGCGAAATCGCCGCCTTTCACCAGCTCGTCGTGAATGCGCGTGGCGAGCGCTTCGTCGTGCACGAGGATCTGCCGCACGCGCACTTCCTCGCCGCTTTTAAAGTCGGCCGCATGCAGCTGGTAATACGCCGCCACTTCCGCATCCGAAGGCTCCGGCACCTCGGCCGCCACATCGCTGAGCAGCTTCTCGCGCCGCATCTCGTCGCGTTTCTCGATCACGGTCGAACCTGCCTCGGTGCGCACCGCGGCGGCGATCTTCTCCGCGGGCACTTCGATGCCGTGCGTCGCGGCGTACTCGGAGAGGATGACTTCCTCAATGAACTGATCAAGGATCGCGCTCGCCACCTCGGGTGTCATCTGCGCGAGCTCGGTGCCGGTATTGCGCTCGAGATAGCGTTTGAAATCGCCGAGCGTGACCATGCGCTCCGCCACGCGGACGATCACGTCCGGTGGGGTCGCGGCTTTGCGCTTGCACGCTGACGCGACGAGAGTTACGGCGATGAGCAGGATGACGAAGCGGCGGGCCATGCGTGCGACGACGGGACTGGCCGGAGTTTAGCACGCAGGCTCTCGCAGATTCACCGGACACACCCAAAGGAGATCTGAACCTGATGAAACGTTTTTCGTTGTTCCTTTTCGCGCTCGCGCTCGTGGTTCCGGCGTTTGCGGCTCCGCGCCGCACGGCGCGTCCCGCGAAAACCCGGCCGGCGGTGCGCGCCGTCGGCGACACCGGCCTGTATGGACATCTCATGCTGCAAAGCCGCAACGCGAACAGCGCAGTGCACGCGAACGCGATCGGCGACAACCGCTCGGCGCGATTGGTCGTCATTCCCGCAGCGGGCAACGTGCAAGGCGCAAACGGCACGTTCTTCCGCTCCGACGTCACGCTCGTGAACTACGACACCGCGCCGCAGGACGTGGTGGCGTTCTGGATTCCGCAGGGCTCGGCCGACAACAGCAATCCCGACGGCGTGCAGCTCACACTCGAAGCGGGCGAGTTCGTGACGTTCGGCGACTTCGTCGGCACCGTTCTCAACAAGCAAGGCCTCGGCTCGATCGTCATCATTCCGGTTGCGCAGAACGACATCGATTTCGACGGCGCGATCGACGGTTTCTCGCGCATCTGGACGCCGCAACCCAGCTCCACCGGCACCGTGTCGCAGCCGTTCCCCGGCGTCGATCCTGACAGCTTCTACTATCACGACGTGGCCGCGGCGATCGGCCTGCGGCAGGACAGCGGCTTCCGCACGAACTACGGCATCGTCAATCTCGACGACGTGCCGCATACGTTCACCGTGCAAGTGGTGGGCGAGCACGCGCAGCAGCAGATCAGCGTCACGGTGCCGGGGCCGGGCATGACGCAGACGTCGATTCCTGCGGGCGATTACGGCACGCTCGCCGTTGTCTTCACCGTCGATGACATTCAGGCGTCGTGGACGGCGTACGCGTCGAGCACCGACAACATCACCGGCGACGGCTGGGTGTCGATCGCGGCCGCCGCATTCACGCCCACCGATCTTACCGACATCGGACAGTAGTGGAGCGGCGGGCACCCT
>DASSMK010000052.1:0-37299 GCA_035688915.1 Thermoanaerobaculia bacterium
CTCGCCCGCCGTTTGTGTTTTCGGCGGGCGAGGGCGCCCGCCGCTCCAACGCTCAGCGCGCGGACACCATCTCCGCCATCAACACCTTCACCAACTCCCCCGCCGGCAAAGCGCGAATGCGCTCCACGCCCGTGCCTGCCCAGAGCGAGAGGTACTCCGCGTTGTTCGCCTTCGCGGATGCGGCACGCATGGCGCGTGTGAGCGTGTTTTGGATCGGGAACGGCAGAATCGCCGACTCCGGCACGAGCTCCATGAAGCGGTTGTGGATGCCGCGGGCAGCGCGGCCGGAGAAGGCGCGCGTCAGTTCGGTCTCCGTGCCGCGTGCGCGCAGAACCGCGTCGCGATACGGCTGTGAGCTTCCGGCTTCGGGACAGAGCAGGAACGCGGTGCCGAGTTGCACGGCCGACGCGCCGGCGTCGAGTGCGGTGCGAATCTCCGCGCCGGTCATGATGCCGCCGGAGGCGATGACCGGCGGCTTCACGCGCGCAGCGATGCCGCGCACCAGCTCGAGCGTTGGGATCATCGACTGCTCGACCGGCGCGGCGAAGGTGCCGCGATGCGCGCCCGCTTCGGCGCCTTGCGCGACGATCGCGTCGACGCCGGCGTCCGCAAGCAGCTGCGCTTCCGCGACCGTCGTCGCCGTGCCGATCACGTAGATGCCGCGCAGCGCGCGCATCGCTTCGTCCGACGGAATGCCGAACGTGAAGCTGAAGATCTCCGGCTTCGCGCGCAACACCACTTCCAGTTGCGCGTCGAACGGATCGGGCGGCACGTTCGGCAACGACGGCGGCGGCAGCTCCAGCGTGCGATGCACCTCCGCCAGCAACTCCAGCATCGGCGCGGGATCACGATCGACAGTCGTGTGATATCCGCCCGCGAAGAGATTGACGTTGATGGGACCGCGCGTCAGAGCACGCGTCGCTGCGATGTCCGCCGTGATCTGCTCCGGCGTCAGATACGCGCCCGCCAGCGATCCAATGCCGCCCGCGTTCGACACCGCCGCCGCCAGCGCGGGCGTGCCCGGCCCGCCGCCCATCGGCGCCTGAATGATGATTCGTTCCAGCAGTTCGCTCATGGTCTCCGCACCAGAAAAATCGCGCCTTCGATCGCCCCTTCATTGCGCGGCACCACGATCGGCGCCGCGCCGGTCACCGCGCGCATCACGCGCGAGATCTCCTCGACGCGATACGCATTCATTTGCATGTACGGCAAACGCGATCGGTCGCCTTGCAGCCGCTGCATCGCGCGATGCACGAGCGGCATCGCACCGCGCACGCGTCGCGCGATGCGCCGCAGCACGCCGCCCGGTCTCCGCAGCGGCATGTGAATGGCCGCCACGCCGCCCGGCGCGAGCCGTCGCAGCAACTTCGTCAGCGTGGCCACGCCCTCGCTCACCGGAATGTGCTGGAAGACGATCAGCGACGCGATGAAATCGAAGCGCTCGCTCACGTCCTCGAGATTCGTCACGAACGCCGCGTCGACGCCGCTCGCATTCGCTCGCGCTTCCGCCACCATCTCCGGCGCGATGTCCACGCCCGTCGCGCGACCGCAACGCCGCGCCAGCGGAATGGTCAGCCGTCCCACGCCGCATCCGAAATCGAGCGCGGAGCGCGGCGCGAAATCGGGAACGTGCGAACGCACCAGCGCGAACAGCGCGTCCACATCCGCTTCGCCGCTCGCGAAAAACGCGCGCCGCGCGTCGTCGTCAAAATGCTCGCGCAGATATCGCGGGTCAGTGAGCACCGCGAAATACGGCTCCCGCTTCGCCAGCTCCGCCCAGTCGTCGCGATAGCGCCGCGTCACGCGGCCAGCCTATCGCGGCCCAATCCGTCGCACAATCGCGCGCGCATGCAGCGCTTTCGCACGCACATCACGCAGGCGACGCAGGTCGCCAACGCGCGGCCCGCCTACGCCGCCGGCCTGCGCGCCGCAGTGGCCACCGTCGGTCCGCTGCTCGCCGGTTCCGCGCTCGAATGGCCGAACGCCGCGTGGATGGGTCTCGCCGGATTCAACGTCGCCCTCGCCGATAAAGGCGGCGCGCTCCGCACGCGCCTCGGCGCCATGATCCCCGCCACGTTCTACGGCACGCTGGCCGTGATCGCCGGCGCGCTCGCCGGACGCCATCCGCTTTCCGCCGTGATCGTCATCGCGATCTGGGCGATCGGAGCCGGCATCGCCCGCACGTACGGCGCGCCCGCCACCGGCACCGGCGTGCTGTCGCTGGCCACGCTCGTCATCTCGATGGAGCAGCCCGCGCCGACGCTCCTCGCCGCACTCACGCGCGGCCGCGGCGTCCTCGCCGGCGCCGCCTTCGCCATCGCCCTCTCCCTCCTCCTCGGCCGCTTCCGGCTGTACGCACCAGCGCGTCTCGCCATCGCGCGCGCCTACCGCGCTCTCGCCGCCGTGGCGCGCGGTGAAAGCTCCGCGATCGCCGAAGCGCGCGCCGCCATCGCCGAATCGCGCCGCACGCTCACGCAACTCCGCCGCGGCCTGAACGGCGAATCGCCGCGCGGCGAACGATTGCTCGTGCTCCTCGAAAGCAGCGACCGCCTGGCCACGCTCCTCGAACGCGAGCCCGCACCGCGACCCGATCTCGCCGCGATTCTTCTCGCCATCGCCGACGGCATCGAGCGCGAACGCTACTCCGCATCGCTCAACACGTCCTCCGCCGATCCGCTGCACGATCCTCTCGTTACCGCGCTCACCGCCTTGCGCGAATTGAACGACGAGCGCGATGCGGAGCGTCCGCGCTTCGATTTTCGCGCTGCGTACATCGCTCCCGTCCGCGGCGTGCTGACGTGGCATTCCGCCGTGCTCCGTCACGCGCTTCGCGTCGCCGTTGCCGCAGGCATCGCCTCGGCCATCACCCGCGCGCTGCATGTCGATCGCGGCTACTGGCTCACGCTCACGGTCGTCGTCGTGCTCCAGCCCTACACCTCGGCCACATTGCAACGCGGGCTGCAGCGCATCGTCGGCACGATCGGCGGCGCGGTCGTCGCGGCACTGCTTCTCTCCGTCGTACACACGCCGCTGCAGATGATGGCCATCGTCTTCGTCGGCGCGGCGCTCACGGTCGCGTTGCTGCCCGTGAACTACGGCCTCTTCGCGTTCGTGCTCACGCCCACGTTCGTCATGCTGGCCGAGGTGCATGCGCTCGATCGGCATCTGGTGTGGTTGCGCGTGAGCAACACGCTGTTCGGCGCGATGCTCGCGCTGCTCGCCGCCTTCGTGCTCTGGCCCGCGTCGGAGCGCGGACGTCTGCGCGACGATGTCGCTGCCGCGCTGCGCGCGCTCGCGGAGCTCGCACGGTGCACGGTCGAATGCGACGACGAGCAGATCGCCGAAGCGCGTCGCGACTTCGCAGTGGCGCTGGAGAATGCGAATGCATCGCTGCAACGCGCGCTCAGCGATCATCGCGAAGGGGCGGCCGAGGAGGCGGCGATGACGGTGCTGATCTACTCGCGGCGCTTTGCGGCGGCGTTCACGCGTCTCGCGCATGCGGCCGCGCGCGAGAACGATCGCCTGCGCCTCGCGGCGCTGGGCCGCTACGCCGCGGCGATGCTCACGGAGCTCGCGAACGCCGTCGCGCACGAGCGTCCGCCGGTCATCCGCGAAGAGCCGCCGCCGCACGCGGTGGCCGAGGCGGAGCGGATCCTCGAGCCACTCGCGGCGGTGGCGGCGGCGGTGCGTCGCGTCTGACTACGCCATGGCCAGCTCCCCGCTGCCGGGTCCCGGTTTGCGCCGGAGGATGGCCGCGGAGACGAGCGTGATGATCAGGCCGATCGGAAAGACTTCGAGGAAGGTCATGCCGATGTTGATGAGCGGATTCTTGTAGCTCACCGCGAACTCCGCCCCTTCCTTCTCCGCTTTGGCGATCGCGTCGGCGCTCGCGCCGGTGGCGCGCAGTTTGTCGACCGTGTGCTTGGTGTACTTCTCGGCGAAGTCGGGCAGGAAGTTGTAATAAATGATCTCCCACGTCACGACGTAGGCGGCCGAGGCGAGGAGCGTGATGAGGATGCCGACCTGGAAGGCGCGGGCGAAGGTGATCGTGCCGCCGTGGCTCTCGCGATAGGAGCGGATGCCGAGGAACGTCATCAGCGATGACAGCACGATGGCCGTGTAGCCGATGACCTCGGACAGTCCCCAATTGATGGTCCCGTCCACGCAAAGCGGGATGGCGATGGCCATGTTGGCGACCAGAATGGCACTCGCGTACAGCCCGTACTTCAGAACGATTTTCTTCACTCGCGCCTCCGATGTTTTTTGCGCAACCTACTGCCGCGGCGTCCGTTCTGTCGTCACCCGAACGGGTGATTTTGCGGTCAACTAACGAATGAGGCCGAGCTCGCGGCCGCGCTGCACCGCCTGCACGCGGCGGTTCACGCTCAGTTTGTCGAAGAGACGCGAGGAGTGCGTCTTGACCGTGTTCTCGGAGACGAAGAGGCGTTCGGCGATCTCGCGATTGCTGAGGCCTTCGGCGATGAGGCCGAGGATCTCGAACTCACGCGGCGTGATGCCGAGCTCCTTCAGCGATTCATCGCGCGGCGCGAACGGCTTTTCCATCGCGACGGGCATCGCAACCGGCACCGGCACCTCCACGATCACTTCCTTCGCGCGCGCCGAGCGCAGCCCGACGTAAATGCCGAGCGAGGCGAAGAGGACGGCCACAAGCCCGCCGTACAACTCGGAGGGGTACGCGTGGATGAAGTGCTTGTACTCGATGACCTTGAGCAGCGCGATCAGCGCGCCGCCGATGGCGCCGTAGAGGAGGACCCGTTTCAAGAGGGAGGAAGTTTAACGCGCGAGACCCGGCAGAAACGGAGGCGGCGCTTCGAATGTGCGGGAAATCCGCCGGCTCGTCTCTCCCACGCTTTACACCGGATTCGAACACGACGTCCATTTCGGTTTCGCGTCTCGCGTCCGCAAGGAGGGAATGTGAAGTCTCGTCATTTCTCGATTCTGCTGATCGCCATTGCGCTCACCGGTTGCCTGAGCCGTCCGGAACGACACCTGCGCGCGCAGCCGGTGGCGTTCATGGATCTCACGGACGGCGGACAACGCGTGGTGCAGATCAAGCTCGCGCCCATGCCCGGCGATTCGGCGTCACCGGTCATCACGCCGGCGCCTCAAAAAACCGTCGCCATTCCGGCGAGCAGCCCGACGCTCATTGCGTCGCTCACGAACCTTCCGGTCGTGTCGAACGTCATCGAGACGCCACAGCCGCAACTGAAGCCGGAGACGCCGGCGCCCGGCGACGACGACCAGATCAACATCCGGTGCATTCGCACGCCGAGCGTGGGCGGCATGGACCGCGTCAACAACACGGACGTGCGACAGCAGTGTCTCTACGTCGGCGTCGACTGGCAGGACATCCTTCGCCTTCCCATCCGCAACAAAGCCGAGCGCAATCGCGCCATCGGCCTGCTGGTGAATCTCAGCGACAGCAACTGCTCGGTCTTCACCACGCGCCTCCTCGGCACGAAGGCCAGCCTCGACGCGACGCGCAACAGCTTCCGCGAACTGGCCACCGCCACGTCGGCCGGGACTGCGGCGGCGTTGCCGGGACTGTCGGCAATCGTCGGTCTGGCGAATATGGTCGGCGGCACTTCGCTCGACAACATCTCAGCGGCGTTTTATGCGGACAAGACGTCTCAGGCCGTCACCGCGGCCATCACGGCCGAACGCGCGCGCACGCAGAAGATCCTCTTCGACGGTCTCCTGAAGGACATGAAGGAGTACACATACTTTCAGGGTGTGAAGGACTGGCAGGCGTACGACCACGCCTGTTCGCTGGAGAGCGGCCTCGAACAACTCCTGGCCATCGCGAACAAGGAAGCGACGGCGCAGCTCGACAACGCGAGCTCGGAACGAGCCGACCAGATTCGCGACCTGAAGGCGGAGCTCGAAGCCGCCAAATCGCAGCGGACGCAGCTCACCGATCTTCTGGCCAACGTCAACAAGCAACTCGCCGAAAGTGACGCCGCGCAAAGGCAGGCGCTGGGCGGCCTCGTCACACAGTTCCAGAGCCAGATCAGCACGTCGAGCAAGGAAATCGACGAGCTGCGCGAGAAGATCAAATCGTTGACGACACCGCCGCCGGCAACGCTCCCCGACGGCACGACCACGACGACGACCACGACTCAGACATCCACGCCGCAAGGCCACTGATCGCGTCGCACGGCAGCATGCGCCGCTGTTTCGGCAGCGGCGCATCTGTTTTTCGATCGCACCTCACTCCTCGCGCCGGCCGCTCTCCGCGTCCCACTCCAGCAACCGCAGCAACGTCGGCACATCCACCGGCTTCTCCAGCACCGCCCGCACGGGCCAGCTGCGGCGGCGCAGGAGAGACGAGGAGCCGCTCACGATGATCACGCGCTCGATGATCTCCGGGGCGACGCCGGCCAGGTAATCGATGAAGCGCTCGCCGTCGAAGATCGGCATGTCGAGGTCGAGGATGATGGCGTCGGGCTCGTGCGTGCGCAGCAGATCGATGCATTCGATCGCGTCGGGCAGCGCCAGCACCCGCCGTTCCGGCGTCTCCACGAGCTTCGTCAGCATGGTCCGCGACGTCTGATCGTCATCGATCACGAAGATCGTCTTCATGACGCGTCGTCCGGCGTGACGAGCTCGCGGATCGTGGCGAGCAGCGTCTCCAGATCGTACGGCTTCAGCAGGTGTGCCGTCGGACCGCGCATCTGATCGATCTGGCCGTGCAGCTCGTCTGCGTGTCCGGTCGAGAAGAGCACCGGCAGATCGGGATACCGGTCGCGAATCTGCTCGAAGACGACGGTGCCGGGAACGTCGGGCAGGCCGATGTCGAGCACGACCAGGTCGGGCTGAAAGGCCGCGATGGCGCCGAGCGCGGTCGCGCCGGTCGAGGCCACCGCTACCTGCGTCGCTTCCAGCTCGAGCATCGCCGCGACGCCGCTGGCCACCGTCTCGTCATCTTCGACGAGCAGGACGCGCCGCACCGACTCCGGCATCGTTGCCGAGTCGTCGCTCGCGCGCACCGGTTGTTCGGACGTCGCCGGAATAATGAGGTGGAACATCGCGCCGCCGCCCGCGGGACTCTCCACCATCACGTCGCCATCGTGTCTGCGCACGACGTCGCGCACGATGGCCAGGCCGAGGCCGGTGCCGGTGGTCTTGGTCGTGAAGAGCGGCTCGAACAGACGATCCGCGATCTCCGGCGGAATGCCGGTTCCGGTATCGCTCACGATCAGATGCACGAACGGTCCGGCCTCCGACGCCAGTCCAGGCCACTCGCGCTCCAGCCGCGCGGAGATTGAGAGCTCGCCGCCGGACGGCATGGCGTCGCGCGCATTCGACGCGAGGTTGGTCAGCACCTGCGTCATCTGGTGGCTGTCCGCCAGCATGCACGGACGATCGCGCACGTCGATGAAGAGATCGATGCGCGGACCGATCGTGGCGCGCAGTTCTTCGCTCAGGTTCTGCAGCCACGTCTCGACGTCCAGCGGCTGCAGCACCGGATCGGATGTATTCGCGAAACGGAGAATCTCGTGCGTGATGCGGCGGCCGCGCTGCACGGATGTGGTGATGTGATCGGCCGCACGCTGCAAAACGTCGGGCGACGAAGTGCGGCGCACCACGTCCGCAAACGGCTGGATGGCCATCAGCACGTTGTTGATCTCGTGCGCGATCGTCGCGGCGAGGCGGCCCAGGCTCGCGAGCTGGCGTTCGTCGTCGAGGCGGCGCTCCAGCCGGCTGCGATCCGTGATGTCGACGCAACTGCCGACGAAGCCGATGAACGTGCCATCCGGCGCGTAGCGCGGCGCGGCTTCGACGAGCAGCGAACGGTATTCGCCGTCGTGCCGCAGATAGCGCGTTTCGAGCGACATCCAGCTCTTTCGCTCGCTCGCCTCTTCCAGCGCATGGAGCACGCGCGCACGATCGTCGGGATGGAGGCGATCGCGCCACGCGTCGCCGACGAGCCGGCCATCATCGAAGCCGCCGAATTCGCGCAAGCGTTCGTTGTGAAAGGTCACTCGCCCTTCCGCATTCGTCGTCCAGATCATCACCGGCGTGACATTCGCCAGATGGCGGAAGTGCTCTTCGCTCGCGCGCAGCTGATCTTCCGCTTCCTTGCGGTCGCTGATGTCCATCGACACGCCACGCTGGCCGATCACGTTCCCTTCCGCGTCGACGATGGCGCGGCAATGCGATTCGCACCACACCACTCTGCCGTCGCTGCGGATGGCGCGGAAGACGAGCGTCACGCCGCGGCGCTGCCGGATCATCTCGCGCCGTCCGCGCTCCACCAGTTCGCGGTCGTCGGGATGCACGACCTCCATGAATGACGCGAAGCGCGTGAGGTATTCAGCGGCGGAGTAGCCGAGGAACGTTTCGATGTAGTCGCTGACGTAGCGGGAGGTGAGGTCGAACAGCTCTTCCCACACCACGCCCGGCACATTGGCCACCATGTCGCTGAGACGCTGGTGCTCGTCGGCCAGCGCGCTCGCCAGGCGGCGGCGCGTTTCTTCGAGCTCGTAGCGATCGGTGATGTCGCGCGCCACGCCCGCGGTGCCGACCACGGCTCCCGTGTCGTCGCGCACGGGGTTCTTCACCGTCTCGATCCACCGCACTCTGCCCGCACCATCGACGAGCGACTCGACGTCGTGGCGCGTCTTGCCGCTCGTCACCACGTCGCGATCCGCCGCGATGTACGCGTCGGCCACATCGGCCGGGAAGTAATCGCAATCGTTCGTGCCGATGATCTCTTCGGCACCGCGGCCGAGAGCTGCGGCCAGCGCGTGATTCACGGCCACGAAACGCGAGCGGACGTCTTTCATCCACGCCAGATCGGTGATGCTGTTGAGCAGCGCCTGCTGGCTGAGGACCTGCGCGCTCTCGCTGTTCCGGCCGATCGCCGCCAGCAGCGAGGTGATGACGGGAAGGAACCGCTCGACCTGCTCGCGCATCGACTCGGTCCACACGCCGCGCTCCTCGCGCACCAAAACGACCGCGTAGTGGCTGGAGCCGGCGAGCAGCGGCAGAACGGCGACGGCATACGGTTGCGTGCTGCGCAAATCGGAATGACCGCGCGACGCATCGTCGATCCACTGCGTGCGGTGCTGGTCGAAGAGCTGCGGCGCGATGGAGATGGAGAGATCGTCGAGCGCCGGACCGCTGGCGGCGATGACGCGCTGTTCTTCATCGACGTCGATGACCGTTACCGACACCGAGTGTGTCAGACGCGCGACATAGCGAAGCGTCTCCTCGAACGGAGGACAGAGCGTGCTGCGGCGGATGCGGGTCTCGGAGTGCACTGGGGAGGCAAGGAGCGCCGGCATGTTCGGGTGCTCCGTGTCGCACGAATGCTGCCGAGTGACGTGGCGGCAGGAGTCGCACACGGAAGGGTCGTCGCACGTGTGAGTTACGGCGATTTCCACGTCGCGGGCGGCGCCGCGCAGAGGCTGCGCATCCGTCCGCGTTTCGAACACGTCACCGGCATCTGGACTGCCGTGACCCGGAGCATCGAGTGGCTGCTTCACTACTCTGCATGATCGGCTGAGGGAGGCGGCGAAGCGGAGCGACAGCGTCCGATTCGGCTGTAGGACACGTTCCGATCTTCCTATCGGCAGTGCGCCGACAGGCGCGTCTCAAAGATGATGCGCGGTGACGTAGCGGACGATCTCCGCGTTATCGGCCAGACCGGTCTTTTCGCGGATGCGCGTGCGGTGCGTGCTCACGGTTTTGACGCTGAGATTGAGCGTCTGCGCGATCTGCGTCACCGACTGTCCCATGCCGAGCATGCGGAAGACCTCGAGCTCCCGATCGGAGAGCCGTTCGTGCGGCAGCAACTCCGGCGCGCCGCTCCACAGCTCCGCGGCCATCACGTCCACCACGCTGTCGCTGATGTACGTGCCGCCGGCCAGCACGCGCCGCAGCGCGCGCACCAGAACTTCGGACGCTTCTTCTTTCTGAATGTACGCGGAGGCACCCGCGCGCAGCGACCGCACCGCGTACAACCGCGCGTCGTGCATGCTCAGGATGAGCACCGGCAGCCGCGGAAATTCACTCTTGATGTGCTTGAGCACGTCGAGCCCATTGCGCGCACCGAGGGCGAGGTCGAGCACCACCGCGTCAAACGGCTCCTTGCGCAGCAGGCTCAGGAGCTCATCGGCAGTCGCGGCTTCTCCGGCCAGCACGAACTCATTCGTCTCTGCCATGATCTGCCGAAGCCCTTTGCGAACGATGGAATGATCGTCCGCGATCACCACGCGCGCCGCCATGACGGGCCTCATAATACCGAGCGGGAAGCCGATCGTATGCCCACGGTACTTCGGAATGGGGCGCTTTACCTGCTGCTCGCCGCGGTTCCGCTCGCGCTCGCGCTGTTGTTCCGGAATGTTCTCGGCACGCTGCTGCCGTACCTTTCCTTGCTCGGCGTGGCCGCTCTGCTCATCGTCGCCGTGATGCGCAACCGGTCCAATCCGATGACCGAACTGGAAAAGCGGTGCCGCAAGCTCGTGGAGTTTTCGCCGGAAGGCATCGCCATGCTGGACGACGCCGCGACGATCGTCTTCGCCAATCCCGCCTTCGCGCAGATCCTCGGCACCGCGAGTCCGGCCACACTCGCCGGCAAGAACGTGCTCGAGCTCACGCACGCCGATGACCGCGAGCGCGCACGCGCGCAGCTCGCCGAGATCGCCGCAGGTCAGCCGGTGTCGTGGACAGAGCGGCGCTGGATCCGCTTCGACGGTACGACCATTCACGTCGAGGTGGCCGCGGTGCGCATCGTGGTTGGCGACCAACGGTTCGTTCAGGTGATGGTGCGCGACATCACCGAACGTCTGGCCACGCAGGCCGGACTCGAAGCGAGCCGCCGTCGGCTGCAGGCGCTGTTCGACGCCGCGATCGACGGCGTGATGTTCTTCGATTCCGAGGGGCGGTATGTGGATGCGAATCCGGCGGCGTCGCGGATTCTTGGTTACAGTCGCGAGGATCTCGTGCGGCGCAAGATCGGCGACTTTGTGCCGGATGCCACGCGTGAACGAGGGCGGCAGATTCTGGCCGGCACGCTCGCGCGCGGCGAGGTCGTGGGGCACACCGAGGTGGTGAGCGGCGACGGCACGCGGCATCAGACCGATTACCGCACGCGAGCGAACGTCGTCGATGGCGTGCACGTGCTCGTCTTCCACGACGTCACCGGACAGAACGAAGCGGAGAAAGCGGTTCAGGATCTTTCCCGCCGCCTCCTCCGCGTCCAGGACGAAGAGCGTCGCCGCCTCGGCCGCGAGCTGCATGACCACACCGCCCAGCATCTCGCCGCGTTGCGCATGAATCTCGTGGTGGCGCAACGTGGCGCTGCCGCGAGCGAGCCGCGCGTCGCGGAGGCGCTCGCGGACAGCATGGCGCTGACCGATCAGGCCATCGCGGAAATCCGCACGCTGTCGTATCTGCTCCATCCGCCGCTGATTGATGAGGCGGGGCTTTCGGCGGCGCTGCGGTGGTACGTGAAAGGCTTCGAGAGCCGCAGCGGGATCGCGGTGTCGCTGGAAGTGCCGGAGGAAACGGTGCGGCTGCCGCGCGACGTGGAGACGACGATCTTTCGCATCGTGCAGGAAGCGCTGACGAACATTCAACGCCACTCCGGCAGCGCGAGCGCACAGATCCGGCTGGTTCACGGAGAGCAGATGGTTCACCTCGAAATCTCGGATGCAGGAAAGGGGCTGCCGGACGCGCTGCGCGGCAGCACTGACGCGCTGTTTGCATCAGGCGTGGGGATGGCGGGCATGCGACAACGGGTCGGCGACATGTCCGGGACTCTGGCCATTCAATCGGACGATCGCGGTACCACGATCGCCATTACGCTGCCCATCACGGAATGAACGAGCCGCTTCAGATTCTGATCGCGGACGACCATGCGGCGGTCAGGCGCAGCATCCGTACGTTGCTCGAATCGCGCGCGGGATGGTCGGTGTGCGGCGAGGCGTCGAACGGCCGCGAAGCGATCGAGCAAACGCGACGGCTCCGTCCGGACGTCGTGCTGCTGGATGTGTCGATGCCGGAGATCGACGGCCTGCAAGCCACGCGCGAGATCCTGCAGCACGATCCGGCCGCGCGCGTCTTGCTGTTGACGATGTACGACTCCGCCGCGCTGGAGGAAGAGGCGGCGCTGGCCGGCGCTCGCGGCGTGGTGGCGAAGCCGGCGGCGCACGAGCATCTCATCGCCGCCATCGTGGCCGCCACCGCCGATTCTCTTCGCCTGGGCGGCGCATGCCTTTCCGGCGACCGCCATGTGGGGGCGTTCTTTCGCTCGCGCGAGGAGCACTACGACGTGCTGGCGCCGTTCGTCGCCGAAGGGTTGGTACGCGGCGACAAAGCGGTGCACATCATCGAGCCGCCCACGCGCGCCGAGCACCTCAGCCTCCTGCAGCGCCGCGGCGTCGATCTGGAGCGTGCGGAAGCGGACGGCCGCGCGCGGCTCATTTCGTGGAACGACACGCGGACGCTCAGAGACGCCTCCAATCACGAGGCGGCCCTCGAGGAGCTGCTGCAATTTCTCGACGACGGCACGCGCGACGGATTTCGCCAGACGCGCTTCATCGCGTACAGAGGCTGGGTGCTGCCCGATCAGACCAGCATGCGACGCCTCATCGAATTCGAAGCGCGCGTCGAGCTGGCGCTGCCGCACTTTGCGCACACCGTGATCTGCGCGTACGACCTCACGAAGATCGATGCCACGAGCGTCGTCGATCTGATGCGCGCGCATCCTGTGGTGCTGCTGGGGCGACAGTTGCACGACAACCCGTACTACGTGCCGCCGAACGACCTTCTGCGCGAAGTGCGCGGCCATGCGTAACGCGTCGCGCACGGCTTGACCGTCCTACTACGTGCGTAGTAGCATCAACTACACACGTATGAAGCTGACGAAGTTCGAGCTGGAGATCATGACCGTCCTCTGGAACCTGGAGGAGGCGTCGGTGCGCGAGGTCTGCGAGGCGCTGGCGGAACGGAAGCGGCCCGCCTACACGACGGTGCAGACCATCGTGCAGCGGCTGGAGCAAAAAGGCGCCGTGAAGCGGACGCGCAAGATCGGCAACGCGCTGATGTTCGCGCCGGCGGTGACGCGCAAATCGGCCTACCGGCGTGTGCTCGACGAGATGCTCGAGCTGTTCGGCGGCTCGGCGCAACCGGTGGTGGCGCAGCTGCTCGAAAGCGGCAAGCTCACGCTGGCCGATCTGAAAGCGATCGAGCAGGCGGAGACGAAACGGACCGCGGCGAAAGGGGGACGCAAGTGAACGCAATCGCGCTGCACATCGCCATCTCCAGCCTCGCGCTCGCGCTGTCGCTCGCCGCGGCAGCGTGGCTGCGGCCCATCACCGCGCGCACGCGTCACGCGATCCTCATGACCGGTCTGGCTTCGCTCTTCGTGCCGCCCGCGTTGATCGCGTACGCCGTCGAGCACTTCGCGCCTGCCGCGCGGCCGCTGCAAAACGTGCTGCCGCTGCTGCGCGCGCCTCTGGCCGTAGCCAACACGCACGCCGCCGAACCTTCGCGGCTGCCGCAGATTCTCATCGCGCTTTGGGCGAGCGTGGCGGTGCTGCTGTTCGTCCGCTGGTCGCTCGTCGCGCGGCGTCTGATCGTCACCGCCACACGCGCCGCCGCGCCGCCGCCGGAACGCGCCGTTCGGCTGCTCGCCACCGCACGCGAGCGCCTCGGCATCCGCCAAAGCATCGACATCGTGGTCTCACCGATCTGCGAAGCGCCGGCCGTTCTGCGCGTGCTCCGCCCGGTCATCATCCTTCCTACCGACGGCTGCGCCACTCTCGATGACGATGAGCTGCAGTCGCTGCTCTGCCACGAGTGCGCACACGTGGCCCGCCGCGACAATCTCCTCGGCGCATTCCAAGTGATCGCCTGCTCGCTGTTCTGGTTCAACCCGCTCGTCTGGCTCACCCACCGCCGCATCGCCGCTGCCCGCGAGCAGGCCTGCGACGAACGCGCGCGAGACGCGGCCCCCTGCGCCGAGACGTACGTCGCTGCATTGGCGAAAGTCTGCCGCGGACTCGTCGCGCCACCGGTGGCCGGCGTCTCGTGCATGGCCAGCGCGCATCTGCAAGAAAGGATGGAGCACCTCATGAGATACGACACGATCCGCACCTCCGCGCTTTCGCATCGACTGATCTCGGCGATCTCCGCCGCCGCCGTGGCCATGGTGATCTTCGCCGCCGGCGCCGTCACCGCAGCGCCGGTGCGCAAAAGCATCGAACGCTACGGCCTCGACTACTCCGTGCAACGCACGTCCAACGGCACCTACGTCGTGCGAACGAAGATCCTCGGCATCGACACAGGCTCGCGCGTGAAAGACGCGACGCTCGAAGCGAAGGCAGGCGAAGCCGCGACGCTCGACATCACCTGCGACAGTCACCGCTTCCGCGTCCATTTCACGCCGCCGGCGAGCGGCGCCGGCAAGCTGCAGCTCACCGCGTGGGACGGCACGACGCAGGTTCAGGACACGACTTACGACGTCGCCATCGTGGAGACGACGCGCACGACCGATGTGGCGTGGAAGGGCGAGCCGATTAGCCTCGATCTCTCCAACGCCGACATCCGCGACGTGCTGCGCACGTTCTCGCAACTGACCGGCGTGAAGATGGAAGTCGCTTCCGACGTGGCGACGCAGGTGACCGTGCACTGGGTCGACAAGCCGTGGGATCAGGCGCTCGACGAACTGCTGCGCGACAACGGCCTGACCTACTCCACCGACGCCGCGAAGGTGATGCACATCGCGAGAGCCAAGTAGTTCGCGCACACGCGCGGTCAGGTGGTGTAAGAAAGGCGCATGAGTTTGGCCAAGCTCGTATTTGGAATGAACCTCTCGCTGGACGGCTACGTTGATCACACGGCGTTCGCGCCGAGCCCCGCGCTCTTCCTCCACTTCATCGAAGAGGCGCAGCAGCAGGCGGGCAGCATCTACGGCCGCGTCATGTATGAGGTGATGCGCTACTGGGATGACGACGATCCGAAGTGGACCGAAGAGGAACAAGCGTTCGCGGCGGCGTGGCGGAAGCAGCCGAAATGGGTCGTCTCACGCACGTTACAAACGGTCGGTCCCAATGCCACTCTCATCAAGGATGATCTCGCGAGCGCCATCCGCGACGTGAAGGCGTCGCGCGACGGCGAGATCGAAGTGGCGGGCCCCAACCTGGCGCAGAGCGTCGCTGATCTCGGCCTGATCGACGAGTACCGCATTTACCTGCACCCGGTCGCGCTCGGGCATGGCAAGCCGTATTTCGCCGGGCCGCGACCACCGCTTCGCCTGCTCACCAGCGATCGCATGGCCAACGATGTGATGCGGTTGACCTACGCTCCGGCGTAGGCGACGAGTCTCAGAGTCTCAGAGTCGCAGAGTCTTCGAGTCGCAGAGGAGAACGGCGCCGCGCGACTCGGAGACTCGGAGACTCTGAGACTCGACGACTCTACGACTCGACAACTCTGCGACTCGACGACCCGGCGACTTCCGCACCAGTAGCTCCGCCGCTCCCCCGCGTGATATTCAAGCGCCGCAGAATCCACGCGAAGGAGCTACGCCTTGTCATCCGCCTCACGTCCTGATTTTCTGAACTTCAAAGTCGACCACATGACGCTGCTCGTGCAGCCGGAGCTGTACAACGTCGCGTACGTTCTCTTCCGCACGGTTTTCGGCTGCACGCCGGAGCATGTCGTTTACGAGAAGCGCAAGGAATGGGTGGCGGGCCAGGGCGACCAGTCGCTGACATACGCGATGCAGGTGGGCCAGGGATACGACCTCGCCGCCGACATCACCACCACCATGATCGCCGTGGTGCAGCCGTCGGAGCCGAAGTCGATGCCGTCACACGTGCGCGAGATGCTGGACGGCCATCGCGCCGCGGCGCACTGGCAGCACATCGCGCTGCGCACCACCGATCTGCTCGCGTTCCACGCGCACGCCGAAGCGCTCGGCGTGAACTTCATCACGCCCGTTCTGCGCGACGAGAGCGACGACGTGATCCAGGTCTTCAGTGGCGAATGGTTCTTCCCCGGCTCCCCCGCCAGCGGCATGTTCTTCGAGTTCCTGCAGCGCAATCCGAGCGCGGAGCTGCTGCAGAAAATGGCCGAGCGCAACCGCGAGTCGTGGTTCAACGACAAGACCTTCCTCGGCCTCTACGGCGAGAAAGAGCAGGAGTACCAGAGCGGCACCGTCAAACCCTTCATCGATGAAGCGCTCTACCGCCAGCTGGCGGAAGTGGTCGGCGCGAAGAAGATGTGGGAGATCAGCGAAGACGACGTGCAGCGCTGCGAAGAGGCCATGCGCGCGTACGGCAGCAAACGCGCGAGCGCGTAAATCTTTTGGAACGGCGGGAGCTCAGTCGGCGAGCGGCGCGTAGCCGAAGCGGCCGAGGAGCTCCCAATCCATCGTGGACGTGACGACGTCGCGCTGCGGCGGTGACAACGCCTGCAGGTACTCCTCGCGCAGGTAGCGGCCGGCGTCGAAGCGGCTGCGGCCGATCGGCAACGGGCCGTCATCCCAATCGGCGGGAAGCGCCAACTTCTCGATGGGACGAAAGGTCGCGGAACGCCTGATGCCGAAGGTGCGGCCGAGACGGTCGAGCACTCCTTCGGTGTCGCGGATCAGATCTTCGTGGCGGATGAGCAGTGCCGGACCGCGCTCCAGCAACGGCAGCCAGGCGCGATAGCAATCGTTGAACACGCGGCAGGCCTCGCGCAATCGCTCCGTGGCCACGGCACGCGACCAGTTCGTGAATTTCGCAATGCTCACCGCCCACGCGTACGGGTTCTTGATGGAGATGACGTAGCCGAATGCGCCAGCGGCGAACGCCTGTGCGAGCGGCGCGGCGTGCCGCCGCATCTCCGCCGATTGCCAGGCGTTGTCGGAACGCGTGGTCAGCGAGGGGCGGTCGAGCGTTGCTCGCGAGATGAATTGCCACGGCGCGTCGTCCGCATCCTGCACTTCGCGCCACAAGCCGTCGAGATCGACAGGCGGCGAGTGTTTGTCGCCGAGGATGTGCATGAGCACGATGACGTCCTCGAAGTTCGCGGCGATCAGCGCGCGCAACGCGTTCGTGCCCGTGCGGCGCTCGCCGTATTGCTTCAGGAACACTGCAGACGCTCCATCAGAATGTCCGCGATGCGCGCCGGCGCGAACGCGGCCATGTCGCGCTGCGCCTGCTCGCCGAGCGTGTGCAGCGACGCGCGCTCCTCGTACGCACGGCGCATCTGGCGGCGTAGATCGGCGGGATCGGCGTACGCCCAGCGCATCTCCGGCGACAGCAGTTCCGGCTGCATCATCAGATCGCGTGCGCGGATCGGCTCGACGCTGCACGCGACCGGCAGCGAATTCGTCGCGTTCATGAAATCCATGTTGCCGCTGTATGCAGTGGCGATCACGAGCCGTCCCGCGGCCATGGCATCGGAGAGCGTGAGCCCCCACCCTTCCGCATGATGCGCGCTGACGTAGCAGTCGGCGGCGTAGTGCAACGCGTGCAGCTCGTTCGCCGGAAGATGTTCCGGGATCGCGACCACGCCCGGCGTCGCGGCGAGCGGCCGCGGCAGGCCCGCTCCTTTCACGACCAGGCGCGCTTCGCCATTCGGAAATTCTTCGCGAAACGCGCGGACGATCTCGTCGACGCCTTTGCGCACATAGGCCATGACGTTGATCGTGTAGAACACGTACTGGCCGTCATGCGCGCCGATGCGGTCGCGCATCTTGGCGACCGCGGCGTCATCGCGCGGCGGCGCGGTCACCACATGCGGCACGATCGACACCGGACGCCCCGCCTGCACGAGCACGTCGCGGCAGTAGCGCGACGAGGTCCAGAGCTCCGAGACCAGGCCGAGGTTGAAGCGGTAGTGCGGGGGAAGCTGATCGGTTTCCCAGACGGAGTAAGCGATCACACGGCGGTCGCGCAGCTCGGGATGCATGCGGAAGTAGCCGGGGATGTGCTGACTCTCGTTGTGGATCACGACGGCGTCGGCATCGCGCGGCGACTCGACGAGCTCGATGCCCGCGGCGCGCATGCAGCTCATGTACTGCTCGCCCGCGATGCGGTGACTGGGGTAGTGCGAGAGGAAGTAGCAGACCTTCATGACGGCACGCTGACGATGCCGTATTTGTAGAGCCACGCCACGGTGCGCAGCAGCCGCTCGCGGCGAGGCGCGCCCACTTCGCCGATCAGCTCGCGCACCGTGCGCGGCGTGGCCAGCACGGCGAGCAATCGATCGACGACCGGCGGCTCGAGCAGCAGATTGCCGGCGAAGGTGTGGAGGCCATGTTTGCGCAGGCGCTCCAGCACGAACGGCGCGTCGAGATCGGCCAGCGCCACCTCATCGTCATCACCCAGCGCTCGCGTGGGGTGTGCGCGAAACATCGAAAAAGGATCGGGATAATCGGGATGCACGGTCTCCGATGCCTGCCGTTTCGCGAGCACGGGCGCGGCGCCGCGCAGCTCTGCCAGCTCGCTCCAGAGATCGGTGTATTGCTCGATGATCGTGCGCCAGTCGTAGACCGTCTCCGCGCGCCGCCGCGCACTCTCGCCCAGGCGCAGGCGCAGCTCGCGATCGTTGGTGAGCCGCACGATGGCGTGCGCGCACGCGTCGATGTCGACGGCCGTGCTCTGGCTGACGATGCCGATGTAGGTGTAGTGGTCGAACGCGCGCCGCGCCAGGTGATCGGCGATCTCGATGCCGGCGCCCGGCGGCGGCGTGAGCGTCGGAATCAGAAAGCCGGTCTCGCCATCGACCACGGTCTCGCGATAGCCGTCCCAATCGCTGACGATGCACGGCAGAGAGGCCGCCATCGCTTCGACCGGCGTCAGACCGAAGCTTTCCTGCACGTTGTCCGTCAGCGACACGAAAAAATCCGCCGCGAACCACGACGCATCGGCTTCACCGTCATTGCCGTCGAGCATGTGCAGGTTGATGCTCTGCCCGAAGCGGTTCCGCGCGTTTTCGAACTGTGCGGCGGCACGCGGATCGCCGAATTGTCCGGTCATGAGCAGATGCAGCCGGTCGGGCGGCAGTGCGCGCTGCGCGAGCTCGAACGAGCGGTACATCGGCGTCGGATGCGCTTTCGACAGAAAGTCGAAACGGCCGAAGTAGAGCCCGACCACCGCCTCTTCCGGAATGTTCAGCCGCCGCCGCAATGCGCGGCCGCGCGCGAACGCCGCCTCGTCGCGCCGAAAGCGGTCCAGATGCACGCCGAGCGGAATGACCGCGGTGCGCATCGGATTGGCCGGCACAGTGAAGCCTCGTCCGACCAGGTAATCCGTCCAGGAATCCATGATTCGCTCGGTCGCCGCGAGCGCCGACTTTGACGTGCACACCAGCGCGTCCCACGGCTGCGTGGGCGCGGTGAGAAAGTCGCGGATGCCGCGAATGACGCGATCGGTGGCCACGGAGTGCGTGATGCCGCAGATGCTGAACAGCCGCTCGTCGCGGAACCGCCGCAGCCACGCAATCTCCGCGATGATCGGTCCGGGTTGATAGAGACAGCCCGCTTTGCGCAGCGGCTCGAGATCGTCGGGCCGCACCCAGACGCTCGGCAGCGGCTCCGGCGTCAGCGACGCCACTTTGCGCTGAAATTCGGCGAACTCGCTCTGACTGCCGGTCAGGCAATAGAGCTCGCGCTGCGTGCCGGAGCGGACCAGCGCTTCGAGAAATCCGGCGCCGGCGGACTGCCGTCCGACGACGCGCGGATGATCGCTCTCATACGCCTCGGCCGCGTAATGAATCGCGCAGGATGCCGTTGCGCGCACCGTTTCCGTAACCGTCATCGTGCGCGCGCTACGGATTGGAGTTGTACGTCTCGTCGGGCTCGAAGGTCGTGTCGTACGTCGGATAATCGGTGGCTACGTTGAAGCCATTGGCGAACGTGCCGCCGGAGTTCTGGATGATGCGGATGACGGCATCCAGCGCGAGACGCAGAGCCGGCTCCGTCCATCCTCCCTCGACGCTGAACGTCTCGCCTGCCAGATACAGTCGCGACGACTGCGAGTTCTGTTGGTTGTATGCGAGGAGCGCGTAGTTCATCTGCCAGTTGCGCTGGCGATAGAGTTTCGCGCAACCGTTGTAGCCGACCTGCGTCGTCCACTGAAAGACCACGGCATCGTTGACGTGGGTGATGTAGTCACTGACGTTCTCGCCGAGAGTGCTGGAGGTGATGGCGTCGAGCTGCTTGATGACCATCGAGGCGACGGCATCGTTCGAATACGGGAGCAGCTTCAGAGCGTCGTCCTCCCACGTGTAACTGGCCAGCAGCACGCCCGCGTCGTTCGACGTCCATTGCACGCCATACGCGTCCTGCACGAACGTGTCGGTGACGATGACCTGCGGGATCTTCGAGATATTGTTCGTCCAGTACGCCTGCCTCAGCGGGAAGAAGACCTTGCAGCTGGCGATCATGTGCTGCTCGTTGCGCGCCGCAATGGTCTCGTCGGGTAAATCGGTAGGGCTGAAGCCGTTCATGGCCACGCCCAGCTGGGAAGCCCAGATCTGCGGCGTGAGAATGACATAGTCATACTGCACGTTCTCGTCGTTCGCGGTGACGATGACGCTGTTGCCGTTGTATGTAATGGCCGTGACGGGCGTGTTGATCAGCAGCTTCTGCCCGCTGCCGTTGTGAATGGCGTCATAGAACGCGTCGTTCATGGCCGGCGGCGGAACGTACATCAGCCATTGCACGAGCGACTGAATGCCGAAGTATTGCGGCGGAGGCAGTACGTTGCCGAGACTGTCGGTGAGCGTGCTGTCGTTGTAATACGGATAGTTTGATGCGCCGTCGATGCCGGACATCGTCTGCAGGTTGCTGTTGAAGCCGAACATCACGCAGCGGATGAACCAGAGCGCGCCGATCTCATAGAACGCGCCCCAGCTGCCGTCGCCGGCGCCGATGACGTAAAACAGCTCCGACTGCGCGTCGTTCATGCCGAACCCGCCGAGCCAGCCGTCGTTGTTGTATGTGTCGATTGCTTCCGCGAAAACGAGATCGGAAAACGTCATCTTGTCGTACTGGTTCGCGATCTGCTGCCACATCGCCGGCCAGTCTGCGGTGCCGTATACGGGCGCCACGACATTCGAGAAGAATTCGACGAAGCGGTTCTCCAGGACGTACACCTCCGCCAATGCCGGATTGGGCGGCGGATTGAACGGGACGTCCTTGTAGTCCCAGATGATCATTTCCTGGTTTGGATAGAACTGGTCGTTGGGACCCCAGCCGCGGTTCACGTAGATGCCGGTGTTGCCGGGCGCGGTGCCGGGATTCGGGAACGGTGACGTGATGCCGGGCGCTTCGGCGTTGAGGTAGTAGTCGAAGACCGAGTTCTTCGAGCCGGGCTCGGAGAAGAACGGGAAGCGCATGGCGCCGAGCTCCATGCCGGTCTTCGCGCCGGGAGCCGGGCGGTCCGTGTAATGACGGCCGCAGATGCGATCGCTCGCTTCGTACACGGTGACGTTGTAGCCGGCGCGATAGAGCTCGCGCGCCGCAGTCATTCCCGCTGCGCCGGCGCCGATCACGGCCACGCTGGCGCCGCCCGACGGCGCGTAGCCGATCGGAGTGCCCGCATCCTTCGCGAGCGCCAGCAGCCGGTAGTAGTCGAATTGAAAATCGGCGGGATTGGGATAGTTCGGATACCAGTCGGTCGGGTCTCCGGCAACCTGCGGGATGTACTTCGGAATGACGCGCGCAACCATAGTCTCTCTCCTTCTCTCGGCGGCGAGGGCGGGGAAAACGGATGACGATGGGGAGCTGAAGGGACCGGCGGCAGTATGCCGTGGCCGGAAGTGCCTGTCTACATCAGAATGGCCTGCCGTCAGAAAGTTCACACGCGTGGGGGCGGCGGCGCCGCACGACAGCAGGAACGTCACCGCCGTTTCTACATGGCGTGACCTGCGGCGTGCGCTTGATGCCCCAAACGTTGGGGCGGATGGCGCGCGAAGTCCTGCGCTCCACGATCCGTAGCGTCACCGCGCCGCCGAGGTAGCCTCGGTGCGGAGGTGAACGATGGAACGTGAACAGGTTGTTCGGATTGTCGAGGCGCTCGCGAATGGTGTCGACCCTGAGACAGGCGCGAGGATTCCGCACGAGACGTTTCACAGCGGCGAAACGGTGCGAGCACTCTTTCAGGCAGCGACGTGGTTGAAGGAAGCGCCGCAGCCTGCGCCGGGTCGGACGAAACCGGCGAATCCAAAGTTCGCGTCGGCCGGCGCTGCGTGGACGGCCGAGGAAGACGTGCGGCTCGGCAGCGAGTTCGATTCAGGTCTGACGGTGGCGCAGATGGCGCTGCAGCACGGCCGCAGTTCTGGAGCGATTACGAGCCGCCTCGTGAAACTGGGGCGGCTCGATCCGTCGAAAGTGAAATCGCGCGAGCGGGGAGCACAGGTGCAGTCGCCGTAGTGGCGACGCGCGCGATCAACGCTCTGTTCCGGTGTCCGCCGCGGCCCCCGCGATCATCACGCGGACGGGATAGGTGACGCCGAGGCTGCAGCCGGCGGAGTCGGTGATCAGAACGAGGACGGTGGTGTCGGCTTCCACGCGCGGAACGCCCGTGATTCTGCCGTGCGAGTTCATGTGCAGGCCGTCGGGAAGAGCGCCGTCGATGATCTCGAACGTGTAAGGAGCCGTACCGCAGCAGACTTCGATCTCGGTGTTGACGGGCTGACCGACGAAGAACCCGGGGAGGCTCTCGGTGACGTTCGTGAGCGTGCACTGCGCTTGCGCTACGCCACCGATGGCCGTCACGGCCATGAACATGACGATCGCGATCACTGCTTTTCTCATTTTTCGCTCCTTATGGATGTGTGACGCTATGGTACGCCGGGCGCTCGGAGCCGGAGCACCCAACTTGGGAAGGTGAAGGCAGGCGGTGGGCCGACGAAAGTCAGGCTCAGTCGCTATTGTCACTCGCGGCAGCTTACGAAGGCGTTTGCTCGTTCGCCGCCTCACACGCACGCTCACCGGCGACGCGACGGCAGTCGATGGAGTTACGGCAATAAGGCGGCATATAGGCTGCACCTGATCAATAGAGGAGGCAGCGATGAGCAAAGATCAAACAAATCACGGCGGAGCCAACAGCGAAGGAAACAGCGACGAAGCCAAAGAACGTGGAAAGGAAACCAATGCCGACGTTCACCGTGACGGTCCCTATGCATTTGAGTCACGTCAGTTCCCTGGCGTGTACCTGCGTATGGACGGCCGCGATGTCAGGCAATTCGAAGGTAATGGCTCGGGGATCGTCAACGCGCAATTCACGGCAGGATCTTGGGAGTACTTCTACATCCGCAGGCAGGAGCGGGGAACGGTCGCCATTGAGTCTGCTGCCTTTCCGAATGTTTTTCTCAGAATGGATGGTAGAGACGTGGTTGCCCACGTTGATGACGGTGCGGGGGTTGTGAACTGCCAGGCGTCAGCCGGTCCATATGAGCTGTTCCGGATCCGGGAGGAAGAGGACGATGTTGTCACGCTGGAATCCGCAGAGTTCCCAGGCGTATACCTGCGGCTGGACGGCACTGGCGTGACGTCGAAGTCCGATGACGGCGGCGGAACGGTCAATTGCCAATTCGAAGCGGGCCCGTGGGAACGATTCCGGAAGATCCGTCGCACACATAACAGCGAGTGACCTTCTGGTCGGCAGACGCGGCTGGCTTCGGTCCGGCGCTGAAGCGCGTCGGTCGAACATAATTCGGATGCGACGCCGCCTGCACTTTTCGCACGCCGCTGTTCGCGGCGCGCACATCGCAACCGCCGCGTCGCGCGGCTTCGGCACGCCGGCCCCGGCCGCGCAGCTGAGCAGGTGCTCGATGGCCGTCCTGTATGCTCCGCGGCGAATGGCCCTCACCGCAACGATGCACGCGTTCAACGTGCAGCTCTCGAACGTCGACCGCGGCGTGTACGAGACGTTCGATCTCCGCGTGGCGCGCCAGCCGTCCGAGACGGCCGAGTACATGCTCAGCCGCCTGCTGGCGTACTGCCTCGAGTACACGGAGGGCATCGCATTCACCGAAGGCGTGGCCGCAGGCAACGAACCGGCCGTGCTGGTGCGCGACCTGACCGGCCGCATCACGTCCTGGATCGAAGTGGGCGCACCCGACGCCGACCGCATTCATCGCGCCACGAAGCTCGCCGATCGCGTGGCGGTCTACACGCACCGCCCGCTTCGATTGGTCCTCGAGCAGCTGAGCGGAAAGAAGATTCACCGCGTCAACGAAGTGGCCCTCTACACCTTCGGCGACGGCTTCATCGACGAAGTCTCCTCCGCCCTCGGCCGCCGCAACACGCTCGCGCTGACCGTGACGGAGGACCAGTTGTACCTCGACGTCGACGGCCAGACGTTCACGACCACGCTGCAGCAGCATCAGATCGCGGCGTAGCGCGCGTGCGTGCGACGCCGCCGGCGCAGCGCGAAACTCGAGTAGCGCCGGCATCCGCCGGCGCCATCGCGCGCGCTTCGCTCCACGAACCTACTTTACGCGGTTACGGGTGCAGCCTTCACGGCCTGAATCTGGAGCTCGATGCGGATGTCGTTCGCCACGAGGATGCCGCCCGTTTCGAGCGCCTGGTTCCACGTCAGCCCCCAGTCGCGGCGGTCGATCTTCACGCTCGCCTCGGCGCCCGACTTGATGTTGCCCCACGGATCCTTGCCGGAGCCGAGGTAGGTGCCTTCGAGGGTCACTTCCTTCGCTTTGCCGCGAATGGTGAGGTCGCCGGTGATCTGGAACGCGCCGCCGTCTTGCAGCGAGCCTTCGAAGCGCTTGCTGCGGAACGTGATGGCCGGGTGATGCTCGACGTCGAGGAAGTCGGCCGAGCGGAGGTGCGCGTCACGATCGGCCACGCCCGTGTCGATGCTGGCGGCCGAGATCTCCACGTTCACCACGGAGTTGGCCGGGTTCTGCTCGTCCACCTCGATCGTGCCGTTGACGTCCTTGAAACGGCCGCGTACGGTCGTGAACATCATGTGCTTCACCGCGAACTCGACACCGGAGTGCGCCGCGTCGATCTGCCATGTGGTCTTTTCAGCCATGTTGTTTTCTCCTTTTCGCAATCCATAACTTTCTGCCGCAGGACGATATTCCTCGTAACGACTATCGTGAACAGGATTATTGCGAACACGGCTACTGTTGAGAGGAGTGCATGTCAGGAAAGCTGAGAAACGAGATCAAGCAGACCAGGCCGTTCGCGAACGTGCAGGAGGAAGTGGTCCTCTCGCTCATGCGTACGGCCGATCAGCTGGTCATGCCGATGAACGAAGCGCTGCGCGCCGACAACCTCAGCCTCTCGCAATACAACATCCTGCGCATCCTGCGCGGCGCGCGCGGCCAGGGCCTCCCCTGCGGCGAGATCGCCGAGCGGATGGTCAGCCGTGATCCCGATCTCACGCGCCTCCTCGATCGCCTCGAGAAGCGCGGCCTCGTCGAGCGCACGCGCGGCACCGCCGATCGCCGCGTCGTCCTGACCACCCTCACGGCGGATGGTCTCGCGCTGCTGGCGAAACTCGACGTGACCACGCAGAGCATCCTCAGGAAGACGCTCGCGCACATGCCGAAAGAGCGGCTGCATCTGCTCTGCGAACTGCTCGAAGAAGCGCGCAGCGGCGGCGAGTAGCGCGCAGCGCGCAGTCGTCACTCACGCTCCACGCCCCTCCGTTTTTCCACCAGGGTTTACCTGCCGCGCAGCGATTCACCCGCCTGCGTATCATCCCCACGGTTCCCGCACCCCACCTTCGTGGCAGCGCCACGCGAGCGCTTCGCGCGCGCGTCTGCTGCCCGAGTGGCCGCGGCCCGGTGCATCGCAGTTCCGGAGAGGGAGAGACACAGCACGATGCGTTCGGTATGTGCAGCGGTATTGATGGCGGTGATGTCGTTCGTGGCGGCGCCGCTTTTGGCGCAGTCCAGCTACAGCACAGGATTCGAAACACCGACGTTCAGCGTGGCCGAGGTGAATGGGCAGGATGGGTGGGGACGGCTGGATAACAGCCCGACTACCGGATTTGTCGAAGCCTCGCCCGCCGGCACGCCCGCGGCGCTCCTCTCGCAATCGCTCGCCATCCGCACGCGCAAAGCCGACTTCATCGGCGTCGCCAACAACCTCTTCTCGCCGGTCATCTCTCCCGCGGCAGGCGAAACCGGCAGCACCGCCGTTGTGGCCGTGCCGAATCCGAAATCGCGCTTCGTCGCTTCGTTCTGGTACCGCACGCCGGACGTCGCGCCGACATCCGTCATCTCCGACGGCCGTTTCGCGGAGCTCGATCCGAGCAGCAAAGGCCCCGGTGCCGACGACGGCGCGAATCGCTACGCCGTCATCCGCCTCTCGAACATCACCGATCCGATCACCTCCGTCGTGTCGCCGCGCGTCGACATCCGTTCGCAGTACTCGGGCGGCTTCGTGAATAACACCGTAGCCACGCTGGCGTGGGGCACGTGGTATCGCTTCGACATCGTGGTCGATCTCGTCGACGGCCTGAATGGCGCCGAGCCGAACGATCGCGTGAGGGTCGACATCTACAGCGCCGCCGGTGTGCTGATCGGCAGCGCGTGCGGCACGACGTGGGAAGTCGGCTACAAATCGGGCTCGTTCGGCGGCGGCACCACGCCACGCGCCATCAACGGCTTCGACTTCTGGTCGTACGCCACGCCGAACGGCTCGCTGGTCGGCTACATCGACGACTTTTCGATGACCGCGACTGACTCCCCTGCCGCGCTGCAGGCGTCGATCACCGGCAGCAACAACGTCTGCTCCGGAGGCACGACCACGCTCACCGCGAGCGCCACGGGCGGCAGCGGTTCGATCGTGACGTACGTCTGGCGCGACGCGGCGAACACCGTGGTCGGCAACGCGGCGACGTTCGATGCACCATCCGGAACGTACACGGTGACGATCACCGATTCCGACTGCGCGACCTCGAGCTCCGCGTCGTTCACAGTCACCGACTTGCCGCAGCTGGCCGCGTCGATCACCGGGACGCTGAGCGTCTGCTACGGCGACACGACCACGCTCACGGCGAACGCCAGCGGCGGCAGCGGCACGATCAGCGGCTACACGTGGCGCGACGCCGATGCAAACATCGTCGGCACGGCGTCGACGCTCGTGGCGGGCGAAGGGACGTACACCGTCACCATCACCGACGCGCAGTGCGGCTCGGTCGTCTCGGCGCCGGCGACGG
Source organism: Thermoanaerobaculia bacterium (assembly GCA_035688915.1). Lineage (GTDB taxonomy): Bacteria > Acidobacteriota > Thermoanaerobaculia > Gp7-AA8 > Gp7-AA8 > DASSMK01. Next base: position 27,162 of record DASSMK010000052.1, read on the forward strand.
TGCAGACCACCTGCAAAGCTACACCAACGGTGACGTGGAGTGATCCCGCCGACATCACCTACGGCACGCCGCTCAGCGGCACGCAACTCAACGCGACGGCCAGCGTTCCGGGGACGTTCACGTACGCGCCGGCCGCGGGAACGGTGCTGAACGCGGGCGCGAATCAGGCGCTGTCGGTGGACTTTGCGCCGGCGGACAGCGCGCACTACAACGACGTGAACGGCACGGTGGTGCACATCAACGTGCTGCAGGCCACACCGACCGTGACCGTGAGCGGCGGTCCGTTCGCGTACGACGGCTCTTCGCACGCCGCGACCGCCGTTGCGCGCGACGCGAGCAACAACGTAGTGCCGGGCTCGTTCGCGATCACATACGACGGAAGCGCGACGGCGCCGACAAACGCGGGTTCCTACGCTGTGGTGGCAACGTTCACGAGCAGCGATCCGAATTTCACGGACGCGGTGGGGAACGGCACGCTGGTCATCGATCCGGCCACTCCTACTGTGACGGTGACCGGCGGCACGTTCACGTACGACGGTTCCTCGCACTCCGCGACGGCGGTGGCCCGCGATGCGAGCAACAACGTCGTGCCGGGATCGTTCACGTTCACGTACAACGGCAGCGCCACACCGCCGTCGAACGCGGGTTCCTACGCAGTGGTGGCGAGTTTCAGCAGCAGCGATCCAAACTTCAGCGACGCCACGGGCAACGGCACGATCACCATCAACGCCGCCACGCCAACCGTGACGGTGACCGGCGGCACGTTCACGTACGACGGCTCCTCGCACTCCGCGACCGCGGTGGCCCGTGACGCGAGCAACAACGTTGTGTCGGGCTCGTTCACCTTCACGTACAACGGCAGCGCGACACCGCCATCCAACGCGGGCACTTACGCCGTGGTGGCGACGTTCACGAGCAGCGATCCAAACTTCAGCGACGCCAGCGGCAACGGCAGCATCACCATCAACCCAGCCACGCCGACCGTGACCGTCACCGGCGGCACGTTCACGTACGACGGCTCCTCGCACTCCGCGACCGCCGTGGCGCGCGACGCGAGCAACAACGTCGTGCCGGGCTCCTTCACCTTCACGTACAACGGCAGCTCCACGCCGCCATCGAACGCCGGCACGTACGCCGTTGTGGCGAGCTTCACGAGCAGCGATCCGAACTTCACCAACGCCACCGGCAACGGCAGCATCAACATCAACCCAGCCACGCCGACCGTGACAGTGACCGGCGGCACGTTCACATACGACGGCTCCTCGCACGCTGCTACCGCGGTCGCGCGCGAGGCGAGCAACAACGTCGTCCCGGGATCGTTCACCTTCACGTACAACGGCAGCGCGACGCCGCCGTCCAACGCGGGTTCTTACGCAGTGGTGGCGACGTTCACGAGCAGCGATCCGAATTTCAGCGACACCACCGGCAACGGCAGTATCACCATCAATCCCGGCACACCAACTGTGACGGTGACCGGCGGCACGTTCACGTACGACGGCTCCTCGCACTCCGCGACCGCCGTTGCGCGCGATGCGAGCAACAACGTCGTGCCGGGATCGTTCACGTTCACATACAACGGCAGCTCCACGCCGCCGTCCAATGCGGGCACGTACGCCGTGGTGGCGAGCTTCACCAGCAGCGATCCGAACTTTACGAACGCCACCGACAACGGCGGCATCACCATCAGCCCAGCCACGCCGATCGTGACGGTGACGGGCGGCACGTTCACGTACGACGGCTCCTCGCACTCCGCAACCGCGGTCGCGCGCGACGCGAGCAGCAACGTCGTGCCGGGATCGTTCGCCTTCACGTACAACGGCAGCGCGACGCCGCCGACGAACCCCGGCAGCTACGCCGTCGTGGCGAGCTTCACCAGCAGCGATCCGAACTTCACCAACGCCACCGGCAACGGCAGCATCACCATCAACCCCAGCTCCGCCGAGACGCCGACAGTGACGGTGACCGGCGGCACCTACACCTACGATGGTGCGCCGCACGCTGCCACGGCCGTCGCGCGCGACTCCAGCAACAACGACGTGCCGGGCACCTTCACCATGACTTACGACGGCAGCGCAGTCGCACCGACCAATGCAGGCACGTACGCGGTCGTCGCGGACTTTACGAGCAGCGATCCGAACTTCACCAACGCCACCGGCAACGGGTCGCTCACCATCAACCCCGCCACTCCCACGATCACGGTGACTGGCGGCACGTTCACGTACGACGGCACGCCGCACTCCGCGACCGCCGTGGCGCGCGACGCCCGCAACAACGTCGTCGTGGGATCGTTCACCTTCACGTACAACGGCAGCTCCACGCCGCCGTCGAGTGCGGGCACGTATGCGGTGGTGGCCACGTTCACGAGCAGCGATCCGAATTTCACGAACGCCACCGGCAACGGCAGCATCACCATCTCCCCCGCCACGCCCGCCCTCACAGTCACCGGCGGCACGTTCACGTACGACGGCACGCCCCACTCCGCGACCGCCGTGGCGCGCGACGCGAACAACAACATCGTCGCGGGCTCCTTCACCATCACCTACGACGGCAGCGCCACCGCGCCGGCCAACGCCGGCACCTACGCCGTCGTGGCGAACTTCACCAGCAGCGATCCGAACTTCACGAACGCCACCGGCAACGGCTCGCTCACCATCACTTCCGCCACACCGACCGTCACGGTCACCGGCGGCATCTACGCCTACGACGGCGCGCCGCATTCAGCCACCGCCGTTGCGCGCGATGCGAACAACAACATCGTCGCGGGCTCCTTCACCTTCACGTACGACGGCAGCGCCACGCCGCCGACAAACCCCGGCACCTACGTCGTCGTGGCCACCTTCACCAGCAGCGATCCGAACTTCACGAACGCCACCGGCAACGGCTCGCTCACCATCAACGCCGCCGGCACGCAGACGCCCACCGTCACGGTCACCGGCGGCACGTTCACCTACGACGGCACACCGCACGCCGCCACCGCCGTCGCGCGTGACGCCAGCAACAACGACGTCGCCGGCACGTTCACCTTCACCTACGACGGCAACGCCACCGCGCCAACGAACGCCGGCACATACGCCGTCGTGGCGAACTTCACCAGCAGCGATCCCAACTTCACCAACGCCACCGGCAACGGCTCGCTCACCATCAATCCCGCTACGCCAACAGTCACCGTCACCGGCGGCCCGTTCACGTACGACGGCACACCCCACGCCGCCACCGCCGTCGCGCGCGACGCCAGCAACAACGTCGTCGCAGGCTCGTTCACCTTCACCTACGACGGCGGCGCCACCGCGCCGACGAACGCCGGCACGTACGCCGTCGTGGCGAAGTTCACCAGCAGCGATCCGAACTTCACGAACGCCACCGGCAACGGCTCGCTCACCATCGATCGCGCCACGCCGGTCGTCAGTTGGAGCAACCCGCCCACCATCACCTACGGCACGCTCCTCGGCGCCACGCAGCTCAACGCCACGGCCAGCGTCGCCGGCACGTTTACCTACACGCCGCCCGCCGGCACGCGCCTCACCGCAGGCACGCACACGCTCTCCGTCGCCTTCGATCCGACGGACGCGACGAACTACAACTCCGTCCCTGCGACCACCGTGCAGATCGACGTCGACAAAGCGCCGACCACGATCGTCATCGACAGCATCTCGCCCACTCCCTCCATGGCTGGTGCGAGCGTCACTGTCACGTTCACCCTCAGCGGCATCATCGGCACGCCGTCCGGCAGCGTCTTCATCACCGACGGCACGACCTCCTGCACCGCCTCGCCGCTCGCGCACTCCTGCACGATGGCCTTCGCCGCCGCCGGCACGCACACCCTCACCGCCACCTTCTCCGGCGACTCCAATCACCTCGGCAGCACCTCGCCTGACTTCATGCACCAGGTGATCGAAGGCACCGGCGCCACCGCATTTGTCGACGGATCTAACAGTATCTGCGCGGGCAGCAGCACCATGGTGCGCGCGATCCTCACCGGCACCGCGCCGTGGACGCTCACCTGGTCGGACGGCTTCGTGGAAACTACGTCGGAGGACGTGCATCTGCGCACCGTCACGCCGTCAAGCACTACGATCTACACGATCACCGCACTCGCCGATGCCGAAGGCCCCGGCACCGCCGCCGGCTCCGCAACCATCACCGTCAACATCGTCGCGCCGCCGGTGATCGCATCCGTGTCGTCCGTCGAACTTGGCCAGCCGGTCACGCTGCACGCCACGTCCGGCTACATGTCGTACCAGTGGCTGCACGACGGCACGCCCATCGACGGCGCCACGTCCGATTCGCTCACCATCGCCTCCGTCGCGCCATCGGATCTCGGCAGCTACTCCGTTCGCGCCACGCGCAACGGCTGCACTTCCGCCGCGTCGCTTTCCTACTCGGTCGTCCTTCCCGGCACGCCGCTCGATTTCGACGCGGTCATCCCGGTGGTCGGCAACGTACCGGGCGCGGGTGGATCACTGTTCCGCACCACCGTGCATCTCACCAACGCCACCGACACCATCGAGGAAGGCGAGATCACGTTCGTCGACGCCACGCTGCCCGCCGTGCACTTCCAGCTCGCGCCGCACGAAACGCGCTTCCTCGACGATCTCCTCCCCGCCGCGTATCACAGCCTCACCAGCGCGAACGTGCGCCGCCTGCGCGGACCGCTGCCGTCGATCCTCGCGCACGTCTTCAACGATCAGGCGGAGCACGGCACGTCGGGCCTGCTCGAGCGCGCCATTCCGATCGAGCGCACGCTCACTGCCGGCGATCGGGCCGTGCTCGTCACGCCGATCGATCCGATCGCCGCGCGCATGAACATCGGCCTGCGCTCATTCGCGGATGGACTGCTCGTCCGCATCACCCGCCGCGCCGCCGACGGCACGCTCCTCGGCACCACCGACCACGCCGTCGCACCCTCCACGCTCGAGCAGCAACCCGCCTCCGCGCTGGTCGCTGCGCCCATCGGCATCAGTGAGTCGCTCACGTTTGAAGTGCTGAATGGCGGCGGCGTGATCTACGGCAGCGCCACCGATAACGGCACGAACGATCCGAACATGCAGATGGCCGCGGAGCTCGGCGCCGCACCGCGCAGCGGCCGTTATGTGCTGGCCGTCGCGGGCTCCACGGCAGGCCAATTCAACTCGCATTTCTCGACTGGATTGCAGATTCACAATCCTGCCGCGACGGCGATGACAGCCATGCTCACATTCCACCCGCAAGGCAGCAGCGGCAGCGCGTTCGATCCGCATCGCGCGATCACGATCGAGCCGCATGCCACCGCCGCGATGGACGACGTCGTCGCGTCAATCGCCGCCGGCATCAACGGCCTGGGCAGCCTCGATGTCGCGACTGATGCCGCGACGGCGCCGGTGCTGCTGGCGCGCGTCTACAGCATCGCCGCGGAAGGAGAGTCGAGCCTCACCACGCCGCTCGTCGCCGAAGAAGACGTGCTCGCGGCCGGCGAAGAAGGAGTGCTCGCCGCGCCGCACGCGCTGGCTGCGCATCGCTTCAACATCGGCGTGCGCACGCTCGGCTCCGGCGCGCGCATCACGGCAACGGTGCGCAACCAATCCGGCGCGGTGCTGCGCGTCGTGCCGCTCTCGTTCGCGCCTTCGTACTTTGGCCAGTCATCCGCCGCATCGCTCCTCGGCATCGCACTGACCGGCGATGAATCGATCGTCTTCGCCATCGATGAAGGCAGCGCGATCGTTTACGGCACCTGGACCGACAACATCACGCAGGACCTCGCGCTGCAGTACGCAGTGCGCCCGCTAACGGGTCAGTGAATTCGGGCATTGATTCTGTTATGCAGTAATTACGTCTAATTTCACGCGCGTCGTGGAAAACCTGAAGGCCTCGCGTTCTATCCGGTCAAGGAGGAAGACCCGATGCCTTGGACGTTTTATCTCAACATGACCAACGGGACCCCTCGAACTCTGGAACTGGTGCAGCAGCACCTGAGCTGGGGCTACTGGTACCGCGGCGACGAAGATGACGCGGCTCCCATTTCCATCGCGCCGAATCAAACTCTCCAGGTGCTCGGTGTGCGAGCGGCAAGCGGCTCCGCCACGGGATACGAATGCACCGCCGTCTGGGCGGACGTCGTTCCAGGCGGCGAAAAGGCGTTTGGCACGATCGACTTTGGGATCGACGTTCCTTACAGCAAGAGCAACTCTTCGCGGATGCACTGGATCGCGCCGCTGAAGGTGGACGGCTGGAGCGACATCCCGTCGAGCGGCCACAACTTCGTGCGAAGTGTGACGGTCAGTGTCGAAGGCGGCGCGCTGGTCGCTCGTGACACCACCGCGACGCCCGCAACGGGCGACGGCACATCAGCCAAGACACAGAACGCCGGCGCAGACGGCGGCGTTACGCAGGAGAGTGATGGCGCGGCCGGCAAAAAGCCGGTGAATGACGAAGACGACCGTCGTCACGCGGCGTGGCTGGCCGCCTTCGATGCCGCCAATCCCGATCTTCGGAACTACGAGGAAGTGTTGACGCTGCCGGAAGTGCAGTCGTTCAACGTGATCGAGAACCTGCCGAAGGTTCCGGAGTTGCCGCCCACGCGCGTGCTCCTCGCCCGCACCAAGCCGCTCACCATTCCTCACTCCGAATGGTCCGGCTTCGCCGATCCCATATTCACCACGCGGTACTCGCGCGACATCTTCGTCAAAGACTACGTCGCTCTGGCGGTGCACGCCATCAACTGCAATCCGCGCGACGTGATCTCTCTCGCTCCGGGCGAAACGTACACCTACAGGAAGCGCACGGAAGTGACGCTCTTCATCCGCACCCTCGAAACGAACACGTGGTCTCTGAAAACCGCGTTGTCCGCGGAGGGGACCAACCCGACCCAGACGGCGAAGGTCGCGGCATCGATCGAGTCGACGTTCGGCGTCGAAAAAGTGCTCGAAGACAGCACGAATCGTGTGGTCGAGGAGGTGCTCGAGGAGACGTTCAAAGCACCCGACGATCACGGCCAGCTGATCGTGCCGTACGTCTTCTCGATGATTGCGCTCATCTACCGCATCCGCAAAGACCCGGCCGTGCCGCCCGAGCTCATGGCGGTCTCGGAATGGGCGCGCTTCCAGATCGAAACGGCGTTCAACGTCTGACGCGAATTGCCGCGAACACGAGACGGCTACGCGTGGCGACACGCGTAGTTCGTCTCACGGCCTGGGAAGACGGGAAATTGGTGGAGCTGAACGGGATCGAACCGATGACCTCCTGAGTGCGATTCAGGCGCTCTCCCAACTGAGCTACAGCCCCACGAATGTGGAAGGTAACCGCTGCTAACGGCCGGTGCGCGACGAAGATTCCGTCCCGCTTTGGGAGCGCGGATTATAGGGGGCGCTCGACGGCGACGCAAGCGAAATCGGCCGCGGCCGTGACGTGCGGAAAGACCGCGCGCGCCTCGTTCACGAGTGGCTCCACATCCGTGTAGCGCGTGCTGAAGTGCGTGAGCCACAACTGCCCCACGCCCGCTTCCGCCGCGATGCGCGCAGCGTCCACGGACGTCGAGTGCGCGCGGTCGCGCGCCTCTTCCTGCATCTCCGCGCCATACGTCGATTCGTGAATGAGCACGTCCGCGCCGCGCGCGAGCTCGATGGCCGCGGCACACGGCCGCGTATCGGTGCAATAGACGACGCGCCGGCCGGGCCGCGATGGGCCGACCACGTCGGCAGCGCGCACGATGCGATCGCCGATCGTCACATCCTCGCCGCGCTGCAACTGCGCGTACAGCGGACCGGCAGGCACGCCCAGCTCGCGCGCGCGATCCACATCGAATCGGCCCGGACGATCGTCTTCGATGAACCGCCACGCCAGGCAGCGCGTGGTGTGATCGACCGGCGCGAAATCGACGCGATAGCCATCGCCGCGATGCTCGCTCTCCTCCGCCACGAACAGCGGAAAAATCGGATTGTGCTGCGTCGTAGCCAGCGCGGACTCGACGTACGCGCGTAAACCGCGCGGTCCGTACAGCGTCAGCGGCGCAACGCGCGCGTTCAGCGACAGCGACGCCAGCAAACCCGGCAAACCGTAAACGTGATCGCCATGCAGGTGACTGATGAAGATCGCGTCGAGCGCGCCGCTGCGCACGCCGTCCGCGCGCAGCAACTGATGCTGCGTGCCTTCGCCGCAATCGAAGAGCAGCACGCGTCCGTCGGTCACGAGCGCCACGCCCGCCACGTTCCGCTCGCGCGACGGCATGGCGGCCGAGGTGCCGAGGAAGACGATGCGCAGGTCCTGCACGGGAACCTACACCGCGCGTTCGCGTTGCCGCAGTTGCGCCGCCGCCACTTCGGCGTCGCCGAGGTGCAGCTCCTCTTGCGGGTGGGCCATGTAGTAGCCCTGCAGGAGGTCGATGCCGAGGTCGCGGCAGGTTTCGTACTCCTCCTGCGTCTCAATCCCCTCGGCCAGGGTCTTCGCGCCGACTTTCGCGCCAAGGTCGACGAGCATCTTCACGAGGTCCTGCTTGATTGGCTCGCTGGCCAGGGTCGACACGAGGCTCTTCGTGATCTTCAGATAGTCCGGCGCGAGCGCGGCGATCGCTTCCAGCGAGGCGTAGCCGGAGCCGGCGTCGTCGATCGCCACTTCGATTCCTTTTTCACGGAACTCATCGAGCAGCCCGCGGAAGGCGTTGTAATCCTCGATGGCGGCGCGCTCGGTGAGCTCGAAGACGAAGTTGCCGCGATGCTCGGCAAAGTACGTGACCATGTCGTGGATGCGGAACTCCGACTCGCCGAACATCTCCGCTTCGAGATTGAGCAGGAACTTGCGATCGAGCAGATCGACTTCGCGCAGGCGGCGCAGCGCGCCTTCCAGCGCGATCGCTTCGAGCGCCCACGCCAGCTTCGCTTCGCGCGCGAAGCCGAAGAGCATGTCGGAGTTGCGGAACGACGAGTTGGCCGGGCCGCGCGTCAGGATTTCGTAGCCGAAGATGGAGAGATCTTTGGCGTAGACGATCGGCTGGAAGAGCGTGGTGATGCGCTTGCGGCGGATGATGTCGCGCAGCTCGCGCGTGAGCTGCTTCTTGCGCTGCTGCTCCGCGTCGCGCACGGCGTCGGAGGCCGTTTGCATGCCGGCGTAAACCTGACGTTCCAGGCGGATTTGCGGGCGATAGTCGACGCGCGCGGCGCCGACGAAAAACGCGATCTGATCGGCCTGCACGTTCGGGAAGCGGCGGCGCATCTCGTCGATCAATTTCTGCCGCAGCTCGTTCGCCAAACCTTCCGTGGCGTTCTCCGCGGTCAGGTCCTGGCCGCGCGTCTCGTAGAAGATGTAGAAGCTCGAGCCGCCGACGCGATAGCTCGTCACGATGGCGTTCTTGAAGCGGAGTTTCGCTTCGGTCACGAGCACTTCGCCGGCGCGGCGGAGGAACTCGTCGAAGAACGCCCAGCCGTACTCCGCTTCGATCCCTTCGAACTGTTCGATGTCGACGAAGATGATGCCGATCTCGCTCTGCTCGATGAGCAGTTCCTTGATGCGGTCGAGGACGACCGGCAGCGTGGGCAGACCGGTGGCGCGATCGACGAGCGCCGCTTCGAGGAGATTGCGTCCCGCCTGCGCCGCGGCGGCGCGTTCTTCGTGGCCGCGGCCGAGGACGGCCTGGATGCGCTTGACCACCTCGTCGCGATTGAAGGGCTTGACGAGATAGTCGTCCGCGCCGACCTGCAATCCGGTGAGGCGATCTTTGACGTCGCCGCGGCCGGTGATGAGCACCACGCCGATGTGCGCGGTGCGCTGGATGGTCTTCAACGCCTGGCAGACATCCCAGCCGCTGCGCTTCGGCATCATGACGTCGAGCAGCACGACATCGGGCAGGCGCGACTGTGCAATGGCCAGCGCTTCTTCACCGTCGTGCGCGACGAGAATGTCGCAGTCGAGCGGCCGAAGATAAGTCTTCAGCAGCAACACGACGTCTTCATTGTCATCCGCAACCAACAGAAGCGGGCGGTCACTCATTGGGTGGGGATGATTGCTCAAAGCAGGCCAGATAAGCCAGCCCCGCGCCGCCCGGCCGCCCGCCGCCCGACCAGGCTCACAGGCTCATAGGCTCACAGGCTCAGAGCAGCACGCGCGTCGTGATCTGCATGTCCGCGCCTGTGGCATGGTCGAAGCCCGCGCCCGCAAAAGGAATCGCGACCTA
>DASSMK010000053.1:0-29518 GCA_035688915.1 Thermoanaerobaculia bacterium
AGATCCACACCGACGGCCGCGAAGCGCGCATCTACTCGCGCACGCTCGACAACATCACGCATCGCTTTCCGGAAGTGGAAGCGGCGGCGTTGCAACTCGGACGCAGCGCCATCCTCGACGGCGAAATCGTCGCCTTTCGCGATCACATCCTGCCGTTCGCGATCATTCAGACGCGACTCGGCCGCCGCAAAGTGACGCCGAAGTTGCTCGCGGATGCGCCGGTGGTGTTCTTCGCGTTCGATCTGCTCTATCTCGACGGTGAGTCGCTGTTCGAACGGCCGCTGCTCGAACGGCGCGAGCAACTCGCGCAGCTCGTTGGAGCGGCGGGCGCCCCCGCCCGCCGGGAGACGACGGCGGGCGAGGCGCCCGCCGCTCCAACTGTTTTGCGACTGGCGGACGCTTCGCCGATTCGCGATGCCGCGCATGTCGATGAGTTGTTCGACGCCGCGCGCGCTCGCGCGAACGAAGGGCTGGTGGTGAAGGATCCGCAGTCGATCTACACACCCGGACGCCGCGGCAAGTCGTGGCTGAAATACAAGAAGGCGCTGGCCACGCTCGATTGCGTCGTCACCGCCGCGCAGTATGGCAACGGCAAGCGGCGCGCGGTGCTCTCCGATCTCACGTTCGCGGTGCTGCGCGAAGGTGAGCTGGTGAACATCGGCAAGGCGTACAGCGGCCTCACCGACGTCGAGATCGCGAAGATGACCGAACACTTTCAGGCGACGACGCTCGAGCGTCACGGGCCGGTGCACATCGTGAAGCCGACGGTCGTGCTCGAAATCGCGTTCGATCGCATCCAGGAATCGAAGCGCCACAAAGCAGGCTACGCGCTGCGATTCCCGCGCATCGTGCGCATCCGCGACGACAAGACGGCGAGCGATGTCTCAACCATTGACGAAGTTCGCCGTATTTACGAAGGGCAGCTGGTGCGGGAAGCGCCGGCGAAGGACTGAGAGAGACATGCCCCTTTATCGTTCCCGTTCGCAAAAGATGATCGCCGGCGTCTGCGGCGGCATCGCGCAGTGGCTCGGCTGGAGCCCGATGTGGGTTCGCCTTCTGTACGTGGTGATCTCGGTGTTGTCGGTGGCGTTTCCCGGGATCATCGTCTACCTGATCCTTTGGGTGGTGATGCCGAAGGAGCCTTGATCCACGCGTAGCCGGGCGGTTTGCTATGCTTCCGCGCTCGCATGCCGCTGCTCCTCCGCGACACGTTCATCGCCGATCCGCCGAAGGAGCTTTTGCTGCCGGACGGCTTTGCGTTCAAGCATGGCGTGACCATCGCGCCGTTCTCCATCACGTACGAAACCTTCGGCACACTGAACGCCGATCGTTCGAATGCGATCCTGGTCTGTCACGCGCTTTCCGCGAGCGCGCATGCAGCCGGCGTTTACACCGACGATCCCGATGAACGCGCCGGTTGGTGGGATGGTCTGATCGGCTACGGCAAGCCGCTCGATCTCGACAAATACTTTGTCGTCTGCGTCAACTTTCCGGGCTCGCCGTTCGGCACCACCGCGCCGAAGTCGATCGATCCGAGTACCGGCCGCGCGTATGGCTCACGCTATCCGTGGCCGACCATCGAAGACATGGTCGAATCGGAGAGGCTCGTGCTGGACCATCTCGGCATCCAACATCTCCGCGCCATCGCCGGCGGCTCTCTCGGCGGCATGCAAGTGTTGATGTGGGCGGCGCTGTATCCCGAAGCATCCGACACGATCATCGCCATGGCCACCGGCGCCGCCGTTCCCGTCCACGGCATCGCCTGGCACATCCTCGGCCGCAAGATCATCGAGACCGATCAGCGCTTCCAGGGCGGCGATTACTACGACAGCACCGATCCGCTGCGCGGCCTGCAGGTGGCGCGCATGCTGGGGCACATGACGTACCTCTCGACGCACGCGCTGCAGCAGAAGTTCGGACGCCGGCGTCGCGGCGAGACAAAGCAGTTCGAGATCGATTCGTACTTTGAATATCAGGGAAAGAAATTCGCCGCGCTGTACGACGCGAACTCATACATCCGCGTGCAGGCCGCGATGGACGAGATGGATCTGCAGGAACAGTTCGGCGATCTGCAGTCGGCGTTCGCGCGCTGGCGCGGCAAGAGCCTGATCGTCTCGTTCGATACCGATTGGCTCTTTCCGCTCGAAGAAGGAGAGCGCGTCACCGCCGCGATGCGCGAGCTCGGCATCAACGTGCAGTACGAGCCAATTTCATCGGCGAACGGCCACGACACGTTCCTCATCGACTACCACCTGATCGCACCGGTGGTGCGTCAGTTTCTCGGATAGCGTTTCAGCGAAAGCGCTCGTCCGGCTCGTCGAGAAATTCGACGTCGTTGAAATCGGCGATCTCGCTGCCACCTTCGAGGAAGCGGTAGCCGACCGCGATGCTGCCGTCTTCGAGACGCTCGACCTGAATGGCGATGACCGGCGTGGGCTCGCCTACGCCTTCTTCGCTGATGATCGCGCAGGCCGGAAGATCGATGGCTACTGGCTCGCCGCCCACGGCAAACACAGCGCGACCGGCAGCGACATCGTCGTCGGTCGCCGTGCGGCCTTCGATGGCAGGCGTAGCCCGCCACTTCTTCATGTCGATCGGATCGTCAACCGTCATTCGTTGGCGGCGGCGGGCTCTTTCGCAATCGGCGCGCGGTAATCACACTCGGCGTTGTTGCAGTACTCGATGTGACCTTCGCGCTTGGTCTCCTTTTCGAGGAGATACGGCGCGTGGCACTTCGGGCACTCGCGCGCGACCGGCTTGTTGTTCAGCGCCATGTCGCACTTCGGATAACGCGAGCATGAGTAGAAGATCCCGCGGCGCGAGCGGCGCTCGACGAGCTCGCCCTCATTGCACTTCGGGCACTTCACGCCGGTCGGGTTCGGCGTAGAGGACTTGCCGCCGCCCAGTTTGCGAATCGTTTTGCAGTCCGGGTAACCGGAGCACGAATAGAACGGGCCGTAACGGCCGCTCTTGAGCACCATCTCCTTGCCGCAGTTTTCGCACGGCGGCTGCGGATCGGTGGGGATGTTCGCCTTCATCAGGCGCGGATCTTTGGTGTTCTTGCAGTCGGGATAACCGGTGCAGGCGAAGAACTGGCCGAAGCGCGAGCGCTTCAGCTGCATCGGCTTGCCGCACTTGTCGCAGATGATCTGCTCGTCGCCTTCGGCCTGCGCTTCCGCCGCATCGCCTTTGGCCATTTCCTTCGTGGTCTTGCACCCGGGGTAATTCGAGCAGGCCAGGAACTCGCCGAAGCGGCCGAACTTGATGACCATCGGCGAGCCGCAGGTTTCGCACTTTTCGTCGGTCTCGATGCCGGAGCCTTTGACCTGCGTCATCTCGTTGCCGGCGCGCTCGAGGTCCGCGTTGAACTTGCCGGAGAACTCGCGCATCAGATCGGTCCAGTCGCGGTTGCCCTCTTCGACGTCGTCGAGCTTCACTTCGAGATCGGCCGTGTAGCCCTCATCGATGATGTCGCCGAAGGAGCCTTTGAGCAGCTTCACGACGAGGGCGCCGAGGTGCGTGGGGTGGAACTTGCCGTCGTGCTTGTAGGTGTAGTCGCGCGCCTGAATGGTGGTCATGATCGCGCCGTACGTGGACGGGCGGCCGATACCGTTTTCTTCGAGCGCCTTCACGAGCGTCGCTTCCGTGAAGCGCGGCGGCGGTTGCGTGAAGTTCTGTTTCGTTTCGAGATCGACGAGATTCAGCACGTCGCCTTCGTTGAGCGGCGGCAGCGCTTTCTCGTTCTTCTTGGCGTTGTCGGCGGCAGGGTCCTCTTCGTCGTCTTCACCCGGCGCGTCCTGGAAGACGGCCAGGAAGCCGGCGAACTTCTGCACTTCGCCCGAGGCGCGGAGCGTGAGGTTGGCGACGGTGATGTCGGCGTCGGTGACGTCGAACAGCGCGGGCTTCATCTGCGACGCGACGAAGCGGTCCCAGATCATCTTGTAGAGGCCGTACTCCTCGCGCGTCAGGAAGTCTTTGATCTTTTCGGGATCGAGCTCCATCGACGTGGGGCGGATGGCTTCGTGCGCTTCCTGCGCTTGTGCAGCTTTTTTAACCTTATAAAAGTTCGGTTTATCGGGCAGGATATCGGTGCCATATTTCGTTCCGATATAAGATCTCACTTCTGCGAGCGCGTCGTCGCTGATGCGCACCGAGTCGGTACGCATGTAGGTGATGAGACCCGCGAAGCCGAAGCTGCCGAGCTCTTTGCCTTCGTACAGTTTCTGCGCGACCTGCATGGTGCGCTTGACCGGCCACTTGAAGCGGTTGTACGCGGTGCGCTGCAGCGTGGAGGTGATGAACGGCGGCGCGGCAGATTGCCGGCGCTCTTTGCGCGTGACTTCGGAGACGACGTAGCGGCCCGACTTCAGCGCGGCTTCGATCTTGCGCGCCAGCTCCTCGTTCGGCACTTCGGCTTTCTTGCCGTCGACCTTGGAGAGTTTGGCGGTGAACTGCGGCGGCATCTGCGCGGCGAGCTTCGCGGCGAAGCTCCAGTACTCGACCGGAACGAACGCTTTGATGTCTTCTTCGCGGTCGACGATCATCTTCATCGCCACCGACTGCACGCGTCCGGCGGAGAGGCCGCGGCGCACTTTGTCCCAGAGCAGCGGCGAGAGCTTGTAGCCGACCAGGCGATCGAGCACGCGGCGCGCCTGCTGGGCGTTCACCTTGTTCATGTCGATCTCGCCCGGGTTCTCCATTGCCTTCCGGACGGCGTTCTTGGTGATCTCGTGGAAAAGGATGCGGCGGACCTTCTTCTTGGTGTCGCCGCCGAGAAGGTTCATGACGTGCCAGCCGATCGCTTCGCCTTCACGATCAGGGTCGGAGGCGATGAAGATCGTGTCGGCGCCTTTCGCAGCAGCCTTGAGTTCGCTGACGACCTTCTCTTTGCCTTCCAAGATTTCGTACTTCGGGAGGAACGTCTCTTCATCGACGCCCAGTTCGCTCTTGGGAAGATCGCGCACGTGTCCGACAGACGCTTTGACGATGTAATCCTTCCCGATGAACTTGTTGATGGTCTTCGCTTTCGCGGGAGACTCGACGATGACGAGATTCTTGGCCATTGCGGAACGCCCCAAACTGCGCGGCCGACGCGCGAATTCCGCGGCGCACCTTATCACCGGAGCCGCGCCGCGGCGAAAACTCTACGTTTTGTGGAGGTTAGGCGGGGGGAGGCTCATAGGCTCACAGGCTCATAGGCTCATAGGGGAACGGCGCGAGCGGAGCGAGCAGTGCACGTGGCGATGCCGATAAGACGGCTCGGACGGTTCGCGCGAGGGCTTGCTATGGTCATGTGCAGCGCGCGTGGATCTCGCGCAGCGCGCGCTACTCTGAGCCTATGAGCCTATGAGCCTGGCTCGGGACCGACCCTACTCCTCGTCCTCGTCCCCATCCACGCCGGCGCTCTTGTACTTTTTGGTCTTGTTGTAGAGCGTCTTGTAGGAGATGCCGAGGATCTCGGCGGTCTTGCGGCGGTCGCCGTCGGTCATGTTGAGCGTCTCTTCGATGACGATGCGCTCGACCTCTTCCATCGGCTGGCCGAGGGGAATGGTCACGGCCGAATTGGAACGGCGGCGGCGATTGCCGAGAAGCTTGTCCGGGAGACATTCAACCGTCAGCGTGCTGCCGCGCGCCATGATGAACGCGCGGTTCACCACGTTGCGCAACTCGCGCACGTTGCCGTTCCACTCGTGCTGCTGCAGCGCCTCGATGAACTCCGGGTCGATGTTCTCGACCTTCTTGTCCTCGGTCTCGTTCAGCTTCTGCAGGAAAAAGTGCGCGAACAGCGGGATGTCTTCCAGGCGCTCGCGCAGCGGCGGCACTTCGATGGGGAAGACGTTCAAACGGTAGTAGAGATCTTCGCGCATGCGGCCGTCCTGAATGGCCTTCTGCGGATCGCGGTTCGACGCGGCGATGACGCGCGCTTCGATGTTGATCTCTTCGTTGCCGCCGACGCGGCGGAACTTGCCTTCTTCGAGCACGCGCAGGAGCTTGACCTGCAGCTCGATCGGCATTTCGGTGATTTCGTCGAGGAAGACCGTGCCGCCCTTGGCGACTTCGAAGTAACCTTCGCGGCGCTTGATGGCGTTGGTGAACGCGCCCTTCTCGTGGCCGAAGATCTCGGACTCGATGAGGCTCGGCGAAATCGCGCCGCAGTTGAAGGCGATGAACGGTTTGTTGCGGCGGCGCGAGAGTGAGTGAATCGTGTTGGCGACGACTTCCTTGCCGGAGCCGGACTCGCCGACGATGAAGACGTTCGCGTCGGTGTTCGCGACCATCTCGATCTCTTCGAACAGCTTCTGCATCCGCGGCGACTTGCCGACGAGATGTCCGAGCGCGCCCATCTTCTGCAGCTGGCGCCGGAGCTCGAGGATCTCCTGCTTCATCAGCTGCTTGTCTTCGACGGTCTTGAGGATGACCTGCAAGCGCGGCAGGTCGACCGGTTTGGTCACGTAATCTTCAGCGCCGACTTTCAGCGCTTTGACGGCCGAATCGACCGTGGCGTGACCGGTGAGGATCACGACCGAGATGTCGGGATAGGTTTCCTTGATGCGGTGCAGCAGATCGAGGCCGGAGCCATCGGGAAGTTTCAGATCGACGATCGCGACGTCGGGAACGAGCTTGCTGATCGAAGCCCAGCCAGCCTTCACGGTGTCGGCGACTTCGGCTTCGTAGCCCCACTCTTCGACCACGTCGGCCATGCCGGCGCTCGTGGCGCGATCATCATCAACGATCAGAACTCTTTTCATCGTCCACCCAGCGGAAACGACAGCCGCAACGAAACCCTATCACGATCCTCCGTGGCGTTCAGCTCACCACCGTACGTCTCGGCGATGAGCCGCGCGGCGGCGAGGGAGAGATCAGGATTCCCGAGCGGGTCAGTGTAATAGAACTTGAAGACCTTGGTCAGCTCGACGTCTGCGGACTCGAGCGTGCCCGACACGGTGACTGTGAAGTCGCGTTCGCTGCTCTGCACGCTCGCTTCTCGCGAGTCGGCGCGAAACGCTTTTGCCGCGCCCTCGAAGAACATCTTCAGCGCCTGCCGGATTCTCGCTTCGTGCGCGAAGAGGCGCGCGTCACCGTTTCGTTGAATGGTGAAGCCGGCGCTCGCCGCGACATCCGCTGCAACAGAAGCGAGATCGACTTCGTGCGGGTCGCCTTCATTCTTCGGCGGCGTCGACAGCAGAAAGAACGCGTCGAAGATGCGGCTCATGCGGCGCAGCTCCGTTTCGATCGCGCCCGCGTAGTTCGTCAGCTTCTCGTCGTCGTCGCCGGTGAGCTTGCGGATGCGCATCCGCAGCAGTTCCAGATTCAACACCGCGACGTTGAGCGGCGTTTTCAGATCATGTGCGGTGTCGCTGCTGCGGCGAAAGTTCGCACGCGCGAAATGCTCGAGCCAGGGTTCCATGGACCTCGCCCATCATATGCAATGCTGAGGCCGTAAGAACTACGGGCCGGCTGATTTGCCGGCCCGTTTGACTCTATTCGCGATGGATGGCGATCATGGCAATCGACTCTTCGAGCCGCGCTTCCACGACCGCGAACTGCGGATCATGCGTGGAGAGGTAAGCGATTTCCTTCTCCGCCTCGGCGCGCTCGCGCTCCGCAGTGGCGCGATCGATCTCCGCCGGCAGGATGCCGCGCTCCGCCAGCACGATCACGCGGTCCGGCAGCACTTCGGCAAAACCCCACGAGATCACGATGCGATTCATGGTCGAGCCGGTGCGATAGCGCAACGGCCCGATGCGCAACGTCGCCAGCAGCGGCGTGTGACCCGGAAGAACGCCGAGCTCACCGTCCGACGCCGGCAGCACGACCTCGTCGCACGCGACGTCGATGATCTTCCGCTCGCGCGTGACGACCGTGAGGTTGATCTTAGTCGGGAGATCGGCCATCGGAGTCCTCTTACGCCGCCTCGCGCTTCATCTGCTCGGCGCGCTCGAGCACCTGCTCGATCGTGCCCTGCAGCAGGAACGCCTGCTCCGGCACGTCATCATGCTTGCCTTCGACGATCTCGCGGAAGCCGCGAATCGTGTCGGCGATCTTGACGTACTGGCCTTTGATGCCGGTGAACTGCTCGGCAACGTGGAACGGCTGCGAGAGGAAGCGCTGGATCTTGCGCGCACGCGACACGACGACCTTGTCTTCTTCCGACAGCTCGTCGATGCCGAGGATGGCGATGATGTCCTGGAGGTCCTTGTACTTCTGCAGAACCGCCTGCACGCCGCGCGCGGTGTTGTAGTGCTCGTCGCCGAGGATGCGCGGATCGAGAATCTTGGAAGTCGAGGCGAGCGGATCCACGGCGGGATAGATACCCAGCTCCGCGATCTGGCGCGAGAGAACGGTCGTCGCGTCGAGGTGAGCAAACGCGGTGGCCGGCGCGGGATCGGTGAGATCGTCGGCGGGCACGTAGATGGCCTGCACCGAAGTGATCGAGCCCTTCTTCGTCGACGTGATGCGCTCCTGCAGCTCGCCCATTTCGGTGGCGAGGTTCGGCTGGTAACCGACGGCGCTCGGCATGCGGCCGAGAAGCGCCGACACTTCCGAACCGGCCTGCGTAAAGCGGAAGATGTTGTCGATGAAGAGCAGCACGTCCTGGTTCTCGACGTCGCGGAAGTATTCGGCGACGGTGAGACCGGTCAGGCCGACGCGCAGACGCGCTCCCGGCGGCTCGGTCATCTGGCCGTAGATCAGCGCCGCTTTCGACTTCGACGGATCGCCCGGGACGATGACGCCGCCTTCCTCGAATTCGAGATAGAGGTCATTGCCTTCGCGCGTGCGCTCGCCGACGCCGGCGAACACGGAGAAGCCGCCGTGCTGCTTGGCGACGTTGGTGATGAGCTCGAGGATGAGAACCGTCTTGCCGACGCCCGCGCCGCCGAAGAGGCCCGTCTTGCCGCCCTTGGTGTACGGCTCGAGAAGGTCGATGACCTTGATGCCGGTCTCGAACATCTCGATGGACGTGGCCTGCTCGTCGAACGGCGGCGCTTCACGGTGAATCGACCACTGGTGCTCGGTGACGACCGGACCGCGCTCGTCGACGGGTTCGCCGAGAACATTGAGAATGCGGCCGAGGGTGTTGCGGCCGACGGGAACGGTGATCGGTGCGCCGGTGTCGATGGCCTTCATGCCGCGCACCATGCCGTCGGTCGGCTTCATGGCCACGCAGCGGACCTGGTTTTCGCCGATGTGATTGGCCACTTCGACGACGACGTCGATGGGCACTTTTCCGAACTCGCCGGTATCGAGGACGCGGATGGCGTTGTGAATCGCCGGCAGGTGCCCTTCGGCGAATTCGATGTCGACGGCGGGGCCGATGATCTGCACCACGCGGCCGATCTGCTGGTTGGTTTCGGTCGTTGCCATGTTGATCTTTTCTCCGTGTGTCACGGGTGATGAAGTCTATTTGCCCGCTGCCGCCGCGCCGCTGACGATCTCGATGATTTCCTTCGTGATCGACGCCTGGCGGATGCGGTTGTACGTCAGTGTGAGGTGGGCGATCATGTCGGAGGCGTTTTTGGTGGCCGCCTCCATCGCCGTCATGCGCGCGCCCTGCTCTGCCGCAGCCGATTCGAGCAACACGCGATAGAGCTGAAACTCGATGTGCTTCGGCAGGAGGTCCGTGAGGATCTGCGCCGGAGAAGGCTCGAAGAGATATTCGATCGACGGCGCCGCTTCGGTCGCGGCTTCATCCCAGTCGCGCTCGAGCGGCAGCAGCCGCTGAAGCGTCACGCGCTGCGCGATGATCGACTTGAATTCGTTGTACAGCACGTAAACCGCGTCGAATTCGCCGGTGACGAAATCGTTCGCCAGCGCATCGGCGATCTCGCGGGCGGTATCGAGCGAGAGCGCCTGATAGACCTGTGTGGCCTGGCGGCGGATCGGCCACTGCCGGCGCTTGAAGAAGTCCAGCGCCTTGCGGCCGATCGGCAGCAGATGCACTTCCTGCCACGGCTGTTCGCGAATCGCGTTTTGCGCCGCACGCAACACGTTCGTATTGAACGCGCCGCAAAGACCGCGGTCTGCAGTGACGACGAGCAGCAGGACTTTGTTCTCCTGCTCCCGTTCCGCGAGCAGCGGATGCGCCTCGGCCTCGACGCGCGTGGCGATCGAGGCGAGCACCTCGCGCAACGCCGCCGAATAGGGGCGCGCCGCCATCATCCGCTCCTGCGCGCGGCGCAGCTTCGCCGCGGCGACCATCTTCATCGCTTTGGTGATCTGCTGCGTGTTCTTGACGCTGCGGATGCGGCGCCGGAGATCGATTGTGCTCGGCATGGTCGGTTACGCCGCCAACACGTTGGCGTTGTCGCGGACGTACTGTTCCTTGAA
Source organism: Thermoanaerobaculia bacterium (assembly GCA_035688915.1). Lineage (GTDB taxonomy): Bacteria > Acidobacteriota > Thermoanaerobaculia > Gp7-AA8 > Gp7-AA8 > DASSMK01. The sequence continues at coordinate 10,330 of DASSMK010000053.1, forward strand.
GTCGGTGATCGCTTTGCGCAGATCGCCTTCGAGCGCGTCGTCGAACTTCGGCGAGGTCTCGAGACGATCGACGAGCTGCGCGTGCTCGTCGGAGAGATGCTGGTGCAGCGCCGCTTCGAACGGACGGACGGCGGAGACCGCGAGGTTATCGAGGAAGCCCTTCGTGCCGGCGAAGATCGAAGCAGTCTGCAAACCGACGCGCAGCGGCGAATACTGCCCCTGCTTCAGGATCTCGACGAGACGCTTGCCGCGGTTGAGCTGCTGCTGCGTGACTTTGTCGAGATCCGAGCCGAACTGCGCGAACGCGGCGAGCTCGCGGTACTGCGCGAGGTCGAGGCGGAGCGTGCCGGAGACGGAGCGCATGGAGCGCACCTGCGCCGAACCACCGACGCGCGACACCGAGATGCCGACGTTGATGGCGGGACGGACGCCGGAGTGGAAGAGGTCCGTCTCGAGGAAGATCTGGCCGTCGGTGATGGAGATAACGTTCGTCGGAATGTACGCGGAGACGTCACCGGCCTGCGTTTCGATGATCGGCAGCGCCGTCAGCGAGCCGCCACCGCGCGCGTCGGAGAGCTTCGAGGCGCGCTCCAGAAGACGCGAGTGGAGATAGAAAACGTCGCCCGGATACGCTTCGCGGCCCGGCGGGCGGCGGAGCAGCAGCGAGATCTCGCGATACGCGGCGGCGTGCTTGGAAAGATCGTCGTAGATGACCAGCGCGTGCTGGCCGTTGTAGAGGAAGTACTCGCCCATCGCGCAACCGGAGTACGGCGCGAGGTACTGCAGCGGCGCGGCTTCGGAGGCGGAGGCGTTGACGACGATGGTGAACTCCATCGCGCCGTACTGCTCGAGCGTCTTCACGATCTGCGCGACGGTCGACTTCTTCTGACCGATGGCGACGTAAACGCAAACGACGTTCTTCCCCTTCTGGTTGATGATCGCGTCGATGGCGACGGCGGTCTTACCGGTCTGGCGGTCGCCGATGATCAGCTCGCGCTGGCCGCGGCCGATCGGAATCATCGCGTCAATGGCCTTGAGGCCGGTCTGCAGCGGCTCTTTGACCGGTTTGCGGTCGATGACGCCGGGCGCAAGACGCTCGATCGGGTAGAACTCGGTCGTGGCGACCGGTCCCTTGCCGTCGATGGGCACGCCGAGGGCGTTCACCACGCGTCCGACCATCGCCGGGCCGACCGGAACGGACATGATGCGGCCGGTGCGCTTGCACTGATCGCCTTCCTTCAGTTCCTGGTAGTCGCCGAGGAGCACGACGCCGACGTTGTCTTCCTCGAGGTTCAGCGCCAGGCCCGACACGCCGTGGCCGAATTCGACGAGCTCACCGGACATGACGCGCTCGAGGCCGTAGACGCGGGCGATGCCGTCGCCGATGGAGGTGATGGTGCCGACTTCCGACACTTCCACTCCCCGGCCGATGCCGCTCAACTGTTGACGAATAATCTCTGTGATTTCTTCTGCTCGTAAATCGACAGCCATGAGTTCTCCGATAATGGCGACGACGAATGAATCGCGATTTTATTGCGCTAACGTGTGACGAAATTTGTTGATCTTGCCGACGACGGTGGCGTCCATGATCTCGCTGCCGATCTTCACCACCAGCCCGCCCAGCAGCGACGGATCGGTGCGCACGTCCAGCTCCACCGACTTGCCGACTTTCTTCGACAGCACGTCGGCCAGCTGCTTCATCTCGTCCGGCGTGAGGTTCTTGGCGCTGCGCACTTCGGCCACGGCGATGCCGAGAGACTCGTTCACGTACGCCGCCACCGCCTGCAGGATGGGGTCGATGTCGTTGACGCGCTGGAAGCGCACGAGCACCTCCAGCATCTTCTTGGCGAGATCGGACAGCTTCATCTTCGCCGTCAGCGCGTTCGTGAGCTTGATCTTCGCGTCGAGATCGATAGCCGGATTGGCGTAGAGGCCGCGCAGCTCTTCCGACGAGCGCACCGCATTCGCAAACGCCAACAGCTCGCCGCGAACCGCATTCGCGGCAGCGGGCGAACCGGCGACATCCATCAAAGCGCGAGCGTACGGCCGGGCAAAACGACGAATCATGCGCGCACCTCTTCGAGCTCGCGCAGGCTCTCTTCGAACAACTTGCGCTGGTCGTTGTCGTTGATCTTCTCGCGCAGAATAGCCTCGGCCCGTTCGGTCGCGAGCTGGCCCGCGTATTCGGTGAGCTCGCGACGCGCGAACTTCAGACGGTTGTCGACTTCGTTGCGCGCGGAAGCAAGGATCTTCTGCGCTTCGGCTTCCGCGGCGACGATCAGCTCGCGCTTCTGGCGCTCGCCTTCCGCGACCGCGCGCTCGTGGATCGCGGCAATCTCCTGCTCAACCTGCGCGAGACGCGCCTGAATGTCGTTGGCCATGCGATCGGCTTTTTCGCGGCGCTCGCGTGCTTCGTCAGCAGCGCGACGGATCGCGGCGCTGCGCTCCGCGAACGCCTTCTTCACCGGGCCGCCGGCAAGCCACACCAGCACGCCGATGAAGAGAAGCATGTTGGCCAGTTTGAGGATCCAGCCGGGGATGCCGAAGTAGGTCTTCGGAGCGCCATGCTCCTCGGACGGATGCGCGCGTTCGTGCGCATCTTTTTCGGAGCCGTGCGCGACGTCGTTCGGCGTGTCGCTGCTCGGATGCTGCGCGTACGCAGCGGGGACGATCAGGAGAAGGAGGATGAGAACGAGCCTGCGCATCACACGGCCCTCCCGAGGATGCGCTCCGCGGCGAGATGCGCGAGCGCTTCGGAATCGCGGACGATCTTTTCGCGCGCGACGGTGACGTCCGCGGAGAGTTTCGCATCCGCTTCGGAAACGATTGTTTTCGCTTCGCCGCTGGTGCGGTCGACGACCTGCTGGCGATAGGCGGCCGCTTCGCCGCGGAACCTCTCACGCACGCCGGCCGCTTCACGCTTGGCGGTTTGCAGCTGCGCCTCCGTCTGCGACGTGGCGTCGCTGAACCGCGCCAGCGCCGCTTCGTACAACTCCTCGGCCGATCGCGTCTCGGTCTCACGAGCTTCGAGAACCTGATTGATCGGCTGCAGGAAGAACTTGCGCACGACCCAGTAGTTGGCGATGAAAATCACCATGATCGCGAGCAGAGAGAGGTCGGGCGTCAGATTGATCTGCATACGTATTTTTGGAGGCGAACCACCTTGGAGCGGTGGCGCGGAGGGCTTCCAGGAAGCGCACCTTTCCCCAAAGCCGTCGCTGTATACCATACCGGAAAGAAGCTTGTCACGCGCCGCTGTTGCGGTGTGAACCAGATGGATGACCGCTATCGTGACGTTCTGAACCGCGCCGACGCCTTCTTCGCGTCGGTGATGGAGTCGCAGCCGGCAAACCTGCAGTGCGGGCGCGGCTGTTCCCTCTGTTGCCACGGCCTCTTCGAGATCGGCTCAGGCGACGTGCCGGTGATTGCGGAAGGGCTGGCCAAACTGCATCCGGCGCGACGCAAAAGGATCGTGCGGCGTGCGGAGGAGATCATCGCGTCGAGCGCGCATCCGAACCTGCGCGAGTGTGCGCCCGAGGAGAAGGAAGCGTTCTTCGAGCGGACGTCGGCGACGGCTTGCCCGAACCTCGACGAGAACGGCGCCTGCATGATGTACGACGATCGCCCGCTGGTCTGCCGCACGTTCGGGCTGCCGCTGCGCGAAGGCCGCCGCTACATCGGCGACATCTGCGATCTCAATTTCACCGGCGCGACGCAGAAGGAGCGCCGCGCCGCCGCCTGGAATCTGGAGTGGGAAGACGTCCTCGGCCAGGAGGACGAGTTCACGATTCCGGAAGCGATCGTGCTGGTGGCGCGGCTCCGCGGCTGGGCGTGAGCCTGCGTCTGCGCGAACGCGCGCTCAACCCTTCGCGGCGATGTTCGTGACGCTGCCGCCTTTGCGGTCGCCCATGACGCAATTGCCCTGGAAAATCGCTCCTTCTTCGATGATCAGCGCCGGCGTATCGATGTCGCTGTACACCTTGCCGTTGCGATGGATCTCCACGCGCTGGTCCGCGACGATCTTGCCGACGACGGTGCCGCTGATGGCTACGCGGCCGACGTGAATGTCTCCTTCGATGTGCGCGCTCTCGCCGACGATCAGCTCATTCTTCGACGAAATGCGACCGTTGAACTTGCCGTCGATGCGCATCGTGTCTTCGAACTCCAGTTCGCCCTTGAACGACGAACCGCGATCGAGAAACCCGTTCAGATCACCGCTTTTGCCTTTCATGTATCCCCCTGGAAAGATGCGAAGGTGCTGCTATCTCCGCCGTCCCATCAATTCTTCGACGAGCCGAATGAGCTCGTCCTCGCTGCCGAAGCGGACGTGAATCACGCCGCCGCGGCGCTTCCGATCGATCTCGACTTTGGTGCGTAAAGTTCTTGCCAAGCGTTCTTCCGCGTCGCGCGTGAAGACGTCTTTCTCTTTTTCCGGCTCCGCCGCCGCTTTCGGCGACGCTTCCTGCGCGAGAATCTCCGTTTGGCGCACGTTGAGGCTGCGCTTCACAACGCGATCTGCGAGCTGCTCCTGCTTTTTCGCCGATTCGACCGCCAGGATCGCGCGCGCGTGGCCCATCGACAGCTGGCCAGACGCGAGCAGCTTCTTCACGCCGTCCGGCAGCTTCATGAGCCGCAGAAAGTTCGCGACCGTCGAGCGCTCTTTGCCGACGCGCTTCGCGATCTCTTCCTGCGTGAGTCCGAACTCCTCGTGAAGCTGGTGATACGCGACCGCTTCTTCGATCGGGTTGAGATCTTCGCGCTGGATGTTCTCGATGAGCGCGACCTGCAGCGCGTCGCCGTCGGTCATCGCATCTTTGATGACGACAGGAACGGCATCGAGGCCGGCCTTCTGTGCGGCGCGGAATCGGCGTTCGCCAGCAATTAGGCGAAATTTGTTGTCACCTGATCTCGTGACGACTAATGGTTGAACAATACCGTGCTCGCGAACGCTGCGCGCCAGCTCTTCGATCGACGCTTCATTGAAGGTCTTGCGTGGCTGGAACGGGTTCGGCGAGATCTGTTCGATCGCGACGAGCGCCAGGCCGGAGCCGGGCACCGGCTTGTCGGTCGACGCGGGAGCAGCGGCGGGCGGTTCGGCGACCGGCTTGGACGGGATGAGGGCACCGAGGCCGCGTCCGAGGACTTTTTTCTGCGGGTTCATGGAAGGACGTTCTCCGCGCGCTGAATGAACTCCTTGGCGAGATTGATGTAAGCCTCGCTGCCACGAGAGCGGATGTCGTAGAGGATGATCGGTTTGCCGAAGGAGGGCGCCTCGCCGAGGCGGACATTCCGCGGGATGATGCTGTTGTAGACCTTGTCGCCAAAGTGCGCCCGCACTTCCTCGGCCACCTGCTTGGCGAGATTCATCCGGTCGTCGTACATCGTGAGGGCGATGCCTTCGATCTCCAGGCCGGGATTGAGCATGTCGCGGACGCGCTCGATGGTATTGAGGAGCTGCGCGACGCCTTCGATCGCAAAGTACTCGCATTGCATGGGAACGAGCACAGTATTCGCGGCGGTGAGGCCGTTGATCGTGAGGAGGCCGAGAGACGGCGGCGAGTCGATGAGGATGTAGTCGTAGTCTTTGGCGACTTCGGTCAGCGCGCGCCGGAGGTAGAACTCACGGCCGATGGCGTCCGACAGCTCGAGCTCAGCCGCTACCAAGTCGACCGACGATGGCGCAACGTGGAAATTCGGCAGCTCCGTCTGCTTGATGACCTCGCGGATGCTCATTCCGTCCGTGAGAACCGGATAGATCGACTTTTCGTCGTGCTTCGACAGCCCGACGCCCGAGGTCGCGTTCGCCTGCGGATCGAGATCGACCAGCAGCACATTGCGCTCGCACGCAGCGAGTGACGCGCTGAGGTTGATGGCGGTGGTCGTCTTTCCGACGCCGCCCTTCTGATTCACGAGCGTAACGATCTTCGTCATGGTTGGGGCTGTTCCACGTGGAACATCAACATTGCGAGGAAATTCGACTCGCCGCGCGGCAGTGAAACGGCCTCTCCGCGGCGAAATCCCTCGATCTCCGGCACCTCGGGCGAGCCCTGGAACAGTGCGACGCGCGCATCGTCCGCCAGATGCCCCTTCAGCGACGGCACCCATTCCTCGGGATTTCCGACCGCACGCGAAACGACGAGCGAAAATCGGAGGGCGGAGGGCAACCGCGGTAGAAGGCGCGACAATCTATCACCGTAAACCTGGGAGTTCAATCCGCACTCCCGCACGATGTGCTTCAAAAAGGCCCATTTTTTCTGGTCCGCCTCCACCAGATGGAAGCGGGCGGCCGGCGAGAGTATGGCCATGGGGATGGCCGGGAGACCGCCGCCGGAGCCGAAATCAAGCACTTCCCCCTCCGGACGGAGGATTTCGGCAGCGCTCACGGCTTCCGCGATGTGCTCGTCCAGGTTCGCTTTCGCCTCAGGCCCGATCAGATTGACCTTGGCGTTCCACTTCAGCAGCTCCGCTTTGTAGAGCGCCAGCCTCTCGTTCACGCCACGCGTCCTCGGCGCAGGTGCATCCGCACGATGGCTACGGCTGCGGGCGTGATGCCCGGGATCCGGCTGGCCTGCCCGAGCGAGGCGGGGCGGACAAAGCTGAGCTTCTCGACCACCTCGCGCGAGAGGCCGGGCAGCGCGTACGACATCTCCTGTGGGATCTTCAGGTCCTCGTCTTCGAGCATCTTCGCCGCTTCGCGCTGCTGCCGCTCGAGATAGCCCGCGTAGCGCATGCGGCTGATCACACCCTCGCGTTCCTCTTCGTTGAGAGCGCGGAACGCCTGTGCGAAGCGCGGCAGCGCGCGTTCCGCGGCGGCAATCAGGACATCGATGTCGAGATTCGGGCGCTGCATCAGCTTCGCAACCGTGCTTTGCGCGGTCAGCTCGATGGCCGCTTCCGAGAGCCAGGCCACCGTTTCGCGGTCGGGACGGACGTCGATCGCACCCGCTTCTTCGGCCTCGCGCATGCGTGCGATCCGGGCATCGATTCGGCGCTGGCGCTCCGAATCCAGAACGCCGAGGCGGGCGGCGACGGGAGAAAGGCGTTCGTAGACGGAGTCACAGCCGAGCAAAAGACGGTGCTCGGCGCGCGAGGTGAACATCCGGTAGGGCTCTTCGGTGCCGAGGGTGACGAGATCGTCGATCATGACCCCCGTGTAGGCCTGGTCGCGGCGCAGGATCACTGGCTTGCCGCCGCGGACGAACTGCAGCGCGTTCATCCCCGCCAGCAGCCCTTGCGCGGCCGCTTCCTCGTAGCCGGACGTGCCGTTGATCTGGCCCGCCAGGAAGAGACCTTCCACGCCGCGCACCTGCAAAGTGGGCTCGAGCTGCTGCGGATTCACAAAGTCGTACTCCACCGCGTAGCCGTAGCGGGCGATGGTGGCGTTTTCGAAACCAGGCAGCGAGCGGACGACCGCGTCCTGCACGTCGGCAGGAAGCGAAGTCGAAATCCCGTTCAGGTAGAGCCAGGGGTGCTGAAGCCCTTCCGGCTCGACGAACACCTGATGGCGGTCTTTGTCCGCGAACCGCACCACTTTGTCTTCGATGGACGGGCAGTACCGCGGGCCGGCGGCCTGGATTTGGCCGGAGTACATCGGCGCGCGGTGGAGATTCGCGCGAATTAGTTCGTGCGCGATGCCGCTGGTGTACGTGAGCCAGCAGAGAATCTGCGGCTGCGGAAGCGCGTCCGTGAGGATCGAGAACGGCCGCGGCTGCGCGTCGCCGGGAGCTTCTTCGAGCTTCGTGTAGTCGACCGATTCTCTGGCCACGCGCGGCGGTGTTCCGGTCTTCAGCCGGCCGAGCTTCAATCCGAGAGCGGCCAGCGAATCAGACAGCGTCTCGGCCGACGGCTCGCCGAAGCGGCCGCCGACGGTCTTCTGCTCGCCGGAGTGCATCAGCGCGCGGAGGAACGTGCCGGTGGTGATGACGACGGCGCGAGCCGTGAGGCGAGTACCGTCCTGCAGGACGACGCCAGAAACGCGGCGACCGTCGTGAATCAACGACGAGACCGAGCTCTCCACGATCGTGAGATTCGGCTCCGCCGCCAGGATGCCCTGCACCGCTTCGGCGTAAAGATCGCGGTCGCATTGCGCGCGCGGCCCCTGCACCGCGGGACCCTTGGAGCGGTTGAGGATCTTGAACTGGATCCCCGCCTGATCGGTGGCCTCACCCATCAAGCCGCCGAGAGCGTCGATCTCTTTGACCAGGTTCCCCTTGGCCAAACCACCGATGGCGGGATTGCAAGACATCCGGCCGATGGCGTCGCGACTCATGGTGAGCATGGCCGTCGCGGCACCGCCACGGGCGCAGACACGCGCTGCTTCGGCGCCGGCGTGGCCGCCGCCGATTACGAGGACATCGCATGATTTGGTCTGCAGCATGTGCAACGTTCCACGTGGAACATCACTTGCCGATACAAAACTTTCCGAAGATCTCGGAGAGGACTTCGTCGCGCGTAATCGCGCCGGTCAGACTGCCGAGTGCGTTCGCGGCGCGATAGAGGTCAACGAGCACCATCTGCTCGTCTAAATGGCCTTCGAGCGATGAAAGCGCGTCAGCCAAAGCGGCCGAACACTCCACGACCGCCGTCCGCTGGCGTTCGTTGACCAGCACTGCCGAAGATTCGGGCGCGGCAAAGCGATCGCGGACCAGCGTGTCCAGCGTGGACAGCAGCGTTGAAATCCCCTCTCCCGTGGCCGCACTGATCCGAATCCTGTTGCCGCTCGCGCTGAGATCCGACTTCGTGAAGACGACCAGCAGCGCACCGGGCAGTTCGCCGAGGCGCCGAAGCTCTTCACGATCTTCGTCGGTCTCGCCCGCCGCGCCGTCGATCAGATAAAGAATGACGTCCGCGCTGCGTGCCGCCTCGCGCGCGCGCGCGACCCCGATCTCCTCCACCACATCCGCCGACTCGCGCAGCCCGGCCGTGTCGGCGATCGTCACTGGCAGGCCGCCGATCTCGATCGTTTCCCGCACGATGTCCCGTGTCGTTCCCGGAATCGGCGTGACGATGGCTCGCTCGCTGCCGACCAGCCGGTTCAGCAGCGTCGACTTGCCGGCGTTGGGGCGGCCGAGGATGACGGCGGAGAGACCGGCGGTCGTGGCGCGGCCGCGGCGGTACGTCTCCGCCAGCTCGCCGGTTTCCATGATTGCCCGCTCCAGCGCCTCGACCGCTTCGGCTCGCGAGATGAACTCGTAGCCTTCCTCCGAGAAATCGAGAGCCGCTTCCAGGCGCGAGATCACGTGCAGCAGCGACGCGCGAATCGATGCGGCGGTCCGGCTGAGCGTTCCGTCCAGATTGGCCAGCGACAGCTTCGCCTGCAGGTCCGTTCGCGCGTTGATCAAGTCGGCCACCGACTCCGCCTGCACCAGGTCCATCTTCCCGTTCAGCACCGCGCGCTCGGTGAACTCCCCCGGCTCCGCGATCCGCGCGCCCAACGCGACGCACGCTTCGATCACCCGCTGGACGAGCAGAGGATTGCCGTGCAGCGTCAGCTCGACCAGATCGTTGCCGGTGAAGGAGTGCGGTGCGGCGTAGCGAATGGCGATGCACTCGTCCAGCGGCGCGTCGTCCTGCTGTAGACGAACGAAGGCGGCATGCCTTACTTCTGGCAGTGCCGCCCTCGTTAGTGCAGTCAGGATGTCCGTACTGCGCGAGCCGTCGATCCGCACGATCGCCAGCGCGCTCCGCCCCACCGGCGTCGCCGGCGCGACGATCGTGTCGTTCACGACTCCTGCGAACCGGCCGCGCTGCGAAGCACGATCGCCACGCGCTTGTAGAAACCTTCGCCGCGCGATTCGGTCGTCACGTCCGCATCCTCGCGCAACGCCATGTGCACGATGCGCCGCTCGATCGGCGTCATCGCCGGCAGCAGCTCCTCGCGCTTGTCGCGACGCACGCGATCCGCAATCTCCCGCGCCCGCTGCCCCAGCTCCTCGGCGCGTCGATCCTTGAACTGCTGCGTATCGAGCTCGATCTCTTTCTCGACTTTGCGTCCGGTCAGCGCTTTGTTCGCCAGCACCTGAATCGCATCGAGCAGTTCGCCGTGACGATCCGTCAGACGCGCGGCGTCACGGCCAAAGAGGCGCAGGATGATCTGCGTTTCGTTCTCTTCCGTGCGCACGGTCAGATCGAGATCGGCGAGATTGATCACGTTCTCGCACCACAGCCGCACGGTCTTTGCGGCATCGGACTCCGCGCCCTGCTCCGGAATCTCCACGTTGAACGCGGCTTCGAAATCGCCCGGCTGCAGCTCATCGTCGTGACGGCGCGGACGGCGATTGCCACCGCCGCGACGCTCGCCACCGCCGCCGCCACCGCCGTTGCCTCCGCGCGAACGTCCGCCGCGATCGCGCGACTCACGACGCGCCGGCGGCGCGGACGGAATCGTCTCCAGAATCGGACCTGATGCCGGAGCGGAAACCGCCGCCGAAGCGGCAGGCGGCGGCGCGGCCGCTTCATTCACATCCGCTTCGATCACGACGCGTTTCATGCCGCCGAGGAAGCCGCGCTTCTCGAGCAGAACGTGATACGTCATTTGCCACCGCTCCACGCCGAGCGTCTGCGACGCCTGCTGAAGCGCTTCCTCGAGATTGCGACCTTCGAACCGCTGGCTCATTCGTTCACCGGCTTACGCGTTCTGAATTTCGGCGGGGTGTTCTTTCCACCATCTATTCATGATCGACTGCTGCACGATCGTCAAGATGTTCTGCACCAGCCAGTACAACACGAGACCACTCGGAAAGTCTTTGAAGAGGAAGCCCATCACCACCGGCATGATCAGGAACATGCGGCGCTGATTCGGATCGCCCGTCGATGGCGTGATGTACGTCTGGATGAACATCGTGGCCGTCATGAGGATCGGCAGGATGTACGTCGGATCCTTGTCCGACAGATCGTGAATCCAGAGGATGAACGGCGCGCCGCGCAGCTCGATCGCGCGCGAGAGCAATCCGTAAAAGCCCCACAGAATCGGCAGCTGCAGCACGATCGGCAGGCAGCCCGCCATCGGATTGATGCCCTCTTTTTGATAGAGCTGCATCATCTCCACGTTCATCTTCTGCCGTTGCTCGGCGTCGCTGCGCGACTTCTTGTACTTCGCTTTGATCGCCTCCACCTTTGGCTGCGCCTTCTGCATCTTCTTCATCGAGACGATGCTCTTGTGCTGCAGCGGGTAGAGCACGACTTTGATCAGGATCGTCAGCACGATGATCGCGAAGCCGTAGTTCTTCGTGGCCTGATTGATCCAGACCAGCGCCTTCAGGAAGAAGCGGCCGATGATGCCGAACCAGCCGAACTGCAGCGCCGAGCCCATGCCGTAGCTGTCGAGCAGCTTCGTCTCTTTCGGGCCGAAGAAGGCTTCGCCGGTGACGCTGCCGTCGTTCGCCGCGTTGACCGACGCGTAGAGATCCTCGCGATGCTGATCTTTCGCGGGTCCCTTGAACAGCACGCGACGGAGCGTCACGCCATTTCCGTGCGACGGGCGAAGGACGGACATGAAGTAGTTGTCTTCGATGCCGACGAAATCGACGGCGTCGAAAGTGCGAAAGCGATCGCCCTTCTCGCGCGGAATCACTTTCAGCCGGCCGTCGATCTGCACGATGCCGTTGCCTGTCTGCACAACGCGCGTATCCGCTTCTTCCGGCGAAAGCGTGCGCAGGCCGGGACCGATCGTGATGCGATACGGCGTAGCCGGATGCATGGCCACGGCAAAGTCGAAGAGAAACGGCTTCGATAAGCGGAAGGTCTTCGTGACGCTCACGCCATCCGGCGCGGCGTAGCGATACTCGATCACGCGAGCGCCGCGTTCGATCCGCTCATCCACTGCGTACAGCGCGGAGTTAAGACGCGACGTGAGCGCCACATCGCGCGATTCGATCGCGAACGGATAGTCGGTGCGGTGCGGGTCGCGCGTCTTCACCAGTTCGACGGGCGTCTTCGCCCCCTTCTGGTTGTACTTTTTGAGATGGAACGAGACGAGCTGCGCGCCGCGGTTGGAAAAGATCGCGTGAAACTCCGGCGTGTCGACGACCGTCTGCTGCACCGCCGTCGCAGCGACCGGCGTTGACGCAGTGAGCGGCGGCGTGGATGCGATCGGAGCCGCGATGCCGGTCGTGGACGTCGTCGTCGTTTTGGTCGAAGACGTCGAAGGCGACGTGGTCGTCTTCGTCACCGCCGCCGGCTTGCGCGCCAGCTCGGGAAAGATTTTCGGTGCGACGGCGGCCCACAGCCATAAGAGGCCGAGGGAGATCACGATCGCGAGAAAGATTCGCTTTTCCATTTCAAGGGACGGGGTCCCAACCTCCAGGATTGAACGGGTGGCAGCGCGCGAGCCGGCGCATGCCGAGCCAGCTGCCGCGCATCACGCCATGGCGTTCGATGGCCTGCATCGTATACACGGAGCAGGTCGGCTCGAAACGGCACATCGGCGGCAGCAGCGGAGAGATGAAGCGCTTGTAGAAGCGGAGAAGGAGCAGCGCGCCGGAGCGGAAGGGGTTCATCGTGCGCGGTCCGCGGTTTCCCGCACCAGGCGCACGAAGAGGCGCGCGAGGTCATCGCTGAACTCGCGAAACGTGGCATCTGCGGCGTTCGGCTTCACATTGACGACCACGTCCAGCGCTCTCGCGTCGATCCCGAGCGGCTCGCGCTGCCGCCGGTAGACTTCGCGCGTCCAGCGCTTGAGACGGTTGCGGACGTTGGCTTTCCCGACTTTCTTCGTCACGGTGATGCCGATGCGCGAATGCGGCGACTCGTTGCCGGCGAAGAAGACGACCGAATAGCGGGAGAAGATCTTTCGGCCCGTCTCGTAAATGCGAAGAAAATCGCGACGTTTCGCGAGTCTCTTCTCTTTCCCCAGCGCCTCGGACCGAAGGCGATCCACAGGGAAACGACTAGCGTCTCGGGCCGTTAGACGGCGAGACGCTTGCGGCCCTTGCGACGGCGGCGCGACAGTACGGCCTGTCCGTCTTTCGTCCGCATCCGGACGAGAAAGCCGTGCGTGCGCTTGCGACGGCGATTGTTCGGCTGAAAAGTACGCTTCGATGCCATTTAGCTAACCCTCTGAAAAGAAAGCGGTGAGTATAGTCGGCACTCGCGAAGCGGTCAAACGCGGATTCCGCGGGCCGAGCGCGCAAACGTGACCCTGCTTCAGCCTTATTCCACTTTGCCGCGAGCCATTTTCGCAGGCTTCCCGCTCCCATACCCCTGTGCTAGACTCGCTGGCCCTTGACCAGGCCCACGATTTCCACAGATGTGGAAAAGCTGTGGATTCTCAACAAGATAGCGGCCCTCTGATCCCCCATGAACGTCTGGAGCCAAGTCCTCGCACGGATCGAGCAAGTCGTTGACAGGACGGAGTATGACACCTGGCTCGCTCCGACGCGTTTTCTCTCCCAACATGGAGACACGATCGACATTGACGTGCCGTCTCAGCGGTACGTCGATGAGATCCGCGAGCGCTATGGCGCCCAGATCCGCGGCCTGCTGAACGAACTTTCGCCCGAGCGCGTGCAGGTCCATTTCGTCGTTCCGAATCGCTCGCTGGACGATCTGCCGCAGGTCGTCACCGCGCCGCCGATTGCGGATCTGCCGACTGCGGTCTTCAACCCGCGCTACAAGTTCGACACGTTCGTCATCGGCAATTCGAATCAACTGGCTTACGCCGCGTCGAAATCGATCGCCGAAAATCCGAGCGGCTCGTTCAACCCCCTCTTCATCTATGGTGGCGCCGGCCTCGGCAAGACTCACTTGATTCAGGCCATCGGCCAGCAGCTGCGGAATGACCGTCCTTCCATGAAGGTGGTCTACATGTCGGCGGACACGTTCGTGACGGAACTGATCAGCTCGATCCGTTACGACCGCATGCAGCCGTTCCGCGACCGCTACCGCTCGGTCGACGCGCTTCTCCTCGACGACATTCAGTTCATCGCCGGCAAGGAGCGCACGCAGGAAGAGTTCTTCCACACGTTCAACGCGCTCTACGAAGCGCAGAAGCAGATCGTCTTCACGTCCGATCGTCCGCCGAAAGAGATCCCCACATTAGAGGATCGCCTTCGCTCGCGATTCGAATGGGGACTGACGGCAGACATCCAGCCGCCCGATCTCGAAACGAAAGTGGCCATCCTCAGGAAGAAGGCGGAAGAGAAGAAGGTCGACCTGCCGCAGGAAGTGGCGCTCTTCATCGCCGAGCGCGTGCGCTCGAACATCCGCGAGCTCGAAGGACACCTCAATCGCGTGGAGATGTACGCGCAGCTCGCGGGCAAGCGGAACATCAACATCGATCTCACGCGCGAGGCGCTGCACGACGTTCTTTCGAAAGAGAACAAGCCGATCACCGCCACCGAGATCCTGCGCGTCGTCGCGGCGCACTACGGTCTCAAGGTCGGCGACATCAAGTCGAAGAGCAACGCCAAGACCATCGCCTTCCCGCGGCAGGTGGCGATGTACATGTGCAAGCAGCTGACGGACATCTCCTATCCGGAGATCGGGAAGCTGTTCAACAACAAACATCACTCCACGGTCATGTACTCGGTGCAGCGCATCGAAGAGCTGATGGAATCCGATCAACAGCTCGCGAACACGATCGAGAATCTGACCAAACAGTTCCGATAGCGATTTCCGCAGCGTCTGCGGATTCGCCTGCTGAATAGATGTGAATGCTTTTCGGTGCCATCGAGCGCACCACGAAATCTGCGGATTCGTGCGGAAAACGGCCCTCGATTTCCGCAGTGAAACTCGCAGGGCGGGATCGCGAAGACTGCTATACTTTTGAAACCTTTACATCGCGTCCTCGCGATATCCGCAGTGCCTACTGCTACTACCCCTAAGAAGAAAAAAGAATCATCTTGAAGGAAGAGGCCACATGGAGCTGACCGTCGGAAAAGCTGATCTGCAAAAAGAGTTGCAGCTCTGCCAGGGCGTCGTCGAGAAGCGATCGACGATTCCCATCTTGTCGAACGTTCTGCTCAAAGCAGCTGACGGCAGGCTGCAGATCGCGGCCACCGATCTCGACGTCACGATCCTCAGCTCCTGCGCCGCCCGCGTCACCACGCCCGGCGGCGTGACCATCGAAGCGAAGCGTCTCTTCGACGTCGTGCGCTCGCTCCCCGACGAAGACGTGCACTTCACGCTGCAGGAAAACAACTCGATGCTCATCGAGTCCGGCACCGCCAAGTTCCGTCTCCTCGGCCTCCCCGCAGAGGATTACCCGACCCTGCCGAGCGTCAATGTGGCCGATGCGTACACCATCCCGCTCGACGAGCTGAAGACCATGGTCGGCAAAGTGAAGTTCGCCATCACGCATGAAGAGACGCGTTTCCAGCTGAACGGCGCGCTGCTGAAAGTGCAGCCGAACAAACTGGAGATGGTCGCCACCGACGGTCACCGCATGGCGCTGATCAATTTCCCTTCCGCCATCACCGGCAAAGGGAAAAAAGGCAACGACCTCACGATTCTCATTCCGCGCAAAGCGCTCGACGAGATTACGCGTCTCGAAGGCGGCGAAGAAAACGCGGTGCGCTTCGGCGTCTCCGACAACCAGCTCTTCTTCGAAGCGGGCGATCGCCGCCTCCTGGCGCGCATGATCGACGTGAACTTTCCGAACTACATGGAAGTCATCGCGCGCGACAACGACCGCCGCGTGATGGTCGATCGCGAGCGTTTGCTCTCGACCATCAAGCGCATTTCGCTCGTCGCGAATGAGCGCACGCGAGCAGTCCGTTTTGATTTCGCGCCGGGCAAGCTCACCGTGTCGTCGACGAATCCGGAGCTCGGCGATGCGCGCGAGACCGTTCCCATCGACTACGCCGGCCAGCCGTTCTTCGTCGGATTGAACGCCGCGTACGTGATGGATTTTCTGAGCGCCACCGACACGCCGAGCGTCTCGCTCGAGTTGAAGGACGAGAACTCGCAGTGCATCGGCAAGCCGGCATCGACGGGTGAGGACCTGCCGTACGACTACCTCTACGTCGTGATGCCGATGCGATTGGCGTAAGCGATGTGATTCTCACCCGCCTCACGACGCAGAATTTTCGCAATCTCGCCGCGGCGGAAACCGAGCTCCATCCCACGGTCAATCTCCTGGTCGGCAAGAACGGCCAGGGGAAGACAAATCTCCTCGAAGCGATCTACTTTCTCGCGACGACGAAATCGTTTCGCACGTCGCGCGTCGCCAGCGTTTTTCGTTTCGCGCAAAACAGCGTTTTCGTGAGCGGCGGCTTGCAGCGCCACGGAATCGAAAAAACGCTCTCCGTCGGGCTGGAAAGCGGCGAATCGAAACGCCGCGTGCTGATGGTCAACGGCGAAAAGGTCACGCTCCCCGCTTACCTCAACGAGATGAGCGTGTTCGCCTACTCGTCCGCGCGGTTGGACATCATTCGCGGCGCGCCGGAAGAGCGGCGGCGTTTTCTCGATCGCGGAGTGGCCAGCGTCAATCCCGGCTACCTCGAGCAGCTCACGCGCTACACACGCGTGCTGCGGCAACGCAATGCGCTGCTGCACGAAGTTGGCGCGCACCGCGAGGCGCCGGCGACGCTCGACGCGTGGGACGAAGAGCTGATCGCCGCCGCAGCGGTGGTGCACAAGGCGCGTGCTGCGTACGCGCGCGAGCTTGCAGCGCTCTTCCGCGAGATCGTCGCGCTGCACGGCTATCACGTCGCGAACGTGGAGCTCGAGTACAAGCCGAACACCACCGATCGGCTTGCGGAGCATCGCCGTCACGAGATCCGCGCGCGCATGTCGCTGGTCGGACCGCAGCGCGATCTCGTCGATTTCACGATCGACGGCCGGCCTGCGGCGGAAGTCCTTTCCGGCGGCGAGCAGAAGATGATCGTGCTCTTCCTCAAGTTCGCGAAACTCGAGCTTTTCCGCCGCCGTCACGACGAGGCCGCCATCTTCCTCCTGGACGACGTCGACGCCGAGCTCGACCTCGACATTCTCCAGGATCTGCTGCGGAAATTGCCCATTTCGACGCAGGTCTTCGCCACCTCTGCCAAGGAGGCGTTTCTGCAGGTTCTGGAGGCCGGTCCGCACCGCCGCCTAAATGTTGAAAACGGGCGAGTTACGACCACGCGCGATTTCGCCTGACGACGCAATATTTCGGCTACAATTAAGCGTTCTAAATCCCGGTAAAAAACCCGCGCTTTTTCGGCCGCCGTGAGGGCGCCCGCTCACCCGCGGATAACCCAGTCAGGACCGCGCAGGAAACACGAATTCGATGGCAGAGAACTACACAGCAGAAGACATCAAAGTCCTCAAAGGGCTCGATGCGGTGCGCAAGCGCCCCGGCATGTACATCGGCGACACCGATGACATCAGCGGCCTGCATCACATGGTCTATGAGGTCGTCGATAACGCCATTGACGAAGCGCTGGCCGGATACGCCGATGCCGTCCAGGTCACGATCCACCTCGACAACTCCGTGACCGTGCAGGACAACGGCCGCGGCATCCCGGTCGACATCCACAAAGAAGAAGGGCGTTCCGCGGCGGAAGTCATCATGACGGAGCTGCACGCCGGCGGTAAGTTCGACAACAACTCGTACAAAGTCTCCGGCGGTCTGCACGGCGTCGGCGTTTCAGTCGTCAACTTCCTCTCCGAGTGGCTCGAGCTGGAGATTCATCGCGACGGCAACGTCTGGCGCCAGCGCTACGAGGGCGGCGTTCCCGTTGCTCCGATCGAGCGCGGCGAGAAGACGGCGAAGCGCGGTACGCGCGTGACCTTCAAAGCCGATCCGACGATCTTCTCGGTCACGGAGATGAACTACGACACGCTCACGCAGCGGTTGCGCGAGCTGGCGTTTCTCAACTCCGGCGTCCACATCGAGATTCGCGACGACCGCACCGAGAAGCATCACGAGTTCCGCTACGAGGGCGGCATCGTCTCGTTCGTGCGCGACCTGAACAAGAACAAGACTCCGCTCCACGAGGAGCCGATCTTCATCCGCGATGAAGTCGATGGCGAAGCGGTCGAGATCGCGCTGCAGTGGAACGAGGGCTACTCCGAGAACATCTTCTGCTTCACGAACACGATCAAGAACCTCGACGGCGGCACGCACCTCGTCGGCTTCAAAGGCGCGCTGACGCGCACCATGAACAAGTACGTCGAGGAGTCGGGCATCCTGCAGAAGCTGAAACTCTCGCTCGAAGGCGACGACATCCGCGAAGGGCTCGCCGCCGTGATCAGCGTGAAGGTCCGCGACCCGAAGTTCTCGTCGCAGACGAAAGACAAGCTCGTCTCCTCGCATGTGAAGACGTGGGTGGAGCAGGTGGTCGGCGCGCGCCTCGGCGAGTTCCTGGAAGAGAATCCGCGCGAAGTCCGACGCATCGTCGACAAGGTCGTCGAAGCCGCGCGTGCACGCGAAGCGGCACGCAAGGCGCGCGACCTGACGCGCCGCAAAGGGGCGCTCGATTCGGCGTCACTGCCGGGCAAGCTCGCCGACTGCCAGGAGCGCGATCCCCGTTTCTGCGAGATTTACTTCGTCGAGGGAGATTCGGCAGGCGGCTCCGCGAAGCAGGGCCGCGACCGCCGTTTCCAGGCGGTGCTGCCGCTCAAAGGCAAGATCCTCAACGTCGAGCGCGCACGCCTCGACAAGATGCTCTCCTCCGAGGAAATCCGGCTGATGATCACGGCCCTCGGCACGGGCATCGGCGCCGGCGACTTCGACGTCGCCAAGCTCCGCTACCACAAGATCATCATCATGACGGACGCCGACGTCGACGGCTCGCACATCCGCACGCTGATCCTCACGTTCTTCTTCCGCTACATGCGCGAGGTGATCGATCGCGGACATCTCTTCATCGCGCAGCCGCCGCTCTTCAAAGTCTCGCAGGGGAAGAAAGACACGTACCTGAAGGACGAGCTGGAGAAGTCGCGTTTCCTGCTCAACCGCATCGCCGCGAGCGTCCAGGTGACGCCGCAGGCCGGCGGCACGCTCAACGGCGAAACGCTGGTGACGATGTTGCAGCGGATGGAGGAGTACCGCTCGCACGCGAAGAAGCTGCAGTCGCGCGGCATGCCGGGCGAAGCGCTCGACGTCCTCTTCGCGGAAGGCTTCAGCGACCGCACGGCGCTGCACGATCCGGACAAGGTGCAGTCGCTCACGCGCGCGCTCGTGGCCAACGGCTTCGAGCACGTCGAGCCGAAAACCGATGCCGAGACCGAAACGACGATCGTGCAGTTCTCGGCCGGCGGCAAC
>DASSMK010000054.1:0-18312 GCA_035688915.1 Thermoanaerobaculia bacterium
GGCGCTCCGCGAGCTCGCCGCGAACATCACGGAGGTGGGCGTCATACAGCCGGTCATCGTCCGGAAGGTGGTCCCTGAGACCTACCCGCCGACGTACGAGCTCGTGGCCGGCCACCGCCGCGTGCGCGCAGCGCGCCTCGCGGAGGTGCTCGCCGTGCCCGCCATCGTCCGAGAGCTGACCGACGACGCCGTGCGCCTCCTCCAGCTCGTGGAGAACGGACAGCGTGAGGACCTGAGCCCCCTCGACGAGGCGCGCGCGTACGCCGAGTTCCTCGCGGTCGAGGGTCGCACCATCCGCCACGCCGCGCGGCTCCTCGGCCGCGATCCAACCACAATCGCGCGGCGCCTCACGCTCATCAGCCTGGCCGAGCCCGTCCAAGCGGCCCTCGCGGCCGGCGTGCTGCCGGTCGGACACGCGGAGCTCCTCGGCCGCATCCCCGACGCGGAGCTCCAGGAGCAGGCGCTCCGCCGCATGCTCACGACGCACGATACGGGTGGCGCCAGCAGCAAGCGCGTCCAGGGCGTGGTGCCGTACGCCGTCGCGAAGAAGCTCGTGGAGGCGGAATTCACGGCCGTCATCGCGGCGGCCCCGTTCGATCCCGTGGACCCGACGCTCTCACCGCTCGGCGCCTGCGCGCGCTGCCCGCACCGCACCGGGAACGCCCGCGAGCTCTTCCCCGACATCCGCGGCAAGGACGTCTGCACGAACCTCGTCGACTTCCGCGCCAAGGTGCAGGCGCACCTGCAGCGCCTCCGCGACGCCGGCACCACGGTCCTCATCACGCCCGAGGAGCTCCGGACCGCGTTCCCGTACGGGACGGGCCACGTAGGCGACGCCTTCGTCGACCTCGCCTGGCCCTGCCCCGATGATCCGAAGCACCGCACGTACGAGCAGCTGCTCGCCGCCGCGCAGCAGGACCGCACGGTGGTCGCGTACGTGGACGGGCGCCTGCGGCGGCTCTATCCGAAGCAGCTCTTGGCGGCGGCCCTGCGCGCGAGCGGCCACGCGTTCGCCGAGCGGAAGCCTGCGCCGGATCCGGCGCGCCGCGCCGAGCGGCTCCGCCAGCGCGTCGACCGGACCGTGCGCGAGCGCACCGGCGCTGCCTTCGCGGAGGCGATCACGAGCGCGAAGATCCCTGCGGCCGACTTCCTCGATCTCTTCGCACGGATCGTCGTGGAGGAGCGGTCGTGGCAGCTGGACGACGTGCTCCCGCGCCACGGCTACGAGAGCACGCGCGGTGAGCTCCAGAAGGACCGCATCCGGATCGCCCACACGCTCCTCGCGGCCATGTCCGACGTGCAGAAGCGCGCGTTCGTGCTCGACTGCCTCATCGCGCCCTGGACCGGACCGCACGGCAACGCCGCGAAGAAGGCGCTCGTCCGCGAGAGCTACGCGCTCGCGGGCGTGGACGCACGGAAGATCGAGCGGCGCGTCCGTGCCGACTTCGCACCGAAGGAGGCGGCACCCGCGGCGTAGTCACCCGCATGAGCCGTCCGCATGACCGTCGTTCCTCTTCACCGCACTTCATCCGCGCGCGCACTCGTGTGCGTCGACACCCCCCGAACCCGTCGCGCTCTCGGACGCGGAGCTCCTCGCCATCCTCGTGGAATCGCGGAGTGGTCGGCCGAGCATCCCGAGCGCGCGGCGGCTCCTCCGCGACGGCCTGCTGCCGCTCGTTCGTACCGCTATCGACGGCGGCAACCTCCCGCACCACGTGACGCGGCGCCTGCGTGCCGCTGTCGAGCTCACCCGCCGCGCCCACGCCGCGTTCCCTGATCCGGCCGCAGGCGCGGTCGACGTCGAGGTGCTCGGACGCGCCCTCGCGGCGCGCACCGCGTTCGCAGTCCAGGAGCATCTCGGCATCGTGCTCTTGGACGCGCGCGATCGGGTGGTCGGCGAGCGGGAGCTCTTCGTCGGCACGCTCACGGGTGCCGCCGTCTCCGTCGTCCCGATCCTCTGCGCGGCGCTCGCGTTCGCCGCCGCCGGCTTCATCCTCCACCACAACCACCCCTCCGGGGCGCTCTCGCCATCCGCCGAGGACGTGCGGTTCACCGCGCAAGTGGCGGATGCGGCGCGGCTCGTCGACCTCACATTCCACGACCACCTCGTGCTCGCGGCGGGACGTTCCTGGTCCTTCCGCGCGCACGGCTACCTCTGAGGGCAACCGGGCGGACAGGTGCCCGAAGGCCAGAAAGAAAGGACTTACCCCATGACCGCTGTCGAAGGGCTGATCGCCCACCGAGGCGCCGCACTCGTCGGACGCCAGGATCTTCCGACCTACCCGACCCCCGAGGCGACCTCCACCCACAAGCCGATCCCGCACACCACGGTCGTCCAGGCGCTCATCGAGACGCTCGGCTTCCGCCGCCTGAACGTCGTGAGCGACCAGTACGCGGTGACGCCGGACGGCGCGCGCATGTTCGGCGTCCTCGCGCTCGACGTCGAGGGCTCGGGCATCCGGCTCGCGATCGGCGTCCGTAACTCGCACGACAAGTCCTGCTCGCTCGGCCTCACCATCGGCTACAAGGTCTTCGTCTGCGACAACCTCGCCTTCCACGGCGACTTCTCGCCAGTCATGCGCAAGCACACCTCGCGCGTAGACATTCGGGACGTGATGGCGCTCGCCGTCGACCGGATGCAGCGGCATTTCGAGCCGATGCAGCGGCAGGTGGACGCGTGGCGTGGCTACGAGCTGCCGGATGATCGCGCGCGGCTCATCATTTATCGCGCGTTCATCGAGGACGGCCTGGACGCGGCGAAGCACCTCGCACGCGTCGTGCACCAGCAGTACTTCGAGCCCGAGCACGAGGAGTTCAAGGCCCGCACGCTCTGGTCGCTCTCCAACGCCTTCACGTCGGCCTTCAAGAAGCTCGATCCGATTCCGGCGTTCAACGCCACCGCGAAGCTCGGGGCGTTCATCGAGCAGTTTCACTGAATGACAGGGCGGCGCATGCGCCGCCCTGCTTTTCTAATCGCCCTCGGCCGACGATCATTGATCGTCAGAAGACTTGATATTTGCGATCTGCGGGACACGGCGGGAATGCGTCCGGCCGCTGCGTCGGCAGTTCGTCGTGCTCGGGCACGCAGTCCTCTCCCTTTCGCCGTGCCTTCGCGCGCCGCGCCAACTGCGCCTGATCCGGTACTTCCTCCGGTTCGTCTATGTTCTGTTGCAGGCTTGAGATGCAATCGTCGCGGAGTTGTTGAATCACGAGTTCGGCGACCGCGAACCCGATCCGCTGTCCGGCGACGTGATCCGTCCGCCAGTGCACGCCCGCCCAGAGGCGCGCGGTCCCGATGTTGTTCGCGAGGCGCATCAGCTGCGCCTCTTCGTCAGGAAAGAAGTAGGCGAGGAGACGACTTGCTGCCGCACTGAACGTGCTGTGGCCGGACGGATAGGCGGGATGCCGCGGTGTGCCCGGCGACGGGCACGGAGTGCGGCGCGCGCATTGGTTCAGCTCTCCGCAGTCATCCACCTGATCGTCGAACAACACGCGGAACGTTCGATCTCGATCGTATTCGTACGGCCGTTGGCGATATGCACGGCCCTTTGTGTCCGCCCACTTGTAGTGCCATGCGGCATTTAACGCGCTGTAGATTGCGACATCGAGCGCCATCCAGATGCGCGCCTGCCGCGGTGGTGAAATCTCGGGTCGGTTGAACAACAGATAGTTCAGCGCGTTCCGATGGACGAGCCCTGGGGTTTCGCTCTCGAACAGGCGCGCGAGCTGGCGGCCCGTGGTCACGACCGGCGGAATCCTGCCGGTCCCGTCGCGGCGGCGACGCAGATGCTGCTGATTGATGTTATCGATGACGAGCTGGCGCCGCGAGCCGATGTTGAAGATGGCACCGAACGGTGGCGGATCGAGATGCGCGAAGTCGCTGATCGGATCGCGCGTGGTATCGGTGAACGCGGCTGGCAGGTCATTCGCGGGTGGTGCTTCGCTGAACGTGCCGCTCGTCGCCGCGGCGCGGTCGCGTGCTCGCGCGAGCGCAACGAGCTCCCGGATCTCCCACTCCAGAAACTCGCGCGTCGTGGGGAATGGCGGCACGTAGAAGGGACTCGCTTCCTTTTCGACGAGATCGCGAACGTCTCCGATTTCGACGACGTGGGGAAGTGGCTTTTTCCCGCGAAGACTCCACCACCCAGCTTCCGGCTCCACTTGCGCTCCGTCGAGATCATAGGGAGCAGTGGGGTTGGCTGGAGGCCGTTGCGCCGATGGGAGCCGCTGTTCCTCGCACTGCGGCGATAGCATCGGTTGACCACGCCGACAGTTGACGAGCGGTGCGGCGGTGGCGACAGCTCGGCTGCTGCTTCGTTTCGCGGTCATCGGGGATTTCTCGACTGGCGTTCGCGTCTTCGTTGCCATGGTGCCTCCTATCCATGGGAGTGCCCGACAGGCGCGTTTACCTACCCGTCGGGCTGGTTGCCTCACTCGTCCCGGTTTTTGGCCCGCCGTTCAGCGCGTCGCGCACGCGCTCGAACGCACGCAACTGGAGCCGCGCGTACCGCTGCGTCGTGGCGATGTCCTTATGCGCCATGACGCGCGAGATCGTGAGTAATTCCACTCCTTCGGTGGCAAGCCGGCTGCCGAACGTATGCCGCAGATCGTGGATGCGCACCGTTCGCGTGATGCCGGCGAGGGCCTTCGCGATCGCGAATGCCCGGCGAATGCGCGTGAGCGACAGCGGCGCGCCGATCTCGTCGACAAACACCAGCTCGGCGAATCGCGCGCGGCGGCGGCATAGATCGATCGCAGCCCGGCAGGGGTCGCTCATCGGGATCGCGGTCGGCGTCTTCGTCTTCTTCGTGACGACGAAGATAAAGCCGCGCTCGAAGTCGAGCTGGTTCCACGTGAGCGCGCGCAGGTCGGAGAGCCGGAGGCCGCTCTCGAGCGCGACCTCGAAGAAGGGGCGCGTGAACTGGAATCGGCGGAACAGCGCGCCCGTGGCGTCGCTCGCAGGGTTCCTCCCGCCACCAAAGCGCCGTTCGGAGTGGAACCGCGTGCTCATCGCGGTCGTGCCGGTCGAACGCGTGGCGCCGATGCGCGCACGAAACGCTGCTTCATCGTCGAAGGCGGCCAGGAAGTGCAGCCGCTCGTCGTCCGACAACTCGTTCTCGGGCTTGTTGACCTTGTAGCGGATGACCTTTTTTCGGAGCGGGTACTCGTCGAGGAAATCATGCTCGACGGCTTTCCGAAGGAGGACGAGGAGCACCGCGATGTAGCCGTTCACGGTCGCGCCGGCCCGACCCTCCTTCTTCAGTCTCACGGCAACGGCGTTGACGTCGCGCGCGCGAATCTCGCTCATGGGCGTGGTGCCGAAGGGCTTGAGGAGCACCGTCCGCACGATGAGCGCGTAGTCGCGCTTCGTCTTCGGTGCGAGATCCTCGCAGACCTCCTCGAAGTGGCGCTCGAAGAACGCGCCGAAGGTGAGGCCGCGCGTATCGGCCGACTTCGCGTTCTCGCCGTTTACCTCGTCGCAGAAAGCGGCCCACAGGCGCTTCGCGTCCTGCGCATTCAGCGCGGGGACGGTCCGGCGGCGACGCACGCGCCCCTTGCCGCCGTCCACGTAGACGTCGAAGTGGGCCGTCTTCGTTCGCGGATCGTACGAGAAGCCGGGCATATGGTTGGCGGCACTCCGCGCCGACCGTCCCCGGATAGCGGTCACGCCGTGATCCGTGGCGGCATGCTCCGCTGGGTCCGCCGCAGCGCGCGGCTCCTGAGCGCGGCCTCCACGGCGGCGCGTTCGTAGAGGATCACGCGATCCGAGATCCACTGCGTCGGCTCCGGAAACCAGCCGAGCCGCGTCCACTTCGCGATGGTCGCCGGCCGGACCTGGAGCCGCGTCGCCAGTGCCGCCCGGGAGATGAGTTCGTCGTGCATGCCGTCCCTCCGCGTCCATCGTCGCGGGTGCGAGCGGCGGAGAATCGGAATGCGTCGGCGCAGCCGCGTCAGCATCGGGCGGCGGCGAACTAGACGCCGCACTAGACACATGACCACCACTCGGGCGTTTCTCGCCGATGGGTGGGTTACTCAAGTTGTTGTGGGTGGGGTAGTTATTTTGGTCGGGCAGGGGGGATTTGAACCCCCGACCACCTGAACCCCATTCAGGTACGCTACCAGGCTGCGCTACTGCCCGACTCGGCGCGCGATCGTATCACGCGTGCGGTTGGCTAACGTTTGACGGCAGTGAGAATTCCGGGCGCCGCGCCTACGGGAGGGCGGCGGCCCAGAGGATCAGGTACTTCGTCACTTCGATGTTTTTCTCGGTGGGGGTGATGGAGACTTCTTCCACCGAGCGCGCTTTGGAGGTCAGTTCGTCGCGCAGGGAGTCGAGCTCGCGGTCCCAGGCGCGTTGGATCTGTGCGATGTTTTCGCGGTAGTCGAATTCGCGCACGGAGACACCGGAGTCGGCGACGGCGGCGGTGGGGCGGCCGCTGGTGATGTTGTAGAGCGTCTGGCCCCAGGCCACGTTCACGTCCTGGCGCTTTTCGTCGTGCAGGCCTTCTTCGCTGTCTTCGCGCTCGCGGTCTTCGCGCTCCGATTTTTCGCGCAGCTGGTCGATGCGGCGGCGGAAGGTGCTCTCCAGCCGCTCCGTCTGATCGTCGAGGCGGCGGTTCGCTTCTTCCATGCAGCGCGCGATGAAAGCGTCGCGCGGCTCGTTCGGCTCGGACCAAAGTCCGAAGTTCGCGTTGTGGAAGAGCTGCAGGCGCTCGTTCTCGCCGAGAAACTGGCGGAACGCATCGCGCGAGTGTGTCGCGGCCTGCACGAGCGCTTCGGGGCTGATGGAGATGGCCATGCGATGCGACGCATCGGGCACCGCGCGGATGTCGAGCTTCTCCGCATCGATCGGCGACGCTTGATGCCACAGCACCGAGCCGTCGTTCGGCGCGATCGGCGCGACGTACGAGCGCACGACGCTGTGATGCACGCCGCTGCGCGATTCGCTGTGCGTCACCACGCCTTCCGCGTAGAGAAACGGTTTGTAATCGCCGCTGCCGCCGTAGACGTAAAGCTGTTCGACATCGGCCATCGCGCGGCGCGCGTGCAAGCGGCCGCCGCGTGCGAATGCGGATGGTGAATGCGAGTCGGTGCCGAGATCGACGCTCATGCCGTGCTGCACCGGCGCGACGTCGAGCACGCGACCGGGAACAGTGGCCAGAGCCTTCACGATCGCTTCGCGGCGATCGGGCGGGAAGAGGAACACGATGCAACCGCCGCCGCCTGCGCCGCACACTTTGCCGGCCCACGCGCCCGCGCCTTTGGCCGCATCGATCGCCGCATCGATCTCCGGCGTCGAGATGCCGTCGATCAGCGCCTTGCGTGCGTCCCATTCGTGCTGCAGCGCGGTGCCTGCGGCTTCGAGATTGCCGGAGTCGAGTGCGCGCTCCATCTCGATCGAGATTTCCGCGATGCGCTCGAGGCCCTTCTGCACTTTCTTCTTGCCGTCGATGTGGCGCTTGTACATCTCCCAATTGTTCGTGCCGGAGAAATGCGCGATGCCGGTGTAGTGCATCAGCATGTGCGCGCCGAGATCCTGTACGGGGAGTTGGAGAGCGTGACGCATGGGGCGGCCTGGATTGAGATGCAGCGAGCCGAGGCCGCCGAAGACGGGCGGGTAGTAATCCTGGATGCCGGCGGGGACACCGAGGAGGCGCGTTTCGAGATCGCGGACGAGGTGGATCAGGTCCTCGCCTTCGACTGGATCGCCGGCGATCTCGGAGAGAGCGCGCACCAGCGTGATGCTCAGCGCGGAAGAGCCGCCCAGGCCGGAGCCGCGCGGCGCGTCGGTGCGCGTGGTGACGCGGATGCCGGAGAGCTTGAAATGCTCGATGGCGCGATGCAGCAGCGCCGCTTTCGGATCGGCGGCCAGCTCCTGCATCGATTCATACCGCTGCCGGTATTGCTGGTCGGTGAGATGAATCTCGATCGCGCCGTCGCCGCTCTCCACGACTTCGGATTCGGCGTAGAACGAGATCGCGACATTGACCGTGCGCGAGCCGGGGTGGAAGAGATACAGCGGCCAGAGGTCGAGAGTACCACCGGCAAGATCGGCGCGAACCGGCGCGCGGACGATAACCTTTTTCATATGTGGGAGCCCGATTTTGCTAGAAAAGTGCCCGGCGCGGCGCGCGATTCTGCGCGACGGCTTCCGGAGGCGCTTGCGCCAGACGCGGCAGCAGCGCCACGACGCGTACGCGGAAGCGCCGCAGCGAGTCGCCGCCGAGGGGATCGGGCGTGATCGATTTGAGCGTGAGTGGGTCGAGCCAGGTGCCGCCGTCGGACACGCGATAGTCGAGATGCGGCCCCGTGGCCAGCCCCGTCATGCCGACGTAGCCGATCACATCGCCCTGCGTCACCTTCGCGCCGGGCTTGATCCCTTTCGCGAAGCGCGAGAGGTGGAGGTAGGACGTTTCGATGCGTGAGGTGTGGCGGATGCGGACGAAGTTGCCTTCGCCGCCTTTGTAGTGCGCTTCCATCACCACGCCGTCGGCCGTCGTCATCACCGGCGTACCGACGGGCGCGCCGTAATCGACACCGTGGTGCGGACGGAAGTACTTGAGCACGGGATGGAAGCGGCGTTTGGAAAAGCCGGAGGTGATGTGCGTGAACTTCAGCGGCGCGCGGAGGAACTGTTTGCGCAGCGGGCGGCCGGTGTGCGCGTAGTAACCGGCGCGGCCGTCCGCGGACTCGTGGCGGAACGCCTCGTACATCGTTCCTTTGTGCGTGAAGCGCGCGGCTTCGATCGGGCCGTAGCCGACCAGATCGCCGCCTGCGTAGCGCTTGCGCACGACCAGGCTGAACTCGTCGCCTTTGTTCAGTTCGAAGAAGTCGATGTCCCACTGGAAGACGTCGACGAGTTGCTGCACGAGCTGCGGACCTTCACCCGCTTCGCGCACGGCTTCGTAGAGCGATGAATCGATGCGTGCTGCGACCGTGGTCTCGAGCTCGCGCACGGTGCCGGGTCGCGCCTCGACGGTGAAGCCGATGTCGCCGCGCAGTGCGTTCAGCGCGCCCCAGCCGTTCACTTTCATTTGCACGGAGTCGACGCGGCCGCTTTCGTCGTAATGGAAGCGGAGCATGTGGCCGGGACGGAGGCGCCGCACGTCGATCGATTTTCCGAGCTCCTGCGTGAGCAGATTGCTTTCGATGCGATTGAGGCCGCCGGCCTGCAGCACGCCATCGAGCGTGTCGTTCGCTTCGACAGTGAGGATCAGGGAGTGCTGCGGGAGATCGCTGCGGAGCGGCTCGGAAAGAGCGTCGTAGCGGAGCTGCGGCGAGATGACGGCGGAGGCAGGGGCAACGGCCCCGAATTCCGGTTGGCTCCGGACGGCGGCGAGGAACAGCGGGATGGCGACAGGGATCGCGATGGCGACGTACGCCCGCGGCCGCCTGACCACCCCTCCCAAACGTTCGCCCAAGGCGCGCAGGATCTTCATGAAGCTTCGAGAGTTGAACGCGGTGAACCGGTGACGCTCGGGCCGGAGGATAACACGGGGGACGAAGCTGTTCAGCTATTCAGCCGTTCAGCTATTCAGGCGGTGAACAACCCCACTCGCCGCCTGAACAGCTGAATAGCTCAACAGCTGAACAGCTAAACCCCCTCACTTCCCCGCCGGCTTCATGTCCAGCACCTGCGCGGCCGGCTTGAGCTCGGGCGCGTCGGCGCGGGTGTAAGTGGCCGGCAGGACGAACTGGCTCGCGTCTGTGGCGGTCTGCTGGATCTTCGTCACCCACAGCTCGCGATTGACGACGCGCGTGGCGGGGAACTTGAGCTCCGAGCCCGGCACCGGCGTGGTGTTGTCGATCGTCGTCACGGACACGTTCTGGCGCAACGCGAAGCCGGGGATGCGCGTGTTCTCGAGCTCGACGATCGCGTCGATCTCGCTATTGCCCGTGTGGAGATTGCCGGCGATGCCCGCGTCGCCGAGCTTGCCGAACTCGGAGGTGGTCCACTTGTCGACGACCGTGCGGACACTCTGCTTGAGTGGCATGCTGCGGAAGACCACCGTGATGTCGTAGCTCAGCGTGAGGCGGTAGTGATCGGTGGTGTGTCCGGCGATGGTCAGATGATCGTCGAGCTTCACCACGTCCGACTTGCGGTTCTCGATTTTGATGTTGCTGCTGCCGATGGCCGTCGCGGCGCTCGCTGCATTGAACTCGGTGTACGACTTGTTCACCGTGTCGATGAAGAGCATGCGCTTGGTCGCGTCGTCCGTGATGATGTAGCAGCCCGGCGGGTAGACGTTGCCGCCCACGACGTCGATGCGCGTCCGCGAACCGTCCACCAGAGCGCGTGCCGTCATGTCAGTCGAGGGGACGGCGTCTCCCTCGGTCGTGCTCTTCTGGAAGAACTCGTACTGGATGGCCGCGCTCGCAGGAAGACTGAGGAGCGCGACGGCTGCCACGACAAGCATCTTTTTCATAAATAACCTCGGACGTCACCTCAGTATAAGGGAAATTTTCAGGCTTTCACGCGCCGTTGCGGGGCCCATGTTCAAAACCAGCTTTCGCATGGCCGCTGTGTCTGCGCTCGCGCTCGCGTTGTCGGCCCCCGCGTTCAGCGCGCCGGTGACGCTGCAATCGGTGATCAAGAAGATCCAGGAGCAGCAGAAGAGCACCAACACGCTGCAGGCCTCTTTCCGCCAGGAAAAAGAGCTGGCGCTGCTCGCCAAGCCGGAAGTCTCGAGCGGCACGTTCGTCTATTCGAAGCCGAACAACGTGCTCTGGTCGTATGACGCGCCGAAGAAGGTGCAGATGGTCATCGCCGGCGGCACGCTGACGACGTACTACCCCGATCTGGCGAAGGCCGAGCGCATCGACGTGAAGCGCTTCGAAGATCGCATCTTCAAGTACATGGGCGCGTCGGGCGCGATCGACGAGCTGGCGCGCTACTTCGATTTCACGTTCACCGATTCGCCGAAAGCGCCGTCGTACGCGCTCGATCTGAAGCCGAAGACGAAAGCGGTCTCGAAGCGCGTGCAGCGCATCAAGATCTGGATCGACAAGAAGTCGTACCTCACCAACAAGATCGAATACGTCGAAGGCGACGGCGACATCACGCGCTACGAGTTCACCAACATCAAGGTGAACGAAGCCGTGCCGGCGAGCCGCTTCGCGCTGGCGCTGCCGGCGAACGTCAAAGTCGAGCAGATGAAGATTCAGTGAGCCCACATGTCATCCCGAGCGTAGCGAGGGACCTGTGAGGGCGGGCGGCGCCGCGAACCAGCCACTGCAGCGCGCCGTCCCCCGCCCAGGTCCCTCGCTACGCTCGGGATGACAGAGCCGTAAATGCAACGTCTTTCCTTCGAACTGCTGCACACCGACGGCGCCGCGCGCCGCGGGCGCGTGACGGTGCCGCACGGCACGATCGAAACGCCGGTCTTCATGCCGGTGGGCACGCGCGCGTCGGTGAAAGGATTGACGACCGACCAACTCGCGCAGCTCGGTCCGGAGATCATCCTCAACAACACCTATCACCTCATGCTGCGGCCGGGCGTCGACATCGTCGAGCAGCTCGGCGGCGTGCATAAATTCATGGGTTGGAACGGCGCGGTGCTCACCGACTCCGGCGGCTTCCAGCTCTTCTCGCTCGCGTCGATCCGCAAGATCCGTGAAGAAGGCGTCGAGTTCCGCAGCCACATCGACGGCGCGCCGTACTTTCTGACGCCCGAAGGCTCCGTCGGCATCCAAACGCGGATGGGCGTGGACATCGCCATGGCCTTCGACGAATGTCCCGCGTACGGGCTCTCGCACGCGGAAGTCGAAAAGTCGATGCAGCTCACGCATCGCTGGGCCAAACGCTCGCTCGCGGCGCGTCGCACCTCGGCGCTGTTCGGCATCGTGCAGGGCGGCATTCATCACGACCTGCGCAAAGCGAGCGCGGAAGAAATCTCGTCGATGGATTTCGATGGCGTGGCGATCGGCGGTGTCTCTGTCGGTGAGCCGAAAGCGGAAATGCTGGACGTGGTGAACTTCACCGCGCCGCTGCTGCCGAAAGACAAGCCGCGCTACCTGATGGGCGTGGGAACGCCCGAGGATCTGGTGAATGGCGTGGCGGCGGGCATCGACATGTTCGATTGCGTGATGCCGACGCGCAACGCGCGCAACGGCTCGATTTTCACGAGCGAAGGGAAGGTCGCGATCAAGAACGCAAAGTACGCGACCGACGAGCGTCCGCTCGATCCGAAGTGCTCGTGCGTCACGTGCCGCACGGTCTCGCGCGCCTATCTGCGGCATCTCCACACGAACGATGAGATTGCCGCCGCGGTGTACAACACGATCCACAACGTCTCGTTCTACCTTGACTTGATGCGGGCGATCCGGCAGGCTATTGCGTCCAATTCCTTCGGGGCTTTCCGCGAAGCTTTCCTTGCCGTCGAACGCGAGAGTAGGGTCGCAGGCGGCGAGAAGGACGCTTAAGAGTCGCGGCACCCAAAGAGAAAAAAAGAATGAATGCGCTAGCTCTGCTCCAAAGCACCGGCGGCACCGCGACGTTCCTGGTGAACGTCCTGCCGATCGTGGCCATCGGTCTCGTTTTTTACTTTCTCGTGATTGCGCCGGCGAACAAGCAGCGGCGGCAGCAGCAGGAGATGATCAGCTCGCTGAAGAAGGGTGATCGCGTGGTCACCTCAGGCGGGATTTACGGCGTGGTTCAGGGTGTTGAGGCGGACGTCGTCTACCTGAAAATCGCCGAAAACGTCAAAGTCAAGGTAGCTCGCTCCTCGGTCACCGGCCTCGTTGCCGGCGATGCCGAGTAGCGCGCTGTTGTCAGGTCCGGAGGAAATCTTGAACAGAAACGTGCTGTGGAAAGTGGTGTTGATTCTCGCGGTGCTGGTGGTGTTTACCGTCGCCATCATCCCCACGACGAACAACCCCGAGCCGATCCGCCGCGGCCTCGATCTCAAAGGCGGCATTCACCTCGTCATGAAGGTCAATGTGAACGAGGCGACGCGCCTGGAGACCGATCAGGCCATGGAGCTCCTCAAGAGCCAGGCGACGAAGAACAACCTGCCGGCGCCGGCCGTGCGCCGCGTCGATGACGCGACCTTCATTGCGACGCCGCCTGCCGGCGTTTCGACCGGTGAATACGAGCGCGTCGGACGCGACTTCCTCGGCAACTACGACATCGCTGCCGCGAACGGCGGGCTGCGCTTTCACATGAAGCCGCAGGCCATCACCACGTTGCAGCACGACACGGTCGAGCAGGCGCGCGAGGCGATCGATCGCCGCGTCAACGCCCTCGGCGTGACCGAGCCGATCATCGTTCCGGAAGGCGAAGATCGCATCGTCATCCAGCTGCCGGGCGTCGACGATCCGGCCCGCGTCAAAGACATCATCAAGACCACCGCGCAGCTGCAGTTCCGCATCGCGGAAGGCGGCACGGGCGCCACGGCGCAGGAGGTCTACGACCGCCTGACGCCGGAGCAGCGCACGCAGGTGGACATCCTCCCCGGCACTCGTGAAGACGAGCTGGGTCGCGCCGTCGGCACCACCTTCTACGCCATTCGCAAACAGGTTCCGGTCAGCGGCCGCGATCTGAAGAGCGCGCGCGTGCAGAAGGGCCGCGTCGGCGAGCCGGTCATCGGCTTCTCGCTGACGCCGGAAGGCGCGCCGAAATTCGGCGAGCTCACCGCCAACAACGTCGGCCGCCAGCTGGCCATCGTGCTCGACAACAAGGTCGTCTCCGCACCGCGCATCAACAGCCAGATCACCGATCAGGGCGTGATCGAAGGCTCGTTCACGTCGCAGCAGGCCAGCGATCTCGCGCTCGTGCTGCGCAGCGGCTCGCTGCCGGCCTCGCTGACGACGCTCGAAGAGCGCACCGTCGGTCCGTCGCTCGGCCGCGATTCGATCCGCCAGGGCGTGCTCGCCTCGGTGATCGGTTTCGTGCTGCTCGTGCTGGCCATCCTGCTCTATTACAAGGGCGCGGGCGTCAACGCGGTCATCGCGCTGCTGCTCAACCTCATCATCCTGCTCGGCATGATGGCGTACTTCAAAGCGACGCTCACGCTGCCCGGCATCGCCGGCATCATCCTGACGCTAGGCATGGCGGTCGATACGAACGTGCTCGTGTTCGAGCGCATTCGTGAAGAGCTGCGCGAAGGCAAGACGCCGCGCGCCGCGATCGATCAGGGCTTCTCGCGCGCCTTCGCCACGATCATCGACACGCACCTTACGACCATCATCTCGGCACTGTTCCTGTTCCAGTTCGGAACCGGTCCGATCAAAGGTTTCGCCGTCACGCTGCTCATCGGTCTGGCCGCGTCGGTGTTCACCGCCTTCTTCGTGTCGCGCATGATCTTCGACATCGTTTACAAGCCGACCGATCGTCCGAAGGAAATCAGCATCTAGTCCTGCCGGACGAGAGGAGACCACCATGCAGATCTTCGTCAATCCCGATTACAAGTTCGTCAAGCACCGCTGGCAGGGTGTGGCCGTTTCGGTGATCTTCGTGATCGCCGGCATCGTCGGCTACCTCGTGAACGGCATCAACTGGGGCATCGACTTCGCGGGCGGCGCGAGCATCACTCTGAAGTTCAAGGACACGCCGCCGATCAACGAGCTGCGCCGCGATCTGCCGGATGCCACCATCCAGCAGTACGGCAAGCCGGAAGAGCGCAACCTGCTCATCCGCCTGCCGAAGCTCGGTAAGGAAACCGACTACGCCGGTCAGGTCGTCACGAACCTGAACGCGAAGCTCAATCCGGAGTCGGCCGCGAAGCACGACCTCAACTACCTCGGCAGCGACCGTCTCGGCGCTCTGCTCAAGCAGAACGATCCGGACGTCAAAGGCACGCAGCCGGCCGCGCTCCTCTACTACGAGCAGCTCGCCAAGCGCATCATCGACAAGCGCTCGCAGGTCGGCATCTTCACGAACATGTCGCAGGTCACTTCGACCGAAGGCGTGACGCCGGCCACCGCGAAGCTGCTGTCGGAGAAAGCGTTCCTCGGCCGCTTCAACGTGCTGAATCAGGAGACCGTCGGTCCCCAGGTCGGCGCCGAGCTGCAGAAGAAAGCGCTCATCGCCATCATCCTGTCGTCGCTGGCGATGGGCATCTACATCTGGCTGCGCTTCAATGACCTCACGTTCGGCCTCGGCGCCGTGGCCTGCATCATCCACGACGTCGCCATCGCGCTCGCCTTCATGATGATCATGAAGCTCGAGTTCTCGCTGAACATCGTCGCGGCCTTGCTGACCATCGTCGGTTACTCGATCAACGACACGGTCGTCATGTACGACCGCGTGCGCGAGAACAAGCGCAAGATCAAGAAGCCGATGACGCTCGGCGAGCACCTCGATCTGGCCATCAACCAGACGCTGTCGCGAACCATCCTCACCAGCGGTTCCGTGTTCCTCGTCCTTTGCGCGCTCATCGCGTTCGGCGGCGAAGTGATCCGCGGCTTCGCCTGGATCTTGATGATGGGCGTGATCTCCGGCACGTACTCGACGCTGCTGATCGTTCCGGCCGTGGCCGTGGCGCTCGACAAGTACACCGGCAAGAAGCCGGCTCGTGTCGCCGCGCGCGCGGAAGTCGTGAACGAAGCGCCGGCTCGCCGCCGCAAGGTGTCGTAAGCAACACGCACACATCACATCTGCACGTAACGAGCGGCACCCTTCACGGGGTGCCGCTTTTGTTTTCGTGCTTCGGATAAACTCCGGCGCCGCAAGGAGAGACCATGGCCGATAACCAGCGCGACGACGCTCTCGACTATCACTCGTCAGGACGACCGGGCAAAACCGAGGTCGTGCCGACCAAGCCGACGGCGACGCAGCGCGATCTGGCGCTTGCGTACACGCCCGGCGTCGCCAAGCCCTGCCTCGAGATCGCGCGCGAACCGGCCGACGTCTACAAGTACACGAACAAAGGCAATCTCGTCGCCGTCATCACGAACGGCACCGCCGTCCTCGGCCTCGGCTCCATCGGCGCCGCCGCCGGCAAGCCGGTGATGGAAGGGAAGGCCGTCCTCTTCAAGCGTTTCGCCGACATCGATGTCTTCGATCTCGAGCTGGATACGAAGAACACCGAAGAGTTCATCCGCGCCGTGAAGCTGATGGAGCCGACGTTCGGCGGGATCAATCTCGAAGACATCGCCGCGCCGGAGTGCTTCGAGATCGAAGACCGCCTGAAGCAGGAGATGAACATCCCGGTCTTCCACGACGACCAGCACGGCACGGCGATCATCTCCGCAGCCGCGCTGATGAACGCGCTGGAAGTGGCGGGCAAGAAGATCGAAGAGGTGAAGGTCGTGATCTCCGGCGCAGGCGCCGCCGCGATGGCCTGCCTGCGGCTGTATCTGAAGCTCGGGCTGCGCAAAGAGAACGTCACGCTCACCGATCGCCACGGCGTGATCTGGAAGGGCCGCAAGGAAGACATGACGCCGTACAAAGAGGAGTTCGCGATCGAGACCGATCGGCGGACGCTCTTCGACGCATTCGGCGGCGCGGACGTGTTCATCGGACTCTCCGCGGGCGGCATCGTCACGCCGGACATGATTCGCGAAATGGCGCCGAATCCGATCGTCTTCGCGATGGCCAATCCCGATCCGGAGATCTCGTATCCGGAAGCGACGGGCGCACGCGAAGACATCATCATGGCCACCGGCCGCAGCGACTATCCGAATCAGGTCAACAACGTTCTCGGCTTTCCGTTCATCTTCCGCGGCGCACTCGATTGCCGCGCCACGACGATCAACGACGAGATGAAACTCGCCGCGTCACGCGCACTGGCTGATCTGGCGAAGGAAGACGTGCCGGACTCGGTGCTGCGCGCGTACTCGCAGGATCGCCTGACGTTCGGCCGCGAGTATCTGATTCCGAAGCCGTTCGACTATCGCGTGCTGCTCACCGTTCCGGTGGCGGTCGCGCGCGCGGCAGCGGAGACGGGTGTCGCGCAGCAGCCGATTCAGGATTACGACGCGTATCGCCGCAAGCTCGAGCACATGCTCGGCCGTTCGCGCGGATTGATGCACGACATCTACGGCCG
Source organism: Thermoanaerobaculia bacterium (assembly GCA_035688915.1). Lineage (GTDB taxonomy): Bacteria > Acidobacteriota > Thermoanaerobaculia > Gp7-AA8 > Gp7-AA8 > DASSMK01. Next base: position 16,989 of record DASSMK010000054.1, read on the forward strand.
CGCGAAGAGCAATCCGAAACGCATCGTTTTCCCCGAGGGGGACCAGGAGAAGATCATCCGCGCGGCGAAGATCCTCATCGATGAAGGACTGGCGCATCCGATCCTGCTGGTGCGCCGCGAGAAGATCGCCTCGCTGTTGAAGAAGTACCACATCGATGAATCGAAGATCACGATCATCGACATCAACGACAGCGGCAAGTTCGACGATTACGCGCACCGCTTCTTCGAGATCCGCAAGCGCCGCGGCATCACTGTCGCGGACGCGCAGCGCATTCTGAACAGTCGCAACTACTACGCGATGATGATGCTGGAGAACGGCGATGCGGACGGCGTCATCGCCGGCCTGCGCGCGTACTACCCGGCCACGCTGAAGCCCGCGCTGCAGATTCTGAAGATGAAGCCGGGCGTGAAGCACGTCTCCGGCGCGTATCTGCTGATGTTCAAGAACCGCACGCTCATCCTCGCGGATACGACGGTGAACATCGATCCCGATGCGGAGACGCTGGCGGAGATCGCCGAGCAGACCGCGTACACCGCGCGGCGCTTCAATCTCGAGCCGCGCATCGCCATGGTGTCGTTCTCGAACTTCGGCTCGACGCGCGACGCGCGCACGGAAAAAGTGCGCGACGCGGTGGAGATCCTGAAGCGCCGCCGGCCCGATCTGATCGTGGAAGGCGAGATGCAGGCCGACACCGCGGTGACTCCGGAGATCGCCAGCCTCGACTATCCGTGGAGCGTCATTCAAGGTGACGCGAACGTGCTCGTCTTCGCAAACCTCGATGCCGCAAACTCCGCGTACAAGCTGCTGTGGCGCCTGGGCGGCGCGGAAGTGATCGGCCCAATCCTGCAAGGCCTCGCGCAACCCGTGCACGTGCTGCAGCGCGGCGTGGACGTGAACGACATCGTGAACATGGCGTCGATCGCGGTGCTGGATGCGCAGGAGTTGGAGAAGTGATTTGAGCTGTTCAGCTGTTTAGCGATTCAGCTGTTCAGGGGACGCGTCGACAGTACAACGAGTGCTCCGAGGTGGGCGCCAGCCGCGCGTTGGCTGCCTTCGCAGCCGCCGTTGCCCGCGCGCTGCACTAGCTGAAAGCTCAACAGCTCAACAGCTCCTCAGGAAATACAACTCCGCACCAACGCGCTCAACGCCCCGATGTCGAACGGCTTCGGCAGGAACGCGCAGATCCCTTTATCCACGGCCGTCGCCACTTCCGGGTCGCGGTTCGCGGAGACGATGATCACCGGGATGCGCTGCAGCGCTGCATCGTCCTGACGTTCGCGCAGGACGTCCCAACCGGAGAGGATGGGCATCATGAGGTCGAGC
>DASSMK010000055.1:0-12625 GCA_035688915.1 Thermoanaerobaculia bacterium
CGTGCGTTCGATGCCGTACATCCGCGTCCAGCGCTCGATCAGCCACTGCGGATGCGCGGTGCGCGTGGCCAGGTCGGATGGCTCGGGCACGGGCGTGTCGGCGGCGCGGCGCAGGATGGCGTTGACGAAACCGCGCGCGCGTTTCGGCGAGAGATCCACCGTCTGCGAGACGGCGGCGTACGACGGCACGTCCATGTAGAGGATCTGGTAGACGCCGATGCGCAGAATCTCCACGACGAGCGAATCGAGCTGCTTGACCGGGCGTTTGGCGAGTGTGGCGATGACGTGATCGATGCGCGAGCGCCAGCGGAGCACGCCGAGGACGAGCGTGCGGACGAAGCCGGACTCGTTCAGCAATAACAGCGAGGCGTAGAGCGACTCGCGCTCGATGCGGCGGATGAGCTGCAGCGCGCGCTCGCGATCGGTCACGGGATGCGCTCTCCGATGCGCCAGCCCAAGCCGCGCGCGACTGCGGCGGCGGGCGTGCGCGGTTTGCCGGGACGCTGCATCTCGACGACGCGAATCGCGCCGTCGCCGCACGCGATGGTTACGCCGTCATCGATGGCCAGCACGCTGCGCGCGGCGCCGTCTCCATCCGCAGGACGAATGTCGGTGAGTTTCAACATCTCGCCGTGGCTCACCACATAAATGCCCGGCCACGGATCGAAGGCGCGGAAGCGGTCGTAGATCACGCGCGCCGGTTCGTCGAAGCGCACTTCGCCTTCCTGCTTTTCGATTTTCGCGGCGTGCGTGGCACGCGCATGATCCTGCGGCGTGTCCACCGCAGTGCCGTTGGCCAGCTCATCGAGCACCGGCAACAGCGCCTCTGCGCCGAGCTGCGACAGACGTTTCGACAGCGCTGGCGTGCGCTCGTCGCGATCGATCGGCGTCGTAGCGATGCGCAACATCGCGCCGTGATCGAGCTCCTCGTCGACGCGCATGATCGTGACGCCCGTCGTCGCGTCGCCTGCTTCGATGGCGCGCTGGATCGGCGCCGCGCCGCGCCACGCCGGCAGCACCGACGCATGCACGTTCACGAATCCATGGTTCGGAATCTCGAGCAGCGCGGCCGGCAGGATCTTGCCGTACGCGATGACGATGCCGAGGTCGGGGGCGAGGGCGCGGAGGGAATCGAGGAACTCCGGCGTGCGGATCTTCGGCGGCTGTACGAGCGGGATGCCGAGCTCGCGTGCGCGCACCGCCACGGCCGGCGCCTGCATCTTCATGCCGCGGCCGGCCGGTTTGTCCGGCTGCGCGACGGCGAGCAGCACGTCATGCGAGCGCGCGAGCGCGTCGAGCGCAGGGACGGCGAATTCGGGGGTGCCGAAGAAAACGAGACGCACGGACGCGGATTGTATGCGCCGTCTTACGTCGTGGTCGTGACCGGCGTATCCGGCATCGTCGTCGGCTGCGCCGCCGGCGTGACCGGCGCATCGCGCGGCACGTCTTTCCCTTCCGCACCGGCCGACGGCTCCGGCGCCGCGGGCGGCAAGCCGTTGGCCGTGGGCGTCTGCGCCTTCGATTGCGGGGGATGAGTCATGGCGGGCGGCGCGTTCTGGTAGTCACGCGGGGCTGGTTCCCCGCGGCAGCCGGCCAGAGCGACCATAATGGCGGCGGCAAGTACGTATCGCTTCACGTTCGACGGAGGATTTCATGAAACGCGCCACGCTTCTGCTCGCCGTGCTGTTCGTCGTGCCGTTCACGCTGCCGCTGCACGCGCAAACCGCGGAAGGGGACCGCCAGTGGGCCGCTCGCGCGACGGGCGCGCAGAACGGTCGCGCGCAGGCCGCGCCGATCGATGCCGCCATCGCCGCGTACCAGCGCGCCATCGCGCAGAATCCGCACGACATCGAAGCGCATTGGAAGCTGTTGCGCGCCTATCGCTTCAAAGGCGCGTACGTCGCGCAGACGAACGAGCAGAAGAAAGCGATCTACTCCCTCGCCAAGAAGGCCGGCGAGCAGGCGCTCGCGCAGCTGAAGATTTCGTCGAAGCTTTCGGAGAAGCAGGCCGCGGAAGCGGCGCGTGCGATTCCCGGCGCGGCAGAGGTGTATCTGTGGGATGCGGTGAACTGGGGCGAATGGGCGCTGGCGTACGGGAAGATGGCCGCCGCGCGCGAAGGTGCTGCCGATCGCATTCGCCGCGAAGCGACGATCGCGCATCTCGTGAACCCGCGTCTCGAAGAAGGCGCTCCGGCACGCGTGCTGGGCCGCCTTCACGACCAGACGCCGCGCATCCCCTTCCTGACCGGCTGGGCTTCGGAGAAGGAAGCGGTGAAGTTCCTGAACGAGTCGCTGAAGATGGATCCCGCGAACAAGATCACCATGGTCTTTCTGGCCGAGGCGATGGTGAGCAACGATTCGTCGACGAAGGCGGCGGCGATTCAGATGCTGCGCAACGCGGTGAACGCGCCGAATGACGGGCCGTTCGTTGTCGAGCAGACGGCCGCCGCGAATGACGCGAAGGCTCTCCTCAAAAAGTGGGGCGCGTGATCGCCACGATAAAGTCGTCGATCGCGAACGTTTCCACCTGATCGAACAGCAGTCCATCGCGCTTCACGTCCGCGAGCGCGAGCGCCGTTCGCTTCAGCGTTTCTGTCGCGCCGCCGCGTCGCTTCCACTCCGCTTCTTTCGCACACCAGAAATGCAGCAGTCGATGCGCGAGCGTGCAGCGTTGCATGGCGAGTGTTTCGTCGTCGGTAAGAAAGAGATGCGCCGTGCGTTCGTCCACGTCGCGAATGGTCTGCACGTCGATCCCTACCGGCGCGTCGCCGATCATCGCCGCTGCGTAGGGCGCGGAGTGTGAGAACGACACGAACGGTGCGAGGCCGAGTTGCTTCGCGGCCATGCGGCTGAGCAGCCATTCGCGGCGCCGTTTCTCCAGCTTGAACGCGCGCACCTTCGCCAGCTCGCCGGCGGTGAAGAGCGATTCGTCCGGCTCGCCGGTGACGACGAGCGCGCGGCCGGGCCACGAAGCGACGACGTTCATTCCTGTTGCGCCGGAATGGCGGCGATGAACTCGGCGTCGCCGCTCGGATCGACAATCGTGGCGAAGCAGACGCCGGTGCCGGCGATGAGCGAGACGCGCACCGGCGTGGCGTCGGCGATTTGCGCGCCGAGCTCCGCTTCCACGTTCTGCAGCATCCACACTTCGTCTTCCATCACGCCGACTTCGATCGACTTGTTGCCGACGGAGAGTTTGAACGTGGCCGGGATGATGCCGACGTTCACGAAGCCGACGTTCACGCGGCGGCCTTCCGCCGTCGCCGCGGGAATGCCGACGATCGTCAGCTCGCCGCTTTCGCCACCCGCGGTCGCGGCGTCGCGCATCGTCAGCGGCTCTTCCACCGATGCGCGGCCGTTGTGTGCGACGTCGGCGGTCTTCACGACGGCCACGGGAGCGCGCCGCTCGCGGTGCGTGATCCACAGCGCGCCGACGCTCCCTTCCGTGCCGAACAGTTCCTTGGCCACGTTCGCCCACCGCAAGGTCTGGCGCGGTGCGAGCGTCACGCGCCGATCGAGACGAACATCGCCTGCCACATAGCGCAGAGTGAGAAACATCGTTTCGCGAAATGGATTGTGGAGACTGAGGTCGGACACCCAGTGCGCGCCGTTCACCCCTTCGATGCTTCCGACAGCGGGAAAGACGAGGCGTTGCTGCGCGGCCGTGGCGAGCTGCTTTTCCGACGGCATGCGGATGAGGCGCAGGTACTGCGCGATCGCGCGCGGCTTCGCCTGAGGATCGCGGCGCCACAACTCCACGCCGCGCACCGATTTGTAGAAGCGGTACGTGTCGTCGATGTACGCCGCCAGCGCCTGCGCGCGGAGATCGTTCGGCACGCCGTCGAATTCATCGAAGCGCTCCGGCGATTTGCGAATGACGATCTTCGGCTTCGTGCGCTCGAAGATGCGAATCGTCTCCGCCTGAAACTCCGCGGGCGAGAGGATCGGCACCTGATAGAAGCGCGTCGGGTTCGGGCGATCGGCGAAAAAGTAGAAGGCCGGCTGGTTCGAAAAATCGAAAATCGGATCGTTCTTCTTCGTGACGCGCTGGATCTCCGAGCTGACGAACTGGATGCGCCACGCCACCTCTTCCGCCGCGCCGTCGCGATCGACCTTCAGCACGCGCGCCGGATAGCGCACGAAGTCGTCGATGCGCGCATTCACGAGATCGGGGATCCAGAAGACGATCGCCAGCAGCGGAATGGCCGTGGCGACGAGCGTGACCACGAGCGCGCGCGTGCCGGTGTCGCCGTCGCGCCAGGTGCTGCGCAGCGCGCGCACCACCAGAATGCCGAGGAGCACGAGCATCGGCCCGACCAGAAACGCGGCAAAGTATTGATGGCGGAACTCGGCGCGGCCGAATGCCGTGCGCTGCGTGACGGCGGAGAAGATCGTCAGCACGAGCAGCGCTTGATCGAGCGTGTCCGCGCGGCGGCGGATGGTGCGCTGCAGGTAGTACACCGCGGCCACCGCGATCACGAGCGGCGTGAGGATGAGGTGGAACTTTTCGAACAGCACGAACTCGGCGAGCGTGTGGAGATTCAGATCCTGCCGGAACGTGGAGACGAGATCGGGAAACGGCAGCGACCAGATCGCGTCGATGATGCGCGGGATGGTGACGAAGGAGACGGTGAAGAAATCGCCCGCCGCGCCGCGCGTGGCCAGAAAGATCAGGAACGGTGCGGCGCCGAGCGCGCAGCCGAGCGCGAAGTAGATGCCGGTGCGCAGCGCCGTTTGGCGTCTGTCCTCGCGCGCGCGCCACTCTTCGAACCAAAGCACCGCCGCGGCTGCGAGTCCGCCCGCGATCGTGTAGAGGCCGATCTCGTAGCTGAAGAAGAGTGCGATGCCCGCAAAGACGCCGCTGAAGATCGCGGCGAGACGATTGCGGCGGCGGAAGGCGATCCAGAACAGCGCCACCGCCGCCACCTGAAAGAACGTGCGGTTGTTCTCCGCGGTCGTCCACGCGCCCATGGCCACGCAGAGCAGCGCCAGCGGAATCGATTCGAACACGGCCAATCCGAGAAACCAGATGGAAACGCCGAGGAAGGCGCCGAGGACGACGGTGCGGGTGATGGCGACATCGACGGAGCGGCCGAACAACTGCATCAGCCACGCGTCGAGCTGCCCATCTTCGAGCATCCCGTGCAGCACGAGCACGTCCTTGAACGGCGCCTTGCCGCGCAGGTAGTCGGACGCGGGGCCGAGCGACTCGCCGCGGTGGAAGAGATCGATCCACTGCGACAGCTGCGCGGTGGAGGCGTAGCTGACGAGATAGATCAGCGCGGGGACGATCACGTACGCGGCCAGGCGCCACGCGCTGCGCGGCGCAAGCGGCCGCCGCGTGCGCATGCCGATGAGAATGCAGAGCAGCAGCGTGATGACGACGACCAGGCGCGGCGCGAGCACCGGCACCCACACCACCGCCAGCAGCGGCAGCAGCACGAGCGGCAACCCCGCCACGACGCAGCGGCGGAACGTCGTCTCGAGTGAGTGACCGAAGTTCAGTTCCGCGAGGCGCGCGATCAGAATGGCCACGCCCCAGAAGATCGCCAGGAACGCGGCCACGAAGACGACTTCCAGAAAGAGCGTGGAAAAGTGCGCGATGCGGCGGCCGGTGACGAGATAGCGGAACAGCAGCCACGACAACCCTTCGCAGAAGAGCAGCGCGTGATAGCCGCCCAGCTCGCGGCGGAACAGCTCGCGCAGCCAGTGACGCGATTGATAGAGGCCGAGGGCGCGCGGACCGGCGAAAGCGAGAGCGAGCGGCAGGAAGAGAATCCAGCCCGCCTTGCCCGTCGTGAGATAGAAAAACGGCGAGAGCAGAAACGGCGCGCAGAAGAGGAGCGCTGCCGGCATGCGCATCCCTTCCACCACCCGTGTGAAACGGCGCCGCAGCCAGAGCGTCAGCGGCGGCACGAGCAGAAAGAAGAGCGCGGCGCTGAGATAATCGCGCAGCTTCGAGTAGCGCTCGATCGTCACCAGCCCCACCGCGACCGGCGCGGTGGGCGGCAGATTCTTCAGCAGCAGCGTGAGCGAGAGAAAGACGCCGGTAGCGAAGGAAAACGCCGCGATCCAGAGGAACGCGGAGAGAATCCGGTCATGGAGAGGGCGAGGCCGCACGCGGGCGGAGTGTAACGGAGGAAGCTGCCCGCCCTTACGTCCGCGCGGCCATCGCCACTTCCATCACCGCCTCCACCATCGCCGTCATGGCCGCCTTCGCCGCCACCGCGTCCGGCTCTTTGCCGTAGCGCCGCATCGCTTCCGTGGTGGTCGCGCCGATGCTCACCGTGCGCACGTTCGCGTTCACCGCCGCACGCTCTTCCGGCGTCAGCTTTTCGTAGAAGTGGTCCACCGTCGACGCGCTGGTGAACGTGACGATGTCGATGGCGTCGTTCGCGATCCACGCGCGCAGCTCATCGAGATCGTAATCCGCAGCTTTCGTTTGATACGCCACCGCGAGATCGACTTCTCCGCCGCGGCGGCGCAGCTCGTCGATCAGCTCGTCGCGTCCTTCGAGCGCGCGCACTACGCACGTGCGAATGCAGCGCTGGTTCTCCGCGAGCAACGGCAGCAGCTCCGTGGAGATGAATCGCTCCGGCACCACGTCCGGATTGATGCCGCGCGCGCGCAGATCGGCCGCGGTCTGCTGCCCCACCGCCGCCACTTTCGTCCCCGCCAGCGAGCGCACATCTTTGCCGGTGGCGAGGAGGCGCTCGAAGAAAAAGTGGACGCCGTTCGGCGAGGTGAAGATCAGCCAGTCGTATTGCCCGTTGATCGCGAAGTCGAGCGACTCCCATGAATCGGGCGGCGCGATTTCGATGGTCGGGAACGGCAGCACGTTCGCGCCTTGCTCTTCGAGCAGGCGCTTGAGCTCCGACGCCTGTTCGCGCGCCCGCGTCACCACAATGCGCTTGCCGAAGAGCGGCTTCGATTCGAACCAGTTGATCGTGTCGTGCAGCTTCACGACGTCGCCGACGACGATCAGCGCAGGCGTCTCCAGCTTCGCTTCCGCGACGCACGCTTCGATGTTGCGCAGCGTGCCCGAGACGGTGCGCTGGTCGTAGCGCGTCCCTTTCGAGATCACCGCGCAGCCGCGCTCGGGCGACATGCCGTGCTCCATCAGCTTGTGCACGATGTTCGCGAGATTGGCGAAGCCCATCATGAAGACGATCGTGCCATCGAGCTGCGCCAGCGCCGGCCATTTGATGCCGGTCGATCCGGAGTCCGCTTCGTGTGCCGTGACGAGCGTGACCGACGTGGCGTACTCGCGATGCGTGACCGGAATACCCGCGTACGCAGGACCAGCGATCGCGGACGAAATGCCGGGCACGATCTCGATCGGCACACCGGCGGCGATGAGCTCCTCCGCTTCTTCGCCGCCGCGGCCGAACACGAACGGATCGCCGCCTTTGAGGCGCACCACTTTCTTTCCCTGCTTCGCTTCGTCGATGAGCAGCTGATTGATCTTGTCCTGCGGCAACGCATGCGCCGCAGCGCGCTTGCCGACGTAAACGATCTTCGCGCTCTTCGGGATGCGCGCGGCGATGTCGCGAGAGACGAGCGCATCGAGCGCGACGACGTCCGCGCTTTCGATGAGCTCCGCGGCGCGCAGCGTGAGCAGCCGCGCGTCGCCCGGCCCCGCCCCCACCAGATACACCCTCCCTACTTTCGACTCAGGCACAAAAGCTCCTCGGCACCATTCGCCACCAGCGCGCCATACACGGCGGCCATCACTGCATCGGCATCGCTGCCGCTGTTGAGCGCGCGAATGCAGCGCGTTCCTTCGTAGTCGGAGAAGAACGCGCGGATCGTGATCTCATCTTCGTGCGACGTGCAATGCACCGCCACCGCGGAGTAGCAGTCGAGCCGCTCGTCGAACTTTTGCAGCACGCCGCGCTCGCATCGCGCCGCGAGCGCGCTCGGCGCGTGATCGATCGCCGCCGCCGCTTCCTGCGCGAACGCGTTCGATCGCAGGCATTCCACGGTCACGATGCCCTGTCCCGCCGCCGGCAACATCTCGTCGATCGCAAAGTACGACGTGATCTCCGCCGCGCGTCCGAGGCGCGTCAGTCCGGCGCTGGCGAGAATCACGCCGGCGTACTGGCCGTCGCGCGCTTTGTTGATGCGCGTGTCGACGTTGCCGCGGATGTCTTCGATCTTCAGTTGCGGGTAACGACTGGCGAGTTGCGCGCGACGGCGCGGCGCGCTCGTGCCGATCACGGAGCCTTCCGGCATCTCGCCGATCGCTTTGCCGTCCAGCTGAATCCATGCATCGCGCGGATCGGCGCGCTCGAGAAAACCGGCCAGCACGAATTGCTCGGGAATGATCGACGGCACGTCCTTCAGGCTGTGCACCGCGACGTCGATTTCATCGCGCTCCAGCGCTTCTTCCAGCTCCTTGATGAAGAGCCCTTTGCCGCCGATCGTGGCGAGCGATACGTCGTGGCGTTTGTCGCCCGTCGTCTTGATCGTGACGAGCTCCGGCTCGTACCCGGCGCCGGCCAGACGCCGCGACACTTCGTTGGCCTGCCAGAGCGCGAGCGCGCTGCCACGCGTGCCGATGCGCACCCGTTTCGTCATGAGCCGAGGCCGAAGATCTTGCGAATCGTGGTGCGCAGGCGGTCGCGCTCCTGCGGCTCGACAGCTTCGGACACGTCCTTCAACTGCAGGATCGGGTAGTGCAGGATCTTGTTCACCATCTGTGTGGAGAAGATCTCGATGGCCGTGCGCTGCTCGGCGGTGATTGGGCCGAGCTTGCGCAGCACTTTCTCCAGCTCCGCGGCGCGAATCACTTCGAGCCGCTGCTGTAATTCGAGAATGGTCGGCACGGCATCCTGCGCCACGAGGCGCTTGTGGAACGTGTCCACCTCGCGCAGCACAATCTGCTCCGCTTCTTTGGCCTTGGTCTGGCGCAGCTCGAGATTCGCATCCGCCACCATCTGCAGATCGTCGACGTTGTAGAGATACGCGCCGCCGACCTGCGACACGGCCGGATTGATGTTGCGCGGCACGGCCAGATCGATCAGGAAAAGATTGCGCCGCTTGCGGCTCTCCAGCGCGCGCTCGGCGTGCGCAGTCTCGACGAGGTAATGCGGCGCGGCGGTGGACGCGATGACGATGTCGCACTTGGCGAGATGTTCGTCGATGCGATCGAACTGCACCGCTTCGCCTTCGAAGCGCTGCGCCAGTTCAACGGCGCGCTCGAACGAGCGGTTGGCGACGAAGACCTGCTTCACGTTCTGCTGGTGCAGATGTTCGGCGGTGAGCTCGCCCATGTCGCCGGCGCCGAGGAGCAGCACGTGCAGGCCGGAGAGATCGCCGAAGATTTTCTTCGCCAGCTCGACCGCGGCGTACGGAACGGAGACGGCGTGCTCGCCGATGCCGGTGTCGGTGCGCACCTTCTTCGCCACGCGCATGGTCTGCTCGAAGAGCTGGCCGAGGAGCGAATCGAGCGTGCCGAGGTTTTGCGCGGTGGCGAAGGCTTTCTTCACCTGGCCGCCGATCTGCGGCTCGCCGACGATCATCGAATCAAGTCCCGACGCGACGCGGAAGAGATGCTTCACCACGTCGCCGTGCCGCAGCACGTACAGATGCTTTTCGATCTCGGTGCGCGCGCAGTTCGCACGTGCCGCGAGCCAGAGCACGACGTTCTCGATGACGTCTTCGTCGCGCGTGGAGACGACCGCTTCGACGCGATTGCAGGTCGAGAGAATGGCGGCGCCTTCGACGCCGTCGATGCCGCGCAGCGAGCCGGTGGTGTCGCTCAGATTCGCTTCGGCGATCGACAGCCGTTCGCGCACGTCGACTGGCGCAGTCCGATGATTCAATCCGACCAGGATCAGCGGCATCGCATCACCCTCGGATCCCCAGAATGGCCACGACCAGCGCGACGAATGCGCCTGCGGACAACACGACCGTGCGACGCGAACGGAGCGCGCCGCTGATGATCTGCTGCAGCAACACGGCGAAGAGAATCCACGCGGTGACGGCGCCGATCTGCTTGACGCGCACGTCGATCAGCTCCGCGTTGATCCGGTACGACCAGACTACGCCGGCCAGCAGACCGAGGGTGTAGATCGAGAAGCCGATGGCCAGCGCGCGGTAGCTGACGGTCTTGCACACGTTGAGGCTGGGGATCCACTCCCAAAGCCGGCCGCGCGTCTTCTGCTTGAGTGCACGATCCTGCACATACGCGAGGACGGTGAAGGCCAGACCGACCAGCAATCCCGCCACGCCGAGCGTCGACAAAAGCAGATGCGCGATGAAGACGTTCGAGCGCAGATCGGGGTCGAGCACTGCGAAGCTCTCGCCCACGACGGCCGAAAGCGTGAGCAGAATCAACACGAGCGGATAGACGAAGAAGACCGCGGCGTAGACGCGATAGCGAATCCAAAGCGCCAGCTCCACCGCAAACACCGTCCAAGCCACGAACGAAGACGCCTCGGGCAGATTGGTGATGGGCGGGTGGCCGGTGCGCACGCAGATGGTGCCGATCCAGATGGTGTGCGCGACGAAGCCGCCGATCATCAGCACCAGACCGCTGCGCTGGAGGCGTACGTTCCGCACGAAGAGCGAGACGAGCGCGGCCAGCGTGCCGAGCGCGTAAAACGCGAGTGCGACATACAGCGTATCGGTCGGTGCGAAGGTCATCACTTACTCGGCGTCGTCAGCTCTGCCGCCCAAATGCTTGCAGAACACCACCTTGTCGTCTTCGATTCTGTAGAAGTCCTTGATGCGCGAGATTTCCTGATATCCCGCCTGCTGATAGAAGCGAACGGTCGGCGCGTAGCTTTGTTTCGACGACGTCTCGATGAGCAGCATCCGCCCCGACTGGCGCTTCACTTCATTCTCGACGAACCGCAGCAGCAACTGCCCGAATCCCTGCCCCTGCTGCCGCGGATCGACGGCAATCCAGTACAGATCGTAAACCCCTACGGTCATCGGCGTCGGTCCGTAGCAGACGTAACCCTGAATCGCGCGGCTCGGCCCGCTGGACGGCGCTTCGAGCACAGCCAGCGTGTATTCGCGCTTTTCGGGATTCTGCAGGCCGAGGTCGACGAGCTCCATGGCCCAGCCAATCTCCTGCTGCGTGAACCGGCCGACGGAGACGAGAATCTCCTGAATGCGCTCGCGATCGCGCGAGTCAGCGGGCCGGATTTTCATGGCGGCACGATGATACGCGGTGAGGGCTCACGCGCTGCGCCGCTTCGCTTCGCTCGCCGCCGGCTTCACGACGTACGCCGCGAACTGATGCAGCGCGTCGCGCGGGATCCAGGCGGTGAGGAGCGTGGCGTCGTCCGTGGCGCGCTGTTCGTGGATCTCGCCGAGCTCGTGCAGCTTCGCGATCAGCTTCGCTTCGCCGTGCGGGATGGAGAGGTGCAGCGTTTCGCCGCGCTCGCGTTCGCGGTCGCGGATCATGCTCACCAGTTTCTCGATGCCGGCACCGGTGAGCGCGGAGACGACGACCGTGTTGCGGCGCGAGACGTCGAAGTGTTCGTCCATGCGATCGCTTTTGTTGTAGACCTCGATGACGTTGGCGCTGTCGACGCCGAGGTCTTCGAGGACGGCGTCGCCGATTTCGCGTTGCTCGGAGAATTGCGCATGCGACGCGTCGATCACGTGCAAAACGAGATCGGCGGCCACGGCTTCTTCCATCGTGGAGCGGAATGACGCGACGAGATGGTGCGGCAGTTTGCGGATGAAGCCGACGGTGTCGACGATGACCGTTTCGCGCGGCATTTCGTGTTCGGAGGCGATGCGCTGCGATTTCGCGTCGAGCGTGGCGAAGAGCTTGTCGACTGCTTCGACGCTGCCGAGGGTAAGGCGGTTGAAGAGCGTGGACTTGCCGGCGTTCGTGTAGCCGACCAGCGCCACGGTGAATGCGCCGCCGCGCGATTTGCGCTGCGTCTCGCGCGTTTTTTCGATCTTGGTCAGATCGTCTTTCAGTTTGGCGATGCGCGTGCGGACGATGCGGCGGTCGAGCTCGAGCTGCGTTTCACCGACGCCGCGCGTGCCGATGCCGCCGGCCTGCCGTTCGAGATGTGACCAGGCGCGCGTGAGGCGCGGCAGCATGTATTCGAGCTGCGCGAGCTCAACCTGCGTGCGCGCTTCGCGTGTGCGGGCGCGGCTGGCGAAGATGTCGAGGATCAGCGCGCTGCGATCGATGACTTTCGTTTCGCCGCCGACGATCTTTTCGAGATTGCGCACCTGCGCGGGCGAGAGATCGTCGTCGAAGACGACCAGCGTCGCGGCGTGCTGCGCGACGAGCTTCTGGATCTCTTCCGCCTTCCCTTTGCCGACGTACGTGGCGGGATCGGGCGCGTTGCGCTTGGCGAGGATGCGCACGGAGACGGTGCCGCCCGCGGATTCGACGAGCTTGACCAGCTCTTCGAGGTGTTCTTCAGCAACGGTGCGGGTGAGCTCGGGAAGGACGAGGCCGACGGTGATGACGTTCTGCATTCGCGGGGGAACATGATAAGCGCGCCGCCCGCCCCCCGCCCAGGCTCAAAGGCTCACAGGCTCACAGGCTCAGAGCAGCACGCGCATGGCGATCTCGCACAATTACGCACTTGCCACAGGCGCAAGGGCCACGCACTCGCGATGCCGGCGGTACCTTGAGCATGTG
>DASSMK010000056.1:0-3080 GCA_035688915.1 Thermoanaerobaculia bacterium
GGCGGGATGAATGCGGTGGTGGCGGTGCGGGTGTAGCGCGGCGCTTCGCTCCTACAGCCGCGCCCGCGTGGCAACTGCTTTGCTAAGCGAACTATGATTCTGCTTTCGGAGGCTGACGTGATCGTAGAAAAGAAGCACCTGGAAAACTTCACGATCCTTTACGTGGAAGGGCTCATCAAGCTCGGCGAGAGCGCGGAGTTCTTCTCGTCCGCCCTCGAGACGGTGCTGAAAAACGAGAGCACGAACGTCATCATCGACTTCACGAAGATCGACTACATCGACTCCACCGGCATCGGTGAGCTGGTCGGCTACCTCGGCAAGTTCACGGGGCAGAACCGCAAACTGATCCTGGTCAACCCTTCCGAACGGATCCAGAAACTGCTCAAGCTCGCCAAGCTCGACGCGGTCTTCAAGATCTACAGCACGGAGGAAGAGGCGGTGGCGGCGGAATCGTCGTCGCCGGTGAGTCAGGCGCAGGGTTAAACTCTCGCCCTGAGTGGTCGCCCTCGCCAACGTCTATCGCGGCGCGCACCTCGAATCGGTGCACCGCGGTTCCATCGCCGTCGTCGACGCGCACGGCCGCCTGCTCGCTTTCGCGGGTGATCCCGGCTTCCGCACCTGTCTCCGCTCCGCGGCCAAACCGTTCCAGGGCATTCCGCTCCTGGAGTATGGCGGCCTCGAAGAGTACGACCTGACCGGCGAAGAGATCGCGCTCACCTGCGCCTCGCACGGCGGCGAGCCGATTCACACCACCGTCGCCGCCGCACTGCTGCGCCGCGGTGAGTTCGACGAAGAAGATCTCCTCTGCGGCGCCGCGCTTCCCTACGACGAGAAGACCGCCGCGGAACTGCGCGCGTCCGGCGAAGAAGCGTCGCCGCTGCACAACAACTGCTCCGGCAAGCACGCCGGCATGCTGCTCCTGACGCAAGCGATGGACGTGAGTGCCGCGCACTACACCGATCCCGATCATCCGGTGCAGGTGCTGATGCGCGACACGCTCTCCGACTTTGCCGGCATCTCCTCCGACGAAATCCCCATCGCCATCGACGGCTGCAGCGTCCCGGCATTTTTCCTTTCGCTGTACCGCACTGCCTTCGCGTACGCGCGCCTGATGGCCACGAGCCGCGGCAGCGACACGCCGGGCGCGATCGATCGTTACGCCGAAAGCGCGTCGCACGTCGTCGAAGCGATGACCTCCTTTCCGCACTACGTCGCGGGCAACTGGAGCATCACCACGCCGCTCATGTCCGCGTTCGGCGGCGAGCTGCTGGCGAAAGAAGGGGCGGAAGGTTTTTACGCGATGGCGCTCTCGCCATCTTTGCAGAGCGAATTGACCGCGAAGTTGCGCGTCGCGGATGATGTCGCGATCGGCATCGCGTTGAAGATCGAAGACGGCTCGATGGGCCGCGGGCGCAATCCGGTCATTCTCCGGACGCTCGAGCTCCTCGGCCTCGACGTTTCCGCGCGTCCCGAGCTTCACCGTTATCGAGAATGGCCGCTGCGAAACGCAGTCGGTACGCTGGTCGGCGACGTGCGCGCCGAATTCGAACTGGAGATCTTGTGAAACGACTGACCGCAACAGCCCTGTTCCTGCTCCTGGCGGCGTGCAAGACCGTCGGCGTTTCGACGACCGAGGGCGGCTACGCCGAAGTGTCGCCGACCATTGCGAACGAGATGGTGCTCGATTCGCGGCAGGTGGTGATCCTCGACGTGCGCTCCGTCAACGCCTATCGCGGCCCCGCGGGGCACATTGCGGGGGCGCTCAACGCGCCGTTCGACACGATCGAGCGGCAGTTGCCGGAGCTGCTTCCGTATCAGAACCAGACGGTGCTCGTGTACGGCGACAGCGAGAACGACGGCGCCATCGCCGCCAAGCTGCTGATGCTGGCCGGCTTCCGGAACGTCGTGCACATTGCCGGCGGGCTGCAGGGCTGGATTGAACGCGGCTATCGCACTGTTAACGCGCAATGATCATGAAACGGTCCTTGCTGGCACTCGTCACGCTTCTCGCCGCCACGTCGCTTTCCGCGCAGGCTCTCGATCAGGCCGCGCTGCGCAAGTACGTCGAGCGGACTCTCCCCCGCTGCCCGGCAGCAACGCTGTCGCTCGATCACGTGCCGGAGACCGGCCCGGCGAACTTCGACATCTGGGCGGCCACGCTGCGCTCCAGCGATCAGTACTGCGGAACGCAAAAGTACGTGCTGTTCTCGCCGCGCACGCAGCAGGTGCTGATCGGCACGATCATCCCGCTGCCGCCGGGCACGAACCCGATCCAGCAGCGCATCAGCAGCCACACGTCGCAGCTCCTGAAGTCGCAGATCACCGCGACCGTCGCGCCGTTCCCGCTTCCGGACGGGCTGAAGAGCGTGAACATGACGCGGCAGACCGAGTTCGGTCCGTTCTCGTATCACGGCTTCCTCGACGCGTCCGAGCAGTTCCTGATCGTCGGTCTGCGCGGCAGCCTGAAGGCGGAGCCGGCCACCATCATCCGCGACTCCCTCGGCGCCTCGAACGCCGTGCGCCGCGGCAACAAGGATTCGAAGGTCGAGATCATCGAGGTCTCCGACTTCCAGTGCCCGACCTGCGCCCGCGCGCACAAGATGCTCGAGCCGATCATCAGCAAGAACCTGGCGAAGGTGAACTACGCGCGCCTCGATCTGCCGCTGTTCGAGCATCACGAGTGGGCCGTGCCCGCCGCGATGGGTGCGCGTGCGATCCAGCGCGTCGCTCCGGCCAAGTATTGGGAGTACGTCGACTACGTCTTCACCAATCAGGAAGCAATCGGGAAGATGAAGTTCGACACGTTCTACAAAGGCTGGATCGAAGACCACGACATCGACTGGAAAGCGGTCGAGAAGATCTACACATCGAAGCAGGAACAGACCGCGCTGCTCGAGCAGGTCAGCCGCGCGTTCGACGCCGGCATCAACTCCACGCCCACGCTGATCATCAATGGCCAGATTCTCGGCTTCGGGCCCGAAGGGACGTTCACGATCAACGCGGTGAAGCAGGCGCTGGGCATCAAGGAAACGCCTGCCGCTCCCGCGAAGAAGGCTCCGGCTAAAAAGGCTCCAGCGAAA
>DASSMK010000057.1:0-5169 GCA_035688915.1 Thermoanaerobaculia bacterium
GCCGCGGACTTAGGTGGGATCAGGAGTGGTGATCAGCGCGTTGCGCTGAGCTTCAAACCGCCTTCATCGCCAGCGAGAGGATCTCGCGGTGCGTGAAGTAGTTCACGGCCGGGTCGTCGAGGTGGAAGGTGTAGGTGAAGCGCTCTTCCGTGTCGGCGATGAAGGTGAAGCGGTAGTAGCGGTTCTCGGTGCCTTCGCCGAATTCTTTGATCGTCGACGAGTAGCCGTCGTCTTCTTCGACCTTCATCACGCGATAGAGGCGGTGCGCGCTGATGGGGAGGTCGTCCGGCGGATAGTGGATGAACTGGATGGCGTAGATCGATTTCGGATCAATCTCGCGCTGCGGGAAATCTTGCGCGCCTTCCGCGGCCACACCGGTGAACCAGGTCTCGTCTTCTTTGAAGAGCACGAGATTGGCGGAGTTCTCGGTCACCGGCAGCACGCCGCGATCGAGATGGATGTGCTGTTCGGGATCGGTCGCGTCGCGCAGCTGCGTCAGCAGATCGATCAGGTACTGGATGCCCTCGCGGGTGCCGGTGAGCGCGACTTCGTCGTCTTCATCCGAGATCCAGACGTCCAGCCAGGCATCCTTCGGAAGCTTCACGCGGCTCTCGAGCGTCTCGCGCGTCACGGCGGCGAAGCCGAGGCGTTTGGCGGCGGCGGCGAGGAACTCTTCGCAGTGCGGATCGTCGAGCAGATTTTCGCGCGCGTACTCCAGCGCCGCCTCGTACGCCCGCTTCCGGCCGAAGTCGTGGCTCAGATCGAAAGGATGAATGATCTGGTCGAGAAGCTGAGCGTGACGTTCGGCAGGTTTGGACATGTGCGTCTGCGGTAAAACCGGCGCGAATCTATCATATTTCCCGCAGGCGCCCGGAGTGACGGAACAGGCGTAAAAGCCTGTCCCGTCTACAGAAATCAGCCTACGGTGCGCTCGCGGTCCTTCCAGCCCTTCTCGATGTCGGCCAGGAAGGAAGCCAGGTCGTCGGCGTGCTCTTCTTCGACCTGGAGGATGCCTTCGAGCATGCGGCGCGTGGTGATGTCGTCGTCGCCGATGTAGCGGATCATCTCGGTGTACGAATCGATGGCGATGCGTTCCGCCACCAGGTCTTCCTTGATCATGTCGGTGAGCGTCTGCCCCTCGACGTACTCCGAGTGCGAGCGCGACAGCAGCCCGTCGGGGCTGAAGTTCGGCGAGCCGCCCAGCTGCACGATGCGGCCGGCGATCTGGTCGGCATGCCCCTGCTCCTCGTTCGCGTGCTGCAGAAACTCCTGCGCGATCGGATCGGCGTGGATGCCCTGCGCCATGAAGTAGTGGCGCTTGTAGCGAAGGACGCAGACGATCTCCGTCGCCAGCGCCTCATTGAGGATCTTGATCACGGTGTCGCGATTCGCGCGATAGCCATCCGTCACGGCGCCGGACTCGATGTGATGCCGCGCGCGACGGCGCAGCTCTTCGATGTCCGTCAGGAAAGGCTTGTCATTACTCATTCGATACTCCTCCAGGCGGCGGCTCTTGCAAAAAAGTCACCGCGTCTTCCGTGCATCGTACGTCCTTCCGCGCCAGGCCACCTGACGGCGAACGCCGGTCAGCCAAACGGAACGCAGCGTGATCCAGCCCCAGACGATCGTCATCAATGGATGGCCGAGGAGGGCGTTGTCGATGCGATAGCCGAGGGAGAGGAAGAGGATCAGGCGGGCGACGGTGATGGTGGCGACTGTGGCGATGCCGAGCGGATCGCGTGCAATGGCTAGCGCGTACGGCACGAGATGCAGCGTCACAGCGAGCACAGAGGCGATGAACGCGATCACGTAACTGCGCTGCATGACGGCGAATGTGTTCTTCGTGAAGCCGTCGATGATCTCGCGCGCGCCGTGGTACATGCGCAGCGAGACCATCGTCTCACCGCGTACGAATTCGCTGCGATGGCCATGTTTGCGCGCCAGCCGCGCCAGTCCGATGTCGTCGACCACCGTTCCTTGGAGCGGCTCGTGGCCGCCGAACGAATCGTAGACATCGCGGCGGATCAGATTGCCCGGACCGCCGCCTGCGCCGATGGCCGGAATGCGCGTCCGGTTGCCGAGCCAGAGCGGCAGGAACATGAACGCGGCCACCGCCAGGTTCGGCATGACCACGTGCTCCCAGAATCCGTGCAGCTCGAAGTGCGGGAAGACGGACAGCATCGCCGCGCCGCTTTCCTCGATGCGCGCCATCATCGCCGCGACGGCGTCGGGCGCGTAGATCACGTCCGCATCGACGAACAGCAAATATTCGGCGTTCGTCGCGCGCGCACTTCCCTGCGCCAGCGCCCACGGTTTGCCGAGCCAGCCGGGCGGCGGCTCGATGCCGTCGACCACGACGAGATTCGGCGCGGCGAGACTGTTGAGAATCGCGCCGGTGCGATCGGTGGAGCGGTCGTTGATGACGATGACGTCGAGCGCGGGGTACGTCTGCGCGAGCATGGCGCGCACGGTGTGCTCGATGATCCGCTCTTCGTTCCGCGCCGGGATGACAACGGCCACGCGCGCGAAGCGTTCAGGCATTCGCGCGCGCAGCCGGGGAACGAGGCAGAGGTTGAGGATCGTCCGGCCGAGGGCGAACAGCCAGACGATCAGGAGAAGAAGCTTGGCGCCTGCGGCTACGCCGCCCCCGCGCGCCGTTGCGCTTCGAGCACGTACGGCGAGTCGGGGAACTCGGTGGCGATGCGGCGGTAAGTGTCGCGAGACTTGGCGGCGTCGCCCTGCGCTTCATACGAATGCGCGAGGAGCGAGAGGATGGCGTCGTTCGGGAGCACCGGCTCGGCTTTCGAGAGCTCGGCGTTCAGTTCGGTCGCCACCTGCTGCGCTTCACCGGTGTCGATGCGGAGCTGATAGAGGCTGTAGCGCGCGGAGCCGACCAGCACGTTGTCTTTGTGCGAGGAGACGAATTCTTCGAGCAGCTTGCGCGCGCCCGTCACGTCCCCGCGCGAGGCGGAGATGCGAGCGAGATAGAGGCTGGCCACGTCGGAGGCGTCGGTGCCGTCGAACTTCGCGCTGACGGCCTTGAACTGCGGCTCGGCGGCGGCGATGCGCTCCGCGTCGGTCTTGAACTTCGCGTTCGGCGGGAGCGTCTGTCCCGGCTGCAGCGTGGCCGGGATGAGCGGCGACTCGATCGTGTCGATGGCGGTGGCCAGCGCGTCCTGAGCCTGCTTTTCGCGGTTGCTGCGGTAGAAGTAGATGCCGTATGCGAACAGAGCGATGACCACGACGCCCGCGGCGATCGTGAGAAGCAGGCGCTGGTTCTCGCGCGCCCGGACCGACAAGGAGCCGATCTCATCGACAAACTTGTCGTGTTTGAGGTCATGACGGTGCTGACGATCCATTGAAGAGAAATGCCTCCGGTCTGCTGCTGGGGCGGTGACTGTAGCCCAGGCGCGCGGAACCGTCAATTGAGGCGGGGGATTCCCTGGGAGCAGCGGCCAGCGGCAAGACGCGCAGCGCGTGCGGACGTTAGTGGTCAGTGGTCAGTGGTTAGTGGTCAGTGGTCAGTGGTCAGTGGTCAGTGGCCAGTTGGGGACCGTCGACGCGAGGCTCGCCGTATGGCACGACACAAAGCGCGCCGCGCCGCCGCGCGCGCTGCTCCTCTAGCCGCTGACCGCTGGCCGCTGGCCGCTCTCTAACTGACCACTGACCACTGACCACTAACTACTACCCACAACGCCCACAACCACCTACAATCAGTCACGGTCCATTCACGCGGCGAGCTCACCCGGGGCATTCCGTTTGCACGTCGCGTGACCGCACTGAACCGAACTCTTTTCAATCACGGGAGCACCATGACCGCGCGGCGCGCGTTGCTCGCAACCATTCTCGTTCTCTTTTCCCTCGCTTCGTATGCGACGCCCAAGCGCAGCAGCGAGGACGGACGTCCCGTTGCGACGGTGCTCTGTTACCACATCGTCGAATCTCCGGCCGATCCGCGCATGGAGGTCTCGCGAGAGACGTTCCGCCAGCATCTCCGCTACCTGGAGATGACCGGCTACAACATCATCCCGCTGCGCCATCTCTACGAATACGTCTCCGGCAAGCGCGCCTCCATTCCGAAGAACGCCGTCGTCATCACCATCGATGATGGCTGGCGCTCCACGTACACCGAAGCGTTCCCCGAGCTGAAGAAGCGCAACTTTCCGTTCACCGTATTCATTTATCCGAACATCATCGGCAATACGGCGAACGCTCTGACGTGGAAGCAGATCCGCGAAATGTCGAACGCCGGCGGAGACATGGAGAGCCATTCGCTCTCCCACCCGTACCTGAGCCGCAAGCGCCATCGCGGTCTCGATGACACCACGTACGCACAGTGGCTCGCGCACGAGATGGCCGAGAGCAAGCGCCGTCTCGAAAAAGAAACCGGCAAGACCGTGCAGTTCCTCGCCTATCCGTACGGCGACTACGACCAGGGCGTGGCCGATGCCGCGGAAGCCGCCGGCTACACCGCCGCGCTGACGTGCGAATTTGGCCGTGTGAAGGCAGGCAGCGATCCGTTCCGCATGAAGCGCGTCGTCATCGACAAGCGCATGGATTTCGCCGCCTTCCGCCACTACCTCGGCACCACCCCCATGCAACTGGCCGAGATCACGCCGGCTCCCGCGCTGCCTGCGGATCCGTCGGCGACCGTGATCTCCGCGAAGATCCCGAACTTCAAGTCCGTCGATCCGAAGTCAGTCGGCATGGCGCTGCTGTCCCTCGGCAGCGCGATCCCCTATTCGTACGACGCGTCGACCGGCTCGGTGAGCCTGATCGTGAAAGATGCGCTCAGCTCGATCCAGGGCCGCTATCACCGCGCCATCGTCTGGGCGACTGATGCGAAGACGGGCAAGCGCGTCGAAGCGAGTTGGGTGCTGCGCCTTCCTGATCCGAACGCACCGCCTGCCGTCCCCGCGGCCGCACCTGCGCAGACGGCGCTGCCGCCAGTCGTGCCGGCCGGAGCGCAAGCGTCCGCGGTGCACGCTACCGGCGGCATCCCGAAGTAAACGAGTGGAGCGGCGGGCGCCCTCGCCCGCCGGACTTTTCGCGCAAACTTCGGCGGCCGCGGGCGCCCGCCGCTCCAACGTATTGCGCGACTACGACTTCGGTTTCTGGATGCGCTTGTGCGTCTCGCTCACGATCATCATCGCGGCGGAGCCGTACCAC
>DASSMK010000058.1:0-17094 GCA_035688915.1 Thermoanaerobaculia bacterium
GAGCCGGCGGGCGAGGGCGCCCGCCGCTCCAACTCTTCACCACCTTGCGCAACCCGCCACTTATCAAGTAAAAGCCGCACGCGTGACTGACGTTCTCACCAGTACGAACACACACGGCCTCTCCCGCGAACAGCTCCTCGACATCGCCTACTACCTGCGGCTCACCCGCACGCTCGAAGAGCGGCTCGTGGCGCTGTTCCGCCAGGCCAAGGTCATCGGCGGGCTCTATCGCTCCCTCGGCCAGGAAGGCGAGTCTGTCGCCGCTGCCTACGCGCTCGATTACGCGCAGGGCGACGTCGTGCAGCCGCTCATCCGCAACATCGGCTCGATCCTCGTCGCGGGCGCCAAACCGGCCGACATCATCAAGCAGTACATGGCCAAAGGCGACGGCCCCACGCGCGGCCGCGAGCTGAACATCCACTTCGGCCATCCCGCGCGCGACGGTTTCATCGGGCAGATCTCCATGTTGGGCGACATGATCCCGGTCATGGCCGGCATCGCCCTCGCCGGACGGATGCAGAAGAAGAATCTCGTGACGCTCGCCTTCATCGGCGATGGCGGTTCCTCGACCGGCGCGTTCTGGGAAGGCTTCAACTTCGCCGCCGTGCAGAAGCTGCCGATGGTGATCATCGTTGAAGACAACGGCTATGCCTACTCCACTCCTTCCTACAAACAAACCGCGGCGCGTACGCTGGCTGACAAGGCAGTCGCCGTCGGTTGCACCGGCGTGACCGTGGACGGCAACGACGTGCTGGCGGTTTATGGCGCGGCGAAGCAGGCCATCGAACGCGCGCGTTCCGGCGGCGGCGTCACGCTGCTCGAAGTGAAAACGTTCCGCATGAAGGGTCACGCGGAGCACGACAACCAGGCGTACGTGCCGCCCGAGATCATCGAAGAGTGGCGCGCGAAAGATGCGGTGCCGCGCTACGAGCGCGTGTTGATGGAGCTCGGCGTTGCCACGGCCGAAGACTTCACCGCCATTCAGGAGCGCGTGAAGCGCGAGATCGACGCCGCGACCGACGAAGCGGATCGCTCGCCGATGCCCGATCCCGCCGAAGCAGGTCGCGGCCTCTACATCGAAGACGGCTATTGGAGCGCTGGGGATCGGAATGCCTGAAGTCACTTACCTCGATGCCATCAACCACGCCATGCGCGAGGAGATGGAGCGCGATGAGCGCGTCTTCCTCATCGGCGAAGACGTCGGTGTCTACGGCGGCGCGTTCAAAACTAGCGCGGGTCTGATCGACAAATTCGGTCCCGAGCGCGTCGTCGACACGCCGATCTCCGAGATCGCCATCATCGGCGCGGCGTCCGGCGCAGCGCTCATGGGCATGCGTCCCATCGCGGAGATGCAGTTCATCGACTTCATCACCTGCGGCTACGACATGCTCGTCAACTTCGCCGCGATGAACAGCTATCTGTTCGGCCGCGCCTGCCCGCTCGTCGTGCGCGGACCTGCTGGTGGCGGCACGCATGGCGGGCCGTACCACTCGCTGAATCCCGAAGCGATGTTCATGAACCGGCCGGGGCTGAAGATTGTGTTTCCCGGCACCGCGTACGACGCGAAAGGTTTGCTCAAAGCCGCCATCCGCGACGACAACCCGGTGCTCTTCATCGAGCACAAATTCCTCTACCGCCGCATCAAAGAAAATCTGCCGGACGACGACTACATCGTGCCGATCGGCAAGGCCAATATCCGCCGCCGCGGCAAGGATCTGACCATCATCACCTGGGGCGCCATGCTCTACGTCGCGGACGAAGCAGCGGACGAATTGGCGAAAGAGAACATCTCCGCCGAGATCCTCGACCTTCGCTCCATCGTGCCGTTCGATGAGGAAGCGATTCTCGAATCGGTGGCCAAGACCAACCGCGTGATGATCCTGCACGAAGCGCCGCTCACCGGCGGTGCGGGAGCGGAGTTCGCCGCGCGCATCGCCGACAAGGCGTTCGACTATCTCGACGCGCCGGTCAAGCGCGTGGCGGCGCTCGATGTGCCCACGCCGTACTCGCCTCCTTTGGAAGCCGCCGCGTTACCTGATAAAACTCGCGTTCTCGTCGCGGCGCGAGAACTGCTTGCGTACTGAGCTCAGCGTATCGATTCACCACGCACCACGGAGAATATGAATGGCTACTGATGTCGTAATGCCGCAGATGGGCGAGTCGATCGCCGAAGGCACCGTTTCCAAATGGCTCAAGAAGATCGGCGACACCGTCGAGCGCGACGAGCCGCTGCTCGAGATCTCCACCGATAAGGTCGACGCCGAGATCCCCTCGCCCGCCGCCGGCACGCTCATCGAGATCCTCGTGCAGGAAGGGCAGACCGTTCCTGTGAATTCGGTCGTGGCGCGTCTCGCCGCCGAAGGCGAAGCTGCGGCTCCGTCGGCACCCGCCGCGGAAAGCAAACCGGCCGAAGCGCCGGCTCCTGCAGCCGCGGAAGCGCCGGCGGCACCGGCGGCAACTGCGTCGCCTGCCGAAACGAATCAAAACGAAGCGGAAGAATCGACGCCGCGCACGCCGGACACGCGCCACACCGATGACGAAGAGAACATCACTTCGCTCGACGAGCGCCGCCGCACGAAGTCCTCGCCGCTCGTCCGCAAGATCGCCAAAGAGAACAACGTCGACATCTCCCAAATCGAGGGCACCGGCGTTTCCGGCCGCGTGACGAAGAACGACATCCTCGATTTCCTGCAGCAGCCGCCGAAACCGGCCGCCGCCGCGCAGGCGCCGTCGCAGGCCGCGCAACAGCAGGCGCCCGCGCAGCAGCCCGCCGCGTTCCAGCCGCCGCAGGCGCCGAAGATCCAGTTCGCCGCCGGCGAATCGGATCGCCTCGAGCCGCTCTCCGTGATGCGCAAGAAAATCGCGCAGCACATGGTCTTCTCCAAGCAGACCTCCGCGCACGTGCACACGGTCTTCGAGATCGACTTCACCAACGTCGACAAGCTGCGCCGCAAGCACAAAGACGCATTCGCCGAACGCGGCGTGAAGCTCACCTACATGCCGTTCATCGTGCAGGCAGTCATCGCCGGCCTGCGCGAGTTCCCGATCCTCAACGCCTCGATGGACGAGCACAACGTCGTCTACCACCGCGACATCAACGTCGGCATCGCCGTGGCGCTCGACTGGGGCCTGATCGTCCCCGTCCTCAAACGCGCCGACGAACTGAACATCCTCGGCGTCTCCCGCGCCATCAACGACCTCGGCGAGCGCGCGCGCACCAAGAAGCTCTCGCCGGACGAAGTGCAGGGCGGCACGTTCACCATCACCAACCCCGGCATCTTCGGCGGTCTCTTCGGCCTGCCGATCATCAACCAGCCGCAGGTGGCCATCCTCGGCGTGGGCGGCATCAAGAAGCGCCCCGTGGTGATCGAGTCGAAGGACGGCGACTCCATCGCCATCCGCTCCATGTGCTACTTCTCCCTCGGCTTCGATCACCGTCTCATCGACGGCGCCGTGGCCGACCAGTTCATGGCGCGCATCAAACAGATCATCGAAGCCGCGCAGTTCTCGATGTAACGACCGATCTCGCACGAATCGTTGGAGCGGCGGGGCTTGCCCCGCCGTTTCTTTCTATACTGATTGCCATCGTGCGTACTCTGCCGTTGCTCCTGGCGCTGTCTCTCTCCGCCGCGGCCGCGGAACCGCTTCCGCCGTCGAAAGAGATTCCGCGCGTCGATCCCGACGACGTCTACGCCGGCTGCGTCGATTGCGCCGGCCAGTTCTCGCTGAGCGAGCACGAGAAGGCGCTGGAGGAGCTGGTCAAAGAAGGGGCGATCACGAACGAGCTGCTCGCCGAGATGCGTCGCGCGATGTACTGGCAGGACATCGTTCATCAGATCGAGTCGAAGGCGCATTTCGACAACTGCGCGTTCGACGACGCCAGCGCATACGTCGGGGAACTGACGAATGAAGTCGCCGCGCACGTCAAGGAAGCGGAAGCGCGGACGAAAGCCGGTGACGCGAAGAAAGCCCACGCGGCCACGAAGGAAGCGTTCTACACGCTCGGCCAGGCGCTGCATGCCATTCAGGATTTCTACGCGCACTCGAACTATCTCGAGCTGCAACGCGACAGCGGGGTCGCACTGAACGCAATCGCCGTCGTGCCGGTTTGGACTGCCGCCGGGCGCACCGCGCTGACGCGCATGCAGCGCGAGCAGCATCTTCATTCCGGCGAGGTGTCGTGGGGCTTCCGCAAATACTGCAACGGCGGCGAATCGCATCACGATCTGAACAAAGACACCGACAGTTCCGCGCGCGGCGGCGTGCACGTCAAGCAATGGCAGAACAAGTCTCTCCATCGCGCCGCTCGTGAAGTGGCCGTTCGCGCCTCTCTCGCCTATCTCAAATTCGCGTACCGGCAGTGGCCTTATCTCGCGCGTGCCGCCGGGCAACGCGTCGTGTTCGACGTTTTTCAAGACAGGCGCGGGCTGTGATCGCCGCGCTCCTTTTCGCCTTCGCTTTTCCGCTCGCAGCCACGAGCAACAGCGCATGCCGCGTCGATCGCGCATCGGCACCGGTCGTCGAAGCGACGGCGAAGCACGTTCTGACCGCGCTGCAACTGCGCAATCACGATCTGCCGTTCGACCGCGTGATCGTGAACGGCGGCGCGCCGGCCGAGCACGCGCTGCGCATCGACATCGTGGCCGACACGCCGGCGCGCTGCTTCGTGGAAGGCCTCTGCCAGGCCGCGCCGGGCGGCGCCATGTCCATTCGCTGCTCGGCAGGCGGCGTGGCCACGCTCATCGACAAAGGGGCCGAGAACGCGCAGCCCGCGCTCGCGTACGTCCTCGCGCACGAGATCGGCCACCTGCTGCGCCACGACGACGGGCTGTTTCTTCGCGACGTGGCCACGATCGCGCTCACCGGCACGCGTGCGGAGCGTTTGCGCGTGCTAAAGCGAGGCTGCGATACCGATCCGAATCTCGCAGAAGAGGAAGCGGCCGATGAGACGGCGCTGGTGACGCTCGCCGACGTCGTTCCGCAGCCGCCGTACCGACAGAAGTTCCTCAACACGCGCGGCTCGCTCTACTGGAACGTCGACGAGATCCTGCTCGCCGCCGATCGCCTGCAGAAGCGCGAGGCGACGCAGTCGCTGCCCGTCCATCCGCTCTTCGATCCCGACAAACATCCGTCGCGCGATGACGCGCCGTTCTTCGCCTGGGCGGCGCAACGTTTCGCCTGCGACGCGCTCACCGCCACGAAAGGCGTCGTGCGCTACCCGCTGCCCGCATCGAGTCATCCGGCGCCGGAACAGCGCCTGCGCCGCATCGCTGAGAAGATCGAGACTGTTGCGAAAGTGGTCGTGGATGACAAGGGACGCAACGACTACCAGCGCCGCACCGGATCCGAAGCGGCGGCCGAGCTGCAGCAGAACGTCGGCGCGATCCTGAGCAAGCTGCTGGAGCAGGAAGGCCGATACTACGCGGCGCTGCACGAACAGGTCTGCTCCATCGTCAATCTGGACGCGGCGGGCCTCGACTGCGCGACCGTCAAACGAACTCCGCCGCCGGAGCCGGGTAGGGATTCTTCCCGAGCCGACTCTCCTTTCTCAAAGGAGAACTGATGAAGCGTCTTGTGTGTCTGCTCGTACTCTCTCTGCTCGCTGTGCCGATGGTCGCGCAGAAGAAAGCGACGCGTCTTCCGTGGCAGGACTTTGCGAAGGATCCGAAGCGTGTGCAGGCCTTCCGCAACGCGGTGGCCACGATGAAGGCGCGCAGCTCGGCCGATCCGAAATCGCTCGACTACCGTGGCAGCTGGATCTACTGGGGCTCGATGCACGGCTACTTTGGCCCGAACGCGAAAGCCGGCACCGTCGCCGCGTACCGCACGCGCCGCGGCATCACCGATCCTTCGCTCGACCAATACTTCGTCAACGTCAACAACATGACGCCGCCCGACGCCGTCGCGCAGAAGGTCTGGGACCAGTGCCAGCACAACACGCCGTACTTTTTCGCGTGGCACCGCTTCTACCTCTACTACTTCGAGCGCGTGCTGCAGGCCGCGGCGAAAGATCCCACGCTGCGCCTTCCCTACTGGGATTACACCGACACCGCCAACCTCGCGTTGCCCGCGGAGTTCCGCAGCCCGACGTACGTCAATGCTGCCGGCCAGACCGTCGACAACCCGCTCTTCGAGCCGCGCCGCGCGGCGATGTGGATTCCGCCGCAGATGGGCGCGCTGCCCGCCGACGACACCGACATCGACATGGCGCTCGACCTCACGAACTTCTTCAACACCACCAACTCGAACGGTGAACAGGAGCTTGGGTACCAGAGCACCATCGAGCGCGGCGTACACGGCAACGTGCACTGCGACATGATCGACTGCCCCGTCACCGTCATGGGTGCCGTCGCGTACTCCTCCAACGATCCGATCTTCTGGCTGCACCACGCCAACATCGACCGCATGTGGGACTGCTGGGCGAGCATCCCGGGCCACAAGAATCCGATGTCGCCCGACTACACGAAGCAGCAGTTCTCGTACGTCAACGAGAAAGGCCAGCTGGTCACGAAGCGCGTGCGCAATCTCTACGACGGCAGCACGATTGACGTCGTCTACGCGCAGGCGAAGAACTGCCAGCGCCCAGCGCCGCCCAAAGCGCCGCAGCCCGCGAACGCGGCCGAAGTCACACCGCCGATGAGCCAGAAAGCCGTCGCCGCCGCCCGCGCTGCGCTGGCCGAGCCGATGATGATTGGCGAGAGCGGCCGCACGCTCATCAACGCCGCGGTCACGCGCGCGCAGGTCATGCTCCCCGCCACCGCCTCCACCACGCACCCGCGCCAGTTCGCGCTCCGCGCGCAGACGCAGCTGCCCGTGCGCACGGAGCTCGTGTTGCGCAACATCCACTTCGCCATGCATCCGCGCGCACGCTTCAACGTCTTCCTCGAGCGCGCCGACAATCCCGAGCGCCGCGCGCTCGTCGGCACGATTAGCTTCTTCGAAGATCTCAGCGGTGAAGGCGAGCATGCCGGTCACGGCGGAGGCGGCAACGACACCCGCGTCCTCGACGCCACCCGCGCCCTCCGCGCCCTCGGCCTCGAAGGCACCGGCACCCAAAACGTGAACGTCGTCTTCGAAGCCAACGAGCAACTCGCCACCGATTTCGACCCGGCGCAATCGCAGCTCACCGTCGATCAAATCGAGCTTCGAGTCCGCCGCGACCTCTAATGCCGTTAATCACGGTCACCGCCGGTGCACATCCCCCGGCGGTGACTACGCGCATCCGGCGGGGACCGGCACGGCCCCAAGTGCCTAACGCGCTCAGCGCGCAACCCGGCTAGGCCAACCAACGCAGCCGGCCGTGCCGGCCCCCGCCGGAGGCGCCCTCGTCTCCCCCGGTGGAATGCGCCACGGCAGCGATGCGCTATAACGCAGCAACCGCATGCGCAAGTGCGAAGTGCATCAGCTCCATCTAGTCACCTACGAAAACGGCATGAAGCTTCAGCAGAAGCTCGTCGAGATGCGGCAGCGTGAAGAAATCGACGACCAGCTGCTCCTGCTCGAGCATCCGGCCGTCATCACGTTGGGGCGCGGTGGCGATCACGGAAACCTGCTGGCGTCGCCGGAGCGGCTGGCTGCCGAGCGCGTGCGCTTCTTCGAAACGACGCGTGGCGGCGACATCACGTACCACGGCCCCGGCCAGATCGTCGGCTACCCGATCGTCCATCTCGGCGAAGGCAAACGGGACGTGCGCAAGTACGTCACCAACCTTGAAGAAGTCCTCATCCGTACTGTCGCCGAATACGGCATCACGGCGGAGCGGGTCGAGGGCAAGCGGGGCATCTGGGTCGGCAACAACAAAATCGCGGCCATCGGCGTACGGATCGCGCGCTGGGTCACGTCGCACGGCTGGGCGTTGAACGTGGCCACGAATCTCGAGCACTTCGGCCTCATCACACCTTGCGGTTTGCATGGGACGGGAGTGACGTCGATCGAGCGCGAGACGGGACGCGCGGTGCCGCTGGAGGAAGTGCGGGAAGCGCTCTCGCGGAACTTCGCGGAAGTCTTCGGACGCGAGATGTCGCTGCGCGAAGAAACGATCCGCCTGGTGAAAGTGCTCGTGCATGACGGCGAGCGCATTCTGCTGCTCCATCGCAAACCGGAGCGCGGCAACTTCTGGCAGCCCATCACCGGCTCGATTGAGAAAGGCGAAGCGCCGTCCGACACCGCGCGGCGCGAGCTCGTCGAAGAGACCGGCCACAGTGGTGAGCCGCATGAGCTTGGCCTCACGCAATCGTTCATGATCGAATCGCAATATCTGGCGGCGCTGCATCCGGCGCCGATCATCGCCAGCGAGATCGGCTTCACCGCTAGGCTCGACTCCGCGCTTCCGATTCGACTGGATGAACAGGAGCACGATGCGTACGGCTGGTTCACTCGGGCCGAGGCTTATGAAAAGATCCGGTGGACGGACGACCGGGAAGCGCTGGAGAGACTCGAGATCGCATGAGCATCGAAACGGAGCAAAAGCCCATCAACAAGCGCGCGGGAGTGAGGCCCGAATGGCTGAAGATCCGCGTGCCGGGCGACCTCGATTCGCTGCCTGTCTCGAAGCTGATCAACGACTACGCGCTCAACACTGTCTGTCAGGAAGCGCGGTGCCCCAACATCTTCGAATGCTGGTCCGCTGGCACCGCCACCTTCATGATTCTTGGCGAGATCTGCACGCGCCGCTGCACCTTCTGCGCGGTGGGACGCGGCGTGCCGCAGGCGGTCGAACGCGATGAGCCGCAGCGCGTGGCGGATGCCGTGAAGACCATGGGCGTTAAGCACGCGGTCATCACGATGGTCAATCGCGACGACATGCCGGACGGCGGTGCGGCGCACGTTGCCGAAACCGTAGCGGCGGTGCGGGAGCATGCGCATGCGGCGGTGGAAGTGTTGATCTCCGATCTGGAAGGCAATCGCGATGCGCTGCGCGTCGTGCTCGCGTCGCGGCCGGAAGTGCTCGCGCACAACGTCGAGACCGTGCCGCGGCTCTATCCGCAGGTGCGGCCGGTGGCCAAGTACGAACAGTCGCTCGATATCCTGCGCTGGGCTTCGGAAGAACGCAGCGAAGGGATGCTGACGAAATCGAGTCTGATGCTGGGCTTGGGCGAGACGGAAGAGGAAGTGCTGGATGTCGCACGCGATCTGCGCGAGGCCGGCGTCGACATCTTCACCCTCGGCCAATACCTCGCGCCGAGCGAGCGCAACCATCCTGTGCGGCGCTACTACACGCCTGACGAATTCGCGGAGCTGGGCCGTCGCGCGAAGGCACTCGGCTTCCATCATGTCGAGTCCGCGCCGCTCGTGCGCAGCTCCTACATGGCCCACCGAGCGGTGTCGAAATGAAAGAAGTACAATCCCGCGTCCGATGCCGCGCGTGACGTTCGCTGACGCTGGAAAAACGGGCGAATTTCCCGCGGGAAAGACGCTCCTCTCCATTGCCGCGCAACTCGATGTGCGCGTCAGTCACGTCTGCGGCGGCGACGGCGCGTGCGGGACTTGCAGGATCGAAGTCGTCGACGGCTGGGACCACCTCACGCCGCCGACGCCCGACGAAACGTACAAAGAGCTCGAAGCACCCTACCGGCTCAGCTGCCAGGCCAAATTGAACGGCGACGTGGTGGTGAAAGTCGCCAAGATCGAATAGAGGTAAGCGATGACCGCAGTGGACACTCCGACCAAACTCTCCCAGCAGCAGCTCGGCACTCTCTTCCAGTACACCGTCGAGGCGTACAAGACGTTCGAGAAGCTCGCCGAGAATCTGCCGAATCCGATGACCGCGAACATGTTCAAGCAGTTCGCCGTCGACGAGCGCGGCAACCGCGATCTGCTCGAGATGAAAATCGCCGCCGCTAACGACCAGCGCGTCCGCGTCACCCTCGGCAACGATCTCGTTTTCCAGGAGATCCTCGAAGGCGAGCTGTCGTATCGCGAAACGTCGGAGTTCCTGATCTCGCGCGAGCGCACCATGCAGAAGCGCCTGCGCGAGCTGACGAGCGCGTCGCCGGCCAACGAGCGGCACCTGCTCATCTACATCGAGACCGTCAAACGCTCGCACGTGGTGGAGCTCGAGCGCGAGCTGGAGCTGATCAAGCTCGACCCCGAATGGTGGCGCCGCGAAGACGCCGAATGGCGCATCATCCACGGCAGCCGTGACTGAACGAGCGATGAACCTCTCCCTCTCCCCGGAAGCCGCATCGCATCTCAACGATGACCTGAACGGCCGCGTGCTGCGCATCGCCTTCACCACCGGCTGCGGCGGCTCCGGTTATCGCCTCAGCTACGCCTCAGAGCCCAACGACGGCGACGTGATCGAATCGATCGATGGCGTGCGCGTCGCGCTCGACGACATGTCGGCATCGCGGTTGGACGGCGCGGTGATTCAGTACGATCCGGAAGAAGACGGCTTCACGCTCGATCATCCGGATGCGGTCGCCGCGGTCTGGTGCGGCTGAGCGCGACGCGGGCGCACAGCGCCTGCGAATCGGGAGAAGAGTTGGTGGCGGTGATAGGAATCGAACCTATGACCTAGCGCTTATGAGACGCCCGCTCTAACCATCTGAGCTACACCGCCATGAGGGAGGGGGATTGTAGGGGCCCTTCCCGCGACCGTCAAGGCGACTCCCCAGACGGGCCGGTCAGGACTACACTGCCAACAGCCGATGCGTCAGGATATTTCGGCCGCGCAGGCCGCGACATGAGCGAGATCGCACCGCGAGTTTGTGTCGGATGTGGCGACTCCGAAGAGGTGGCGCGGCTCGAATCGTGTTCCATCTGCCGCAAAGCCTTCTGCGCCGACTGCGCCCACCGCGCCCTCGGCCGCCGTTTCTGCTCGGTCGAATGCGGACGCACCTACTACTTTCTGGGAGATGACGATGACGACGAAGACGATGCCGTCGACGAGTGACTACTCCACCACGCTGGGCTTGGGCCTGACCAATCGCCCGCGCCGTTTGCGGCGCACCGATTCGATCCGCGCGCTCGTGCGCGAGACCATCGTCCGTCCCGAAGATCTCATCTACCCGCTCTTCGTCGTGCCGAACAGCCGCGCGAAAGTGGAGATCGGCTCCATGCCCGGCGTCTGGCAGCTGCGCGTGCGCGAAGCGGTCGAAGAAGCGCAGCGCGCCTTCGATGCCGGCGTGCGCGCCGTGCTGCTCTTCGGATTGCCCGAGTCGAAGGATGGCATCGGCTCGTCGTCGTGGGACCCGTCCGGTCCTGTGCAGGCGGCCACTGAAGCAATCAAGCGGCACATCCCGCAGATGACGGTGATGACCGACGTTTGCCTCTGCGAGTACACCGATCACGGCCACTGCGGCGTCATCGTCGATCACAACGGCGTGAAGGACGTCGATAACGATCAGACGCTGCCGCTGCTGATGAAACAGGCCGTGTCGTTCGCGGCTGCCGGTGCGGACTTTGTTGCGCCGTCCGACATGATGGATGGCCGCGTCGGCGCGATCCGTCACGCACTCGACGAGCGCGGCCTCTCCGACGTCGGGATCATGGCCTACTCCGCAAAATTCGCGTCGGGCTTCTACGGCCCGTTCCGCGAAGCCGCCGAATCGGCGCCGCAATTCGGCGATCGCCGCACGTATCAGATGGATCCCGCGAACGCGCGTGAAGCGTTCCGCGAGATGGAGATCGACGTCGAAGAAGGCGCCGACATCGTGATGGTCAAGCCGGCGCTGTCGTACCTCGACATCATTCGCCAGTCGCGCGACAACTTCGCGTTGCCGCTCGCGGCGTACAACGTCAGCGGCGAATACTCGATGGTGAAAGCGGCGGCGGAGCGCGGCTGGATCGACGGTCCGCGCGTGATGAACGAGATCCTCACGTCGATCAAACGCGCCGGCGCGGATCTGATCATCACGTACCACGCGCTCGAATTCGCGCAGGCGTATCGCGGCTGATCGCCGCCACGCTCACTGCGACTGCATCACTTCCGGGTACTGAATGAACGTGCCGGCGGAGAAGACGATGTCGCAGTCGAGATTCGTCGTCGAGCCGCCGTTGTACGTGCTTCCTTCGTAATCGCCATCGCGTCCCGCCGAGCGGATGGCGTACGTCTGGGCGTTCGTGATCGTCTCCCCCACCGCAAACTGCAGCGGACGATTCCAGCCGTCATTGCGCGGCAGCACGCGTGTGTACGTCGGCACAAGCATCTGATTGAGGTTGCCGTACGGCACGTCGAGCGTCGGGAATGTGAACCCCGCCGCCGTGTAGCTCAGCGCCTCGGCCGCCCGCGAGTCCCACGCCGTGGCGATGGTGCGGATGTCGGCGACGGTGCGCTTCTGCCGCGCGCGATGCAGCGCGCTGAGGTAGCTGGTGATGCCGATCGCGGCGAGGATGGCGATGATGGCCAGCGTTACGAGCAGCTCGATCAGTGTGAAGCCTTTCGCTCGTTTGTCACACATGCGCGGCAGGGTAATCTTGCGCGAGAAATGATCGCTGCGTCGGTACGTCAGTTTTTCGTAAAACGCGCCATCGCGCCGTGCCGCATGGTCGCGGCCGTGTCGGGCGGCGCCGACTCGACAGCGCTGCTGCACGCGCTCAGCGAACTGCGCGCCGACGGATTCGTGATCGAATGCGCGCATGTGAATCATCACTTGCGCGGCGACGCGTCGGATGGGGACGAAGCGTTCGTGCGCGACCTCGCTGCGCAACTCGGCGTGCCGCTGCATGTCGAAGACGGCACGCTCGCGTCGTCCGAGAGCAACGTGGAAGCGATGGCGCGGCAGATTCGCTACGCGAAGCTGCAAGCCGTTCGCGCGCGCACCGGCGCGAAGTTCATCGCCACCGCGCATCACAAAAACGATCAGGCCGAAACGGTGTTGATGCGTGTGGTGAACGGCAGCGGTCTGGCCGGATTGCGCGGCATCCACGAGCTGCGCGACGACGGCGTGATCCGCCCGATGCTTGCACTATCGCGCGAGGAAATCGAAGACGAGCTGCGCGCGCGCGGAATCGCCTGGCGTCACGATTCATCCAACGATGACGTGCGCTTTCTGCGCAATCGCATTCGCACGCTGCTGCGCGAGCTCGGCCCAGCCGCAATCGACAATCTCGCCACCGTCGCTGCGCAAGCCGCGCAACAGTGGCCGCTCGTCGAGAGTGTCATCGATTCCGCTGAGAAAGTGCTCATCACGGCCGACGAGACGCGCTTCCTCGAATGGCCGGATGATGCGTGGCTCCGTCAGGCGCTGCTGCAGCGCCACATCCGCCGGCTCGATCCCGAATCGCGTGACGTCTCCGCCGCCGATCTCGCGCGCCTCGCCAACGCCACGCGCCGGACGAGTGTGACGAAATCCGTCGAGCTGCTGCGCGAAGACGATCACGTCGTGCTGCGCCATCGCACCACCGAGCGCCCGCCCGTTTTCGAGTCGACGCTCACCGCCGGCACGCCGCTCGTCATCCCCGAGATCGCCACCACGATTCACATCGACCGTTTCAACGGCACAAGCAACGGCCAACGCTTTCAACTCCCGCCAAACGCCTTCCCCACCTTCATCATCCGCAACCGCCGTCCCGGCGACCGCTTCCACCCGCTCGGCATGCCCCAATCGAAAAAGCTGAAAGACTTTTTGATTGATCGTAAAATCGCCGCACGAATCCGCGACACGCTGCCGCTCCTCCTCTGGAACGGCGAGATCGTCTGGGTAGCAGGCGTGGAAGTGTCCGAGGGGTTCAAGGTCACGGCGAATCCCAGGGGAGATCAGTACGTGGTGTGGTTGGAGGGCGCGGGTGGATTCGAGAGAGATCAAACCGGTCTTCAGCGCTGAAGAGATCGCCGCGCGGGTGCACGACATCGGTCGCGAGATCCGCCGCACCAACGGCGAGAACGAAGTCTTCCTCCTCGGCATCCTCAAAGGAACGTCGTTTTTGATGGCCGACCTGATGCGGGCCGTGTCCGGAGTTGTCGGCTACGGCTTCATCGACGTCATCCGCGACAGCGCCGATCAGGTCACTGACGCGCTGGAGATCGACTTCCTCTCCTACACCGACATCCGCAATCGCAATGTCTACGTCCTGAAGGATGTCGTCGCCACCGGCATCATCGAGAACTACCTCCTCACGCAGCTGCGCATGCACCATCCCGCGTCGCTGCACCTCGTGGCGCTGCTCGACCGCCAGGATGCGCGCACCGTCGACGTCAAGACCGACTTCAGCCTCTTCTCCATCGACACCGACGCCTCTTTCGCCGGTTACGGTTTGGAGTACGAAGGCCGCTTTGGGAACCTTCCCTTCCTCGGCCGCGTACAGGCGTAGTATCCGAACGGCGGACGACGCGGCCGCCCGCGGGTCAGGGAGCACCCTACAGGCAATATCCTGCCGGGACCTCCCGTTACGAATCGCGATAGTGTACGCATGGCACGCGTGAAGCATCCGCGGTGCTCGTGCAGGAGGCAAATCGTTGAATTCCACGGTTAAGACCGCACTCCTCTGGGTAGTGATCATCGTGCTGGTGTTTCTGCTCTGGAGTCTCTTCAACACAGCGAAGGGCGCCAGTGAGCCGATTCCGTTCAGCCGGTTCATTCACCAGGTCAATGAGGGGAACGTCGAAAAAGTGACCATCCGCGGAGATGAAATCCGCGGCGAAATGAAGACCACCGCGCCGGGCGGCAAGCGCGAGTTCCACACCATCGCGCCCACCAACTACCCGGCCATGTACGACGTTCTGAACTCGAAGGGCGTCCTCACCGAATTCGAGCCGCAGCGCGACGCGCCATTCATCACCGCGCTGATCACCTGGGCGCCGTTCCTCTTCCTGATCGGCCTCTGGATCTTCTTCATGCGGCAGATGCAGGCGGGCGGCAACAAGGCGCTCTCCTTCGGCAAGTCGAAAGCGAAACTGCTCTCCGGCAGCGCCAAGAAAGTGACGTTCAAAGACGTCGCCGGCGTCGATGAAGCGAAGCTCGAGCTGCACGAGATCATCGAGTTCCTCAAGGAGCCGCAGAAGTTCACGAAGCTCGGCGGCAAGATCCCCAAAGGCGTACTGCTGATGGGACCTCCGGGCACTGGCAAGACGCTCCTCGCACGCGCCATCGCAGGCGAAGCGAACGTGCCGTTCTTCTCGATCTCCGGCTCCGACTTTGTGGAGATGTTCGTGGGCGTCGGCGCTTCGCGCGTCCGCGACCTTTTCGAACAAGGCAAGAAGAACGCGCCGTGCATCATCTTCATCGATGAGATCGACGCCGTCGGACGCCATCGCGGCGCCGGTTTGGGCGGCGGTCACGACGAGCGCGAACAGACGTTGAACCAGCTGCTCGTCGAAATGGACGGCTTCGAATCGAACGACGGCGTGATCCTCATCGCCGGCACGAACCGTCCCGACGTGCTCGATCCTGCCCTGCTCCGCCCGGGCCGCTTCGACCGTCGCGTGGTCGTCGACCTGCCGGACCTCAAAGGCCGCGAAGGCATCCTCCGCGTGCACACGCGCAACATCCCGCTGTCCGAAGACATCGACATGTCGGTGATCGCTCGCGGCACGCCGGGATTCAGCGGTGCGGATCTCGCGAACCTCGTCAACGAGGCGGCGCTCAACGCGGCGCGCTATGACAAGAAAAAAGTCCAGATGAACGACTTCGAGTACGCGAAGGACAAGGTCATCATGGGCGTCGAGCGGAAGTCGATGATGATGTCCGATCGCGAGAAGCGGAACACCGCCTATCACGAGTCGGGTCACACCATCGTCGCGGCCATGTTGCCTGCGGCCGATCCGCTGCACAAAGTCACGATCATCCCGCGCGGCCGCGCTCTCGGTCTCACGCAGCAGCTGCCGACGGAAGACAAGTACTCGTACTCGAAGCGTTATCTCGAAGCGATGCTCGCGGTTCTCATGGGCGGCCGCATCGCCGAAGAAGTGTTCCTCAACGAGATCACGACCGGCGCCGGCAACGACATCGAGCGCGCGACGAACATGGCGCGCAAGATGGTTTGCGAGTGGGGCATGTCGGAGCTCGGACCCGCCACCTTCGGCAAGAAGGAAGAGCAGATCTTCCTCGGCCGTGAGTTCGGCCAGCATCAGGATTACTCGGAGTCGACGGCAGTCGAGATCGACAAGGAAGTGCGGCGCATCCTCGAGAAGGCGTACGCCACGGCCAAGGAGATCATCACCGGCAACCGCAATGCTCTCGATCGCATCGCGCGCAAGCTGCTCGAGCGCGAAACGCTCGAAGGTCTGGAAGTGAACCAGATCATCGTCGAGGAAACCGGCACCGACTACCTTAAGCTCAAGGAGTACTACCCCGAGCAGAGTGCCGGCGAATCGCTGACGATCGCGCCGGGCTCCGGTCCGTCGACGGACGTGACCAGCCCGGTGGTGCCGCAGCCCGCGACGCCGTCGAATACTCCCGGCAGCGCGACCTCGTGACCGACCACGACACACAAGAAGAAGTAAAGGACGACGGCAGGCAGCAATGCCTGCCGTCTCCACGTCCGCCGGCTGACGAAAACACGTGCGCTGACGAAAACGCGCCGGCGGCGCCGCGCTGGCGTCCCGCGGCCGAGCCCAACTGCTGCGGCTCCGGCTGCGACGATTGCCCGTTCTGAGCGCGGCGCGCTTATCATCGCGCGCGAATGCGGAAGCGCGTTTTCATCGCGTACACGGGCGGCACGATCGGCATGAAGCGGACGCGCGCGGGCTACGTCCCCGCGTCCGGCTATCTGCAGGCGCAGATGGATGAGATCCCCGAGCTGCGCCATCCCTCCATGCCGGCGTACACGATCCACGAGTACGACCCGCTGCTCGATTCGTCGAACATGACGCCAGCGGAGTGGCTGAAGATCGCACGCGATGTCGCCGCCAATCACGAAAAGTACGACGGCTTCGTCGTCCTGCACGGCACCGACACCATGGCGTACACCGCCTCCGCGCTGCCCTTCCTGCTCGGCAGCGTGCGCAAGCCGGTGATCATCACCGGATCGCAGATTCCGCTCTGCGAAATCCGCAACGACGCGCGCGAAAACCTCATCACGTCGCTCCTCATCGCCTCGAACTACGCGATTCCCGAGGTGTGCCTGTATTTCGGTGGGAAGCTGCTGCGCGGCTGTCGCTCGGTGAAAGTGAGTGCGAACGGATTCGCGGCGTTCGACTCGCCGAACGTGCCG
>DASSMK010000059.1:0-9634 GCA_035688915.1 Thermoanaerobaculia bacterium
CCCGCCGCTCCACCCGACATGGCCACGTTGGCCTGCCCGCTCGACACCGACGACGAATTTCACGCGCGCGACGTCGTGAAAGTGGTCGTCGACGACGCCGATCGCGCGCTTTACTTCTCGCGCGCCGCCATCGGCTCCCGCCCCACCGCCCTGCGCCACATCGGCGTTTACGGCTACCGCCGCGAGACGATCGAGCGTTTCGTCACCCTTCCCCCCTCCCCGCTCGAAGAGGCAGAATCACTCGAACAGTTGCGAGCTTTGCAGCACGGTTTTAAAATCGCTGTGTTACGCACCAGGAAGCCGCACCTCGGCGTCGACCGACCCGAGGACGTGGCGCGCGTCGAGAGTGAACTTGCGAAACTGCATTCGTGAAATCCGAGGTCGTGAGTGAGCCGCTGGCTCACACGACAGTCGTCTCACCTCACGCACCACCCTTCTCCTCAAAAAACAGCAGCCAGAACTACGACCGAGACGCTTCAGGAGGCGCCATGAGCACGAAGTACATCTTCATTACGGGTGGTGTTGTTTCCGGATTGGGCAAAGGAATCGCCGCCGCCTCGATTGGCGCACTGCTCGAAGCGCGCGGCTTCCGCGTCACGCTCCAGAAATTCGATCCGTACATCAACGTCGATCCCGGCACCATGTCGCCGTTCCAGCACGGCGAAGTGTTCGTCACCGATGACGGCGCGGAAACCGATCTCGACCTCGGCTACTACGAGCGCTTCACCACCATGCGCGCGACGCGCAAGAACAACTACACCACGGGGCGCATCTACCTGAAGGTCATCGAAAAAGAACGCCGCGGTGATTATCTCGGCAAGACCGTGCAGGTCATCCCGCACATCACCGACGAAATCAAGAAATGCATCCGCGACGTCTCCGAAGGCGTGGACGTCGTGATCGTCGAGATCGGCGGCACGGTCGGCGACATCGAATCGCTCCCCTTCCTCGAAGCGATCCGCCAGTTCCGCCAGGAAGCGGGCCGCGGCAACGCGCTGAACGTGCACGTCACGCTCGTGCCGTACATCAAAGCATCCGAGGAGCTGAAGACGAAACCGACGCAGCACTCGGTGCAGAAACTGCGGGAGATCGGCATTCAACCCGACATCCTGCTGTGCCGCAGCGAGCGGACCATTCCCGAGGAGATGAAGAAGAAGATCGCGCTCTTCTGCAACGTCGAAGAAGAGTCGGTCGTGCCGGCGTACGACGTCGACTTCATCTACCAGGTGCCGCTGGCGTTTTCGCGCGAAGGGCTCGACGAGATCCTGCTCGACAAGCTGCACCTGCCGCAGGAAGAAGTCGGCTCCCTCGCGAAGTGGGAAGAGATCGTGCGCAAGATGCGGCATCCGGAAGATGAGGTGCGCATCGGCTTCGTCGGCAAGTACGTCGACTTTGGCGATTCGTACAAGTCGCTCAACGAAGCGCTGCAGCACGGCGGCATCGCCAACGGCGTGAAGGTACGCATCGTCTACATCGATTCAGAGTCGCTCGAGGAAGAGGGCTACCACGGCGAGCTGGCGAACGTGGATGGCATCCTGGTCGGTCCCGGCTTCGGCTCGCGCGGCGTGGAAGGCAAACTGCGCGCGATCCGCTACGCCCGCGAACGCAAGATCCCCTACTTCGGCATCTGCCTCGGCATGCAATGCGCGACGATCGAATTCGCGCGCAACGTGGTGGGCATGGTCGGCGCGAACTCGACGGAGTTCGACGACGAAGCGCCGTACAAAGTGATCTACAAGCTGCGCGACCTGATCGGCGTGGACGCGCTCGGCGGCACCATGCGCCTCGGCAAATACCCGTGCAATCTCAAGGAAGGCTCGATCTCGCGCGACGCGTACGCAGTCGACATGATCGAGGAACGCCACCGCCATCGCTACGAAGTGAACCCGGAGTACATCGGCCAGCTCGAAGAGCGCGGCTTCCGCGTGACCGGCAAATCGCCGGACGGCAAGTTCGTCGAGATCGTGGAGCTG
This sequence comes from Thermoanaerobaculia bacterium, assembly GCA_035688915.1. Classification (GTDB taxonomy): domain Bacteria; phylum Acidobacteriota; class Thermoanaerobaculia; order Gp7-AA8; family Gp7-AA8; genus DASSMK01. The sequence goes on from DASSMK010000059.1 coordinate 1,974, forward strand.
GAAGGCCACCCCTGGTTCGTCGGCTGCCAGTTCCACCCCGAGTACAAATCACGCCCGACCAACCCGCATCCGCTCTTCCGCTCGTTCGTCTCCGCGGCGCGTTTGTTCAAGAGCGCGAACAAAACGACGGTGGCGATGGCGCAGCCTGCGGCGACGGAGCTGGTGTGAGGGGCGCGGCTACGGCACCGCGTTGATCAACACGGCTTCGCGCGTTTCGGAGCGTTGCTCGTAGGCAAGAAACTTGTCGTCGGGCGAGATGGCGACGCTGTAGCACTCCGTGCCGGCGGGGACGATGTAGCGCGACGTGCCGGTTTGCCGATCGAACTCGACAACGCCGCCGCCCGACAACATCGCGGCGTAGACGCGCTGACCGTCGGACGACCAGACAGGCTCGCTCCACGGCCCACTCGGCAGCCGCACTTCGTCTTTCACCGCACCCGTGCGCCAGTCGACGATGGGCCCGGTGAAGCCGTTCGGCCCGTAGCTACTGTGCACGATCATCATGTCGAAACCGCCAGGGACCAGGCTGTACATGTATGACTGTTGTTCGCTTACGGCACGGGGCTGCTCTTTTCCATCAGCGGGCGCGATCCAGACGCGCGCGTCGCCCGATATCGTGGTCCAGACGAGATGCGTCGAATCCTGCGTGAATGCCAGATGGGACGGCGAATGGCGGGCGATCAATTTGGAGCTCTTTCCGCCGACCGCCACAACGTAAATGCCGACCGGTCGAGTGTCGGAGCGAATCACCGAGTACGCCAGCCAGCGACCATCCGGTGAGAGTGCAATCTCCGACACCGTGCGCGCATCGATCGTCTCCTGCGCCAGGGTTGTCCGATCGATCCGCACCAGCGCCTCCTTCCCAGGCACCCACGAAGCGCCATACACATTGCGCCCATCCGGCGAGACGGCGACCTCGACGAAACTCGAATCATCGGAAAGTCGTCGCGCGTCTTGCGCGTGCATATCGCGCTCCTCGATCCAAAGCCTCTGCCCCCGGCCATTCCGGTAGGTGAGAAGCCCGTCGCGCGTCCAGTAGATATCACTACCGCTCGCGAGCTGGCCCAGAACGCTGTAGCCGCGACGGTCGAGAGCCGCAACATGCAACTCCGTCTTCAGGGTGCGGACGACGGCCGTGAAGACATTCGGCCGCGGTGTCGGGTCGAGGCGGACAATCGCTCCGTCATCATCGGTCGCGGTCAGTATCTCCGATCCGTCAGCGTCGACGCGCAGCCACTCAAACGTGCCGTTCACGACACCGCGTGCGAGCAGATAATCGCCCGGCGCATTCCACGCCAGCGCACGGAAGACACCGGCAGGAAATGGAGGCGTGGTCATCTCGCGTGAATCGACGTCGACGGTCCGCGGCAGCAAATTGTTGCCGACGACGGTGACGTGCCGCCCGTCCGGATGCCATGCCGCGGACAGCGGCGCTTCTCGTTTCGAGCTGAAGATGACGCGCTCCACCGAAGACGCGAGGTCGCGTACGGCAACATCGGATGCGTTGGCTGGGACGACGAGGAGCTGACGCCCCGCGGGGTCGAGGATCGCCTGAAAGTAAAACTGGTGGACGATGTCGCGCGGCGCACCGCCCTGCAGATTCATCATCGCCACACCGCTATGTTCAGTGCTGCCGCCGCCGTACGTGTAGACCACGTCGCCTCGTGACGAGAGCTCGACATCACCGGAGCCATCCGGATGTGCGATGGCTACCGGCTCAACCCCGTGCAGGTCCGTACGCCACACAGTTGATTTACCCAGCCCGTCGTCCGTCAAGTACACGACTGTGCCATCGCTTGCCATTGCGACGTCAAGCACGTTCGTCGCTTTGCTGAGCGGTGTAATCACGAGCCGCTTCGGCCGCGCCGTCACGGAAGCCGTCGGCGGCGCGAACTGTTCGATGAGCGCGTTGCGGAGCGCGACATGCGGATCATCGCTTGCGCACAATGGCTTGACCAGGTCCGTGTGGGAGCGGTGGATCGGCTCGGGCAGTGTGTCGCACAGCGCGGTTGCGCTGCCCCGCTCGACGGTATCCGACGGCACTTCGAACGCGCAGCGCGTCGTGAGTTTCGTATTCGACTTCACGCGCGTGATCCACTCGTTTTGCATGTGCTGCAGGAACGTGTTCACGTCGATCGTCCGCAGATCCTGCACCTGCTGGCAGCGACGGAGGAACGGCGCGAGAAGATCGGCTTTCTCGGCGCCATTCGTCGGCGTGCCGAAGAGATAGATCATTCGCGTTTTGTTCGCCAGCTCCGGTTCGAGGAGGATCACCTCACGCGTCACGATGCCGCCCATGCTGTGCGCGACCCAGACGATTTCGTCGTAATCGCGCGTGAGACCGTCGTCGATCAACCGCCGCCGCGCCTGCACGCGCAGGTCTTCGATGGACATGCAGCTGTTGAACGGATTCGTGTCGTACTGGTAGACGTAGACGTCGAAACCGGCCAGTTGCGGATCGGCAGCGACGATGGCGGGCCAATACGCTTTGTTCTCAGCCGTCCACGAGCCATGGCCGTCGCCGGCAAGTCCGTGCACGAAGATGATCACGCGCCGCGCATGGTTCTGCTTGATGAAACCGGGCAAGGCCACTTTCGGAGGTTCGACCACCGCCGCGCCGGCACAGCGCTCGGACTTGGGCGCAGGCGCCGTCGCACACGCGAAGAGCAGCGCGATGAAGATCATCCATAGAGATCGCATTCCGGAAGAGTAGCAGGCGATCTCGACTCCGTCCGCGCCGCAGGGTATAGAGGCTGCGCAAGATGCCTGATCACATCACCGGCGTCGTCGAGCGCGTCGTGCATTACATCGACGCCACCGGCTTCTGCATCGCGGAGGTGCGCGCGCAGGATGGCGCGTTGCTGAAGGTCGTCGCGAATTGTCCGCCGCTCGAGCGTGGCGACGAGATCGAGGCGAGCGGGCAGCATGTCGTCCACAAACGTTTCGGCGCGCAGTTCAAGGCCGAGCACATCGCGCCGCTGTTGCCGGTCACGCCCGCGGCGATCACGCGCTATCTCAGCTCGGGACGCATTCCGGGAGTCGGTCCGGCCATCGCGGCGCGGCTGGTGGCGAAGTTCGGCAGCGGCGTGATCGATGTGCTCGACAACTCGCCGGACAAGTTGCGCGCGGTCGAAGGCATCGGCGAGAAGAAGCTCGCCGCGATCAACAAAGCGTGGAACGCGCAGCGCGCGGTGTGGCGGCTCACGGCCATGCTCGCGGAGCACGGTATCGGCACGGCGCGCGCGGCGCGGATCTTCAAGCAGTTCGGCGGCGACGCGGTAGCCATCGTGCGGCAGAACCCGTACGTGCTCGCGCAGGAGATTCGCGGCATCGGCTTCGAGCGTTCCGATCGCATCGCCCTCTCCCTCGGCTTCGATCGCGCGTCTCCGCTGCGACTCGGCGCCGCGCTGCACCATGTGCTTGAGAAAAGCGAACGCGCTGGTAATTGCGGCACGCCGCGCGAGCAGTTGATCGATGTTGCCACGCCGCTTCTTGCCTGTGATCGCACGCTGGTCGAAGGCGCGCTGAACGAGGCACTGGCGATGAAGCAGCTGATCGCCGAAACGATCGACGACACACCCGTGATCTTCGCGCCGCGCCTGCACAAAGCGGAAAGCCACATTGCCGCGATGCTCGCGCGCATCGCGTCGGTCGATGCACCGTTCACGAAAGACGATATCGAACCGCTCATCAACGAAGTGGAGAGCGACTTCGTGTTGCCCGAGGAAAAGCGTCGCGCTATCGCACTCGCACTGACCAACGCGATCTGCGTCATCACCGGCGGTCCCGGCGTCGGCAAGACCACCGTCGTGAACGCAATCCTGCAGATCGCTGCACGCGCGGAGCTCGACATCGCGCTCGCGGCGCCGACCGGTCGCGCGGCCAAACGGCTCACGCAGCAGACCGGCCATCTCGCCAGCACCATTCATCGCCTGCTCGAATGGCAGCCGGGCGGCGGCTTCGCGCGCAACGAAGACACGCCGCTGACGTGCGAACTGCTCGTGGTCGACGAGATGTCGATGACCGACGTGATGCTGTTCGAATCGCTGCTGCGCGCCGTCGCACCGGGCACCACGCTGCTGCTCGTGGGCGATGCCGATCAGTTGCCGTCGATCGGACCGGGCCAGGTGCTGCGCGACATCATCGCGTCGGACGTCATTCCGGTGGCGTCGCTGAAAACCGTGTACCGGCAGGGCGAAGGCAGCAGCATCGTCGCGAATGCGCATCGCATCAATCGCGGCGAGATGCCCGATTTGACCAACGCCGAAGGAACCGACTTTTTCTTCTTCGCCACGAAGGACAACGACGCCACGCGCGATCGCGTCGTGGAAATCGTGGCGGAGCGGTTGCCGAAGCGCTTCGGGCTCGATCCGCTGCGCGACGTGCAGGTGCTCGCGCCGATGCGCAAAGGTCAATCGGGCGTCGAAGAGCTGAACGTGCAGTTGCAGCGGCGGCTCAATCCGCAGGCGCAGGGCGCGGCGCTCGCCGCCGGCGACAAGGTCATGCAGATCGTCAACAACTATGAGAAGGAAGTGTTCAACGGCGACATCGGCATCGTGCGCGAAGCGACACGCGAAACGGTGGTCGTCGATTTCGACGGCTACCTCGTCGACTACGCGGCCGATGACGTCGAACAGCTCGTCCTCGCCTACGCCACCACGGTGCACAAAGCGCAAGGCTCCGAATTTCCGGCGGTCGTGATTCCAGTGGCCGGCGCCCACACGATCATGCTGCAACGCAACCTGCTCTACACCGCGGTGACGCGCGGCAAGAAGCTCGTGGTGCTGGTCGGAGAGAAATCCGCGATCGAGCGCGCGGTGCGCAACGCGGACGCGTCGAAGCGCTGGACGCGCTTGCGCAGCTGTCTGCGTGACGGTCAGCGCGCCGGCAGCGGCACGAGCTCGCGTTCGTCGCCCGGAATCAAGCCGTAGCGCATCTCCAGCCACTCGCGCTTGGCCTGTTCGATTCGCTCGCGCGAGCTGGAGACGAAGTTCCACCAGATGTGCCGCTTGCCCACCGGTGCGCCGCCGAGGAGCATTACGCGCGTGGGCGTTGTGGCGTGGAGATCGATCGCGCCGTTTAGCACGATCATCTTCCGCGCGCCGAACGTTTCGCCGCACGCGAGCTCCCCTTCCACGATGTACAGCGCGAGCTCCGCATGTTCGTCCGGCAGCGGAACGCGGTCGCCGTCGCGCAGCTGCACGTCGGCGTAAATCAGCGGCGACTTCGTTTTCACCGGCGACGTGCGTCCCCAACCGCTGCCCGCGAGAAGGCGCAGCGGCACGCCGTCGACGTTGAACTCCGGCAACGATTCCGCGGGATAGTGATCGAACGACGGCGCGCTCTCTTCTTCGTCATCCGGCAGCGCCACCCACAATTGCACGCCGTGCAACGCGTCACCGGTCACGCGGCGTTCGATTGGCGTGCGCTCCGAGTGCGCGATGCCGCGGCCTGCATTCATCCAGTTGATCGCACCCGGCTGGATCGACTGCGCGGAGCCGAGCGTGTCGCGGTGAAAGATCTCACCTTCGAACAGATACGTCACCGTCGCGAGATTGATGTGTGGATGCGGCGGCACGTCGAAACCTTCGCCGGGCGCAAACGCCGCCGGTCCCATGTGATCGAAGAAGATGAATGGCCCGACCATCCGCCGCCGCGCCGAAGGGAGCACGCGTCCGATCGAGAAACCGTCGAGCGTCGTGGCGCGCGCTTCGAGCACCACATCGACCGCCGCGTGTGCGCAATCATGGACCGCCGGATCGAGGCTCGCCAGGAACGTCACGCGTCGAGCATATGCGATGATTCGCGCGCTATGACGAAAACCATCGAGATCACGCCGAGCGTGAAGTTCGGAGGCGATCAGCCGCCGCTCTTCATCGCCGGCCCGTGCGTCATCGAATCGCAGGAGCACGTTCTGCGGATGGCGCGCACGCTCGCGAAATTGCGCGACGAGCTGAAGATCAACCTCGTATTCAAATCGTCGTTCGACAAAGCGAATCGCTCGTCGATCGAGTCGTTCCGCGGCCCCGGCCTGGAAGAAGGAATGAAGATACTGCGCGCAGTGAAAGAAGAGACCGGGCTGCCGCTCCTCTCCGACATTCACGAGCCGTGGCAAGCGGAGCCCGCCGCCGAAGTGCTCGACATCCTGCAGATCCCGGCGTTCCTCTGCCGCCAGACCGATCTCATCGCCGCCGCCGCGCGGACGGGCAAAGCGATCGGCGTGAAGAAGGGGCAGTTTCTTTCACCCGAGGAGACGAAGAATATTTTGGAAAAAGGAGCGGAGGTGGGGAACGAGAAGGTGTTCCTCACGGAGCGCGGCAGCTCGTTCGGCTACCAGAATCTCGTCGTCGACATGCGCTCCTTCCCCGTCATGCGCGCCCTCGGCGCCCCGGTGGTTTACGACATCACGCATTCGATGCAGCGGCCGGGCGGCGAAGGGAAGCAGACCGGCGGCACACCACAATTCGCGCGGCCGCTGGCGCGTGCAGCAGCAGCGGCGGGATCGGACGGCTTTTTCATGGAAGTGCACGACAACCCGCCCGCCGCGCTTTCGGATCGCACGACGCAGATTCGTCCGGAAGCGGCGCGAGCGATCATCGAAGACGTGCTGAAGATTCGCCAGGCGCTCGAGCCGATCGAATGACCGCGCCTCGCCCGCTCAGCACCTGGCTCATTGACGCGACGGTCGGAACGCTGCGCTACACCGCCGTCGACATCGACGAAATCGCGCGCCGCGTCTTTCCGCGTATCGAAGGCGAAGCGGCGGAGAAGATCGCGGCGGAGCTCGTGCGTGCGCGCGGCGGCTCGATCGAATCGCTGGCGAAGGCGTACGAGGAATCGCCGCCGCTGCGCGGCTTTCCGGTTCCTCCGCAGCTGTTCGTGCAGGCGGCGCCTGCGCCTTTACCCGCCGAGCCAAAACTCGACGACGCGATGTTGTGGACGATGAGCTGGAGCGCGTCAGCGATTCTCGAAGGCGACGACCGCCTGGCGACGGATGACGGCGCGGAGTCGCTCCTGCCCACGCGCAACGCCACCGCATTCGAACGCGCGCTGCTGGCGTGTCACGCGGCGAATGACGATGAGCTGCCGGTGTACGCGGCCATTCTCGCGGAGACGGCGATCATCGACGTCGAGTTGCCGCCGCGCATCGACGCCAGCGGTGCGAATGAAGGCAGCACGACGTTCGACATCCGGACGACGAAGCTCACCCACAAACGCGCCGTGCTGACACGCAATCCGAAGGCAGAAGCAGAGTCGGTTTACTGCGCGGCGCAGGCGGCGGAAGTGATCGCGCCATTCATCGATCGCTACGAAACGCTCGAACTGCCGGCGCTCGTACAGCGCGAGTGCGGCACGCTGGCCGAATTTCTCGAGCCGCTGCTGCCGCTCGCCTCGCAGCGCATCGAAGTGCATTACGTGCTGCCGCTCGGCGCGTCAATTCCCGTGGCACTGGCCATCGCACCGGTGGACGCGCAGTCGATGGCAGAAGCGATGTCGATGTGGCTCGAGCAGCAGATGCCCGAGACCGATGGCGCCGCCTGGAAGTTCCGCATCCTCGGCGACGAGATCGTGCTGCACGACGTCCGGCTGCCGTTCGCTGCGTTGCGCTGATACTCGCGATGCCCGTTGGAGCGGCGGGCGCCCTCGCCCGCCGGCTTTTG
>DASSMK010000060.1:0-11098 GCA_035688915.1 Thermoanaerobaculia bacterium
GCTCCAACGATCAGCGTGATCATTGCCGCGTACAACGAAGCCACGGTCATCGCCAAAACGATCGCCAGCGTGCAGCGCTCCACGTTCGCCGGTACTCGCGAAATTCCGGCGGGCGAGGCGCCCGCCGCTCCAACGATCAGCGTGATCATCGCCGCATATAACGAAGCCACGGTCATCGCCAAAACGATCGCCAGCGTGCAGCGCTCCACGTTCGCGCCGCTCGAAATCCTGGTCGTCGATGACGGCTCGACCGACGACACCGCCGCAGTCGTGGCGAACATCGCAGGCGTCCGTCTGCTGCGCCAGCCGAATGGCGGCAAAGCCTCCGCGCTCAATCACGCCATTCATCACGCGCAGGGCGAAGTGCTCGTCGCACTCGATGCCGACACCGTGCTCGACGCGCGCGCGATCGAAAAACTCGTCGCACACTTTGCCGATCCGCGCGTCGGCGCCGTGGCCGGCAACGTGAAGGTCGGCAATCGCGGCAAGCTCGCCACGATGCTGCAGTCGATCGAATACATCACCAGCCAGAATCTCGATCGCCGCGCCTGGGCGCGCCTCAACGCGATCACCGTCGTGCCAGGCGCGATCGGCGCGTGGCGTCGCGACGCCGTCGAACAGGCGGGCGGCTACGCGATCGACACGATGGCCGAAGACATGGACCTGACCTGGACGCTCCGCGAAGCCGGCTGGGTGATCGCGAACGAGAACGACGCCATCTCGTACACCGAGGCGCCGGAGAGCGTGCGCGCGCTGTTCCGCCAGCGTTTCCGCTGGGCGTTCGGCACGCTGCAGTGCTTGTGGAAGCATCGTCGCGCGTTCGGCCGCTACGGCTGGTTCGGCGCGGCGATGATTCCCTCGCTCTGGCTGTTTCAGATCGCGCTGCCGCTGCTTTCGCCCGTCGTCGATCTGCAGATTCTCCGCACGCTCGCCGAGATGTTGCTGGAGCTCGCGACGCGCGGTGCCATCGACGCGAACCTCTCCCATTCGCTGGCTCTCTTCGGCGCGATGTTCGCGCTCTTCACCGTCACCGACACCGCCGCGTCGCTCATCGCATTTAGAATCGAAGGCGAGCGGCTCGCGCCGTTGCCGCTGCTCGTGCTGCAACGCTTCTTCTATCGACAGGTCATGTACGCCGCGATCTTCAAATCGGTGCTGACGGCCATCCAGGGTCTCCGCACCGGCTGGAACAAGCTCGAGCGCCTCGGGACGGTCGAAGTCTGATGCGCGGCCTGGTGGTCGAAGACGACGATCGTCTCCGCTCCAGCATCTCGCGCACCGCCGCACGCGCAGGCGTCGCGGTCGACGAAGCACCGAACATCGAGGATGCCGAGATGCTCCTCGACATTCACCCGTACGAGATCCTCATCCTCGACCGCCGCCTGCCCGACGGCGACGGCCTCGATCTCTGCCGCAAAGCGCGCCATCGCGGCTTCGGCAATTCGATCCTCATGCTCACGGCGCTCGACGATCCGCAGTCGATGGTGGAAGGGCTCGCGGAAGGGGCGGACGACTACATCGGCAAGCCGTTCGACATCGACGTGCTCGAAGCGCGCATCAAAGCGCTGCTGCGACGCAATCAGCGCACGCCGGCGATGGAGCTCACGTTCGGCGATCTCACGCTGCGTCCGTGGAAGCGGCAGTTGCATTGCGGCGCGAACGAAGTGCGGCTCACCGCGCGCGAGTTCGCGATCATCGAAACGCTCATGCGCGCGCCGGAAGGTGCGATCTCGCGCGAAGAGCTGCTCGAGCACGCCTGGGGCGAGCGCGAGGAGCCGATGAGCAACACCATCGACGTGCTGATGGCGCGCATCCGCAAGAAGCTCGGCGCGGCCGGATCGCGAGTGCGCGTCGAAACCGTGCGCGGCGCGGGCTACCGCCTCAGCGCATAATCACGGCGCTCTCATGACTTTTCGCCGCGCGCAAGTGCGCATCCCGCTCGCCGGCGCGCTGGCGTCGCTGATCTTCCTCGCCGCGCTGGCGCTCGGCACACGCGCCGTGGTGCGCCGCGTCACGCTGGCCGACGTCGATGAAGAGCTCGAAACGCTCACCGTCGCCATCGCTTCCGATCTCGAGCTGCAGGGATTGCGTGCGCTCGAAGCGCGCCCGCTGCACGCCGGTGTGGAAAGCAACACCCTCGTCTTTCGACTGGAACGCCACTCCGCGATCGTCGTCACCGGCGGCCGCATTCTCGCCGTCGCCGGCGACGTGCGCGTCTCGCCCGCCGCACACGCCGTGGCGATGGCGCGGCGTCCCGAAGGCGCGTACACCGTCGTCGAGCCGTTCAGCGGCCAGTCGTGGCGAGCCCGCGTGCGTGTGGCGCATCTCTCCGGACTGGCGCGCGGCGCGACGCTCATCGTCTTCCGCAGCATCGAGCCGCAGCTGACGACGCTCACGAATCTCGACTACGCCCTCGCCGCCTTCGTCCTCCTCGGCGTTCTCGGCTCGCTGGCCATCCTCGGCTTCGCCGTCGCGCGCGCGTTGCGGCCCGTCGTCGAAGTCACACGCGTGGCCGAAGCAGCGGAAGCGCGCGACCTCTCGCGCCGCGTGCAGGCGCGCAGCGGCGGCGAAGAAGTGCAGCGTCTCTGCGAAGTCATCAACTCGCTCTTCGATCGTCTCGAAGGCGCCTTCCAGTCGCAGCGGCGCCTCGTGGCCGACGCCGCGCACGAATTGAAAACTCCCGTCGCCGTGATCATGGCCGAAGCGCAGGAAGCGCGTCGCAGCGAAACCGAGCCCACCGTGCGCGACGAATTGCTCGCCTCGATCGAACGCAGTGCCCGCAGTCTGGCGCGCGAAACGAACGATCTGCTCACGCTCGCGCGCGGCGAATCGCCGATCGAGAAGCCCTCACCTGTCGATCTCGATGAAGTGGTCGCAGCTGCTGTCGACGCCTGCGCGCGCATCGCACGCGAGCACGACGTCACCGTCACGCTGCATCCCAGCGGCGGAGTGATGGTGTTGGGCGACGCGCCCGCCATGGAACGGCTGGCGCTGAATCTCGTGACGAACGCGATTCACTACAGCCGCGAGCACGGCGACGTCGAGGTGCGCATCGAAGCGGAAGAGCGGGAGATCACGCTGTCGGTGGCCGATCGTGGACCCGGCATCTCACCAGATGATCGCGTACGCATATTCGAGCGTTTTGTTCGGCTGCCGGAAGCGCGACGGCACAATCCCGAGGGTTCGGGGCTCGGCCTGGCCATCGTAGCCCAGGTCGTTCGGAACCACGCCGGCAGCATCGATATCAGCGACCGCCAGGGCGGCGGCAGCATCTTCCGCGTTCATCTTCCTCGGCACTCCTGAGAGCTGCGATCGAGATCGAGTTGTGAGATTGCTAGGTTGCTGGGTTCCACTCTCCCGGGCCCGGCGGGCCTCCAGGTTCACCGTGAGAGCCGGACCAGCAACCGAGTAATCCTGCAAATCGGCCATCGGTTACCGCCTGTGATTGCTCGTGATCTTGACCGACGTTGCTACGCTCCTCCCGTTCTTCACCATGTACCGCACCACCGCTGCCTCTCCGGCGGTCAGCGTGCCGCCGAGAACTTTCGTCGCGTCGGTCCACGCCACACGCGTCGTTTTCCCCTGCGCATCGCGGAGCACGAACGTCCGGGCCGCCGCATCCACCACACTGACCGTTCCGGAGATTTCGTCCCCGTGCGATCGCGGCGCAACGGCTCCCCGACCGGTCGTCGCCGCCACGGCCACCAAACCGCAAACGGCAACGACCGCAACCGAAAGGAGAGCGCGACTGCGCATGTGCGGCAGAATAGGCAGCCGCGGATGAACGGAACGTGAACAATGGTGGCGGTAGGGACAGCCGTATGACTCCGCTTTTGCGCGCCGCACTCGCCGCGGTACACGATCCCGTGTGGCTCGTCGGCCGCGATCGCGCCGTGCTGGAAAGCAACGCCTCGTACCGAGCACTCGTCGCGCGAGGACTGCAGATCCCCGACGACGTCTACCGCCGCGTTCTCTCCGGCCGCACCGTTGATGCCGACGCGTTGCTGACGCTCGACGGCATCGAGCGCGTCTACTCCATCTCCGGCGTTCCTGTCGTGAATGACGGCGAGAGCGCAGAGAACGACGTCGCCGCCGTCTTCAGCGCACGCGACGTCACCGACACGACGCGCGGCGCGCGCGAAGGTTTGTTCGAGCTCGCGGTGACGCGCCTCTTCACGCCCGACAAGCCACTCACCGAAACGCTCCTCGACGTGCTCGAGTTTTTCTGCGAATCGGAAGAGTGGGACAGCGCGGTGATCTGGCTGATCGAAAACGAAATGCTCGTTCCCGCCGCGACGTGGATGCGACCCGACCCCGCCGCGCAGAAGTTCCGCGAGCGCACGCTCGAGTTGCGCTTCCCACGCGGCCACGGCATCCCCGGCCGCGCCTGGGCCTCCGGCGAGATCATCTGGGTTCCCGATCTCTACGAAGAAACGAACGTGTTGCGCGCCGAAGTGGCCGCGCACGCGGGCCTGCACTGCGCCGTGGCGATGCCGCTGCACGATGGTGCGCGCACCGCCGGCGTGCTGGAGCTGTTCACGCACGCTGTGCGCCCCATCAACGACTCCCGCAAGCATGCCCTCCGCGCCGTCGGCGCATCCCTCGGCCGCCTCATCGATCGCCGCCGCGCCGAGGAAGAGCGCAAGGAATTGCTCGCGATCATCGAGCGCAAAGGCGCGGAATGGGCGACGACATTCGACTCCATCGAGATGCCGATCGTGATCGCCGGATTCGACGGCACCATCGCGCGACTCAATCTCGCCGCGCGCGATCTCGCCGGCGCCGACTTTCGCCAGCTCGTCGGCGCGCGCATCGAGTCGATCTCACCGCTCGAACCGTGGCCGACGCTCGCGCAGCTCGTCGAAGCGGTGGCAGACAGCCGCACCGGTTGCTCCGGCGAGAGTCATCGCGCCGAAGAAGATCGCTCATGGGAAGTGAGCGCCAGCTGGACCGACGCGCCGGACGGCGTGCCTCGCGCCATCATCGTGCTGCGCGAAACGACGATGCTGCGGCGCCTGCAGGATTCGGTGCGGCGCGGCGAACAGCTTGCGGCGCTCGGCGAGCTCGTGGCGGGCGTCGCTCATGAAGTCCGCAATCCCCTCTTCGGCCTCGGCATGACGCTCGATTTGCTGCAGCCGCTCGTGCCTCCGGCGCCGGACACCGAGGAGCTGTTCGATACGTTGCGGAAGTGGGTGGACCGGCTGAACCGGCTGATGGAGAACCTGCTCGAATACGGCAAAACATGGACGATCGATCTGCGCGAAGGACAGCTCGATCAGGTCATCGACATGGCCATCGACGAATCGGCGGCCTTCGCCGCGGCGAACGGCGTCATCATCGACCGCGACATCGAGAGTCCGCTGCCGCTGCTCATGGATGCGAATCGCCTGGCGCGCGTCTTCTCCAATCTCATCACCAACGCCGTGCAACACTCGCCGGAACGCGCGCATGTGACGGTGCGCGCGCGGCTGATTCCAGACGGCGATCGCGAGATCATCGAGTGCACGGTGCAGGATCAAGGACCGGGATTTCGTCCGGCCGATCTGCCGCGCATTTTCCAGCCCTTCTTCACGCGCCGCCGCGGCGGAACAGGCCTCGGCCTCTCCATCGTGCAGCGCATCGTCGATGAGCACGGTGGCACCGTCGCTGCATCGAACGCGGCAGATAGCGGTGCCATCATTACAGTCCGAATCCCTGCGTATCGGCGGCCGGGCGTGGCCGGGGAGACCGAGTGGAACCAGTCCAGCGTGCAGCCGGAAGCCGTGACGAACGAATCCTCATCGTCGACGACGAAGAGCTGATCGTTCTCACCATGCGGCGCTACTTCGAAGGCCTCGGCTTTCGCGTCGATTCCGCACACGAGCTCGAGGAAGCGCAGGCGCTGCTCGCCAACTATCCGTATGACCTCGTCATCGCCGATATGCGTCTGACCGGCATCGGCGGCGTGGAAGGATTGCAGATCGTTTCCGATGTGCACCAGCGCCACGCCAACACGCGCGTCATTCTGCTCAGCGCGTTCGGTACGCCGGAGATCGAGCGCGAGTCGTACAACCGCGGCGCGGACGCCTTTCTGCACAAACCGAAGGCCATGATGGAAATCGCGAACGTGGCCATGAATCTCCTCGACCAGCGCTGAGCCGCGTCATGGCCGACCGTTCCGCGCTCAATACCATTCTGCAGCCGGGCGGGCTCACTCCCGTCTTTCAGCCGGTTTTTCGGGTCGACGAGCGCGGCGCGTCATTACACGGCTTCGAGTGCTTGACACGCGGTCCGCGCGGTACGAACTTCGAGTCGGCCAAAGTGCTGTTCGATTATGTGCGCCTCAAGCGCGAAGAGACAGTGATCGATCGCGCATGCATTGCGGCGTCATTGGAAAAAGCGGCCGAGCTGCCGCCCGATCTGCATCTCTCGCTCAACGTGCACGCATCGACACTCGGCCGCGATCTCGGCTTCGTCGATTTTCTGGAATCGAGCGCGAGCCGCTGCGGCATCGCCATGCAGAACATCACAATGGAAATCGTGGAGCACGCGCCGCCGTGGGACGGCACGAGCTTCCAATCTGCATTAACGAGCCTGCGCGCCGCCGGCGCCACCATCGCCCTCGACGACGTCGGCCTCGGCTACTCCAGTTTCAAAATGATTCTCGACGTGGCGCCCGATTATCTGAAGGTGGACCGCCATTTCGTGGATGGCTGCGCCACTGACAACCGGCGCCAGGCCATCCTGGAGCTGCTGCACCACCTGGCGACGCGCTTCCATGCAGAGCTGATTGCGGAAGGCATTGAAACACCGGACGACCGCAACCTCCTGCGCTCAATGGGCGTCACGTTGATGCAGGGCTACCTCTTCTCCGAACCGCTGCCGCTCGCCGACGCCGCCCGCCTCGCGCAAAACGGCGGGCGGTGGACAGCGTCGGCGTGACAGTGAAGGCGTTGCGCGTGCTCAGAACGGATTGAACGCGGCAATCACGCGCGCGTCGGCACGCGCATAAGCGAATAAGCGTCCGAACGGCGCGTACGCGACGCCTGTGACATACGAGCCTTGATTGTTCGCATCCTGGAGCCAGATTCCCAGCTGTTGTCCGGTCGCGACGTCGAAGAAACGCACACTGCCGTTGTAAACGCGATCGCCTGCGGCGGCAGCCAATGTCTTCTGATCCGGCGAAAATGCCACAGATGTCACGCCATTGTTGTTCCCGGGAATCGTGCGCAGCAAAGTACCGTTCGTCGCGCGCCAGATTTTGATTGTGCAATCGACGCATTGTCCGTACTGGTCGATTCTGTTGCTGCCCGACGCGAGAAGCGTTCCGTCTAATGACATTGCGAGCGAGATCGTGCTGACGTTCGTCATCTGCATGATGAACGCACCGTCGCTCACTCGATAGACCAGCACTCCGCCCTGCCCACCGATGCCCACCAAAGCACCATCCTTGGAGAACACCACAGCGAAGACCGTAGGCCGATAGCCAACGCCGCCGTTCAGCGTCTTCAGCAGTGCCATGTCCGGCACGTGCCAAAGCTTCACCGTTCCGTCTCGTCCGCCTGACGCGAGAATCTGCCCGTTCGGCGAAAACGCCACGCACGTCGTGCCGTTGACATGCGACGAGATCGGCGCGCCGAGCTTCACGCCATCGGCGACGCGCACGAGAAATAGATTCTTGTTGTACGCCTGAATGGCCAGAGCAGCGAGCTTCCCATCCGGCGAGAACGCGTCGCCGTTGACGGTGGTCCCGCCGCTGTAACCCACATGAAACGTGCGGATGAGCGAGCCGTCCGACGTGTGCCGCAGCTGCAGGCCGGTGAGCATCAACTGCGCGTCCGGCGAGATCGCAATGGCCCGGCTCGCCGTCGTCTGCCAGATGACGCTCTGCGGCGTGGTTGCCGCAGAAAGCCCGCCGCCCACGAACAATGACAAACACAGCACGATTGGCTTGATCCTGTTCATGTTGCCTCCCAATGTGCGTTCCATCGGTGCAGCAATGAACACGCCCAAGGAAGCGTGCTGTTGCGCGTGAACGAGTCGACGCGCGGCGGCGCACGTTAGAATCCGTCGGCCGTGCAGGAAGCGACGCCTACCACCTTGGAGATTCTCGCGCGCCGCGTGCTCGATCACGCGTGTGGAACGGAGTGCATCGCGTGGGCAATTCAGATGCTCGAGAACGGCTACGACTCGCACACGCTACGAATCCTGGCCGGGCTCACGACGCCGCTCAATCACTTCGAAATCTGCGCATTGAGAGACCGCGTGCTGGAAGAGCTCCAACCGCCGGAGCTCGCAATTGAAGATCCCGTCAGTGCACACGTGGCTGAATTGGTTTTCGAAGCGATCCGTGACCCGAGCGCGGTACAAAAGGTTTTCGCCCGCGTCGCACAAGTCGCCATCGAGCTCGATTATCCGGACAACCTCATGCCGTTCTACAAACTTCATTTCGCCGCTGATGATCTTTTACACGCGGAAGAGCAGTGGTACTGGGACGGCGCAACCCGCGAGAACATCGACGAAATCATGCTGCAGGAGGCGCAACGGTTTGTTGCGCAATTCAATTCGTAAGATGACACTACGCGACGAATTCCGCGCAGTACTGGCAAACACAAAATTCGCAGAAGTGTGGGGCGTAGTCGCTGGCCCGCCGACTTCGTGGTTATCGCTTCACATCGGCGACAAGTGCCCGCTCGACGTGCCGTCGACGAACCCGCATCTTTCAGAGGACCTGCGCCTGTACGAAGGCTCGATCGGCCTCTTCATCGAATGTCCATGGCGGCTCGGATCGGAAGAGGGATTGATCTGCAGTTGGTCGGACGACTTTGCCGGCGACGTGCCGATCATGACCAAGCTCGCTGCGCTGGTGAATGCGCGCATCGAGGCGCTGGAAGTCGCAGCGGGAACATTGGACCTCGAGCTCCGGCTGACGAATGGCCTGCGTCTGACCGCCTTTTGCGACTCCGTAGAGTCGGAAGACGACAATTACTTTCTCCGCAATCGCGACGTTTTATACATTGTCGGACCGCGCGCTACGTTGAGGCGCGAGCTCGCCGGCGGCGGCATCACACCACGATTGCGGCTCGTGTGACTTTGCCCCTCACCCCACCACCCACCGCCCCCGCCCCTGCCGCTTCGCTTCGTATAACGCCTCGTCCGCGCGTTTCTTCAGCGTCTCCAGTGAGTCGTCGGCGGCGGCGGGGGCGAGGCCGGAGGAGGCGCTGTAGGGGCGGGTGGCGTTGTCGTAGCGGAAGGGGGTACGCGCCAGGCGGGCGTAGAGCGACGACAGGAGCGACACCGTGTTATCGACGGGCGTGCGTGGCCGAATGCCCTTCACAATCCGAGCGTACTACGAAATTTTCGCTGGGCGCCGAAGTCGCCATCGAGCTCGATTATCCGAACAACCCATGCCGTTCTACAACCTCCATTTCGCGGCCGACGATCTTCTAGACGCGGAGGCGCAGTGGTACTGGTAGGACCCGCGCGAACCTCGATGAAATCGGGGTTCAGGAGGTAACGTTTCGTTCGGTGTTATTGCGCGAACCTGTTTTGCTACACGCGCAGGCCACCGAGCTGGCGCGCGAACTTCGCGTTCGCGTGCCGAGCACCTGGCGTTACCGCCAACGATTGACGGCGCGGCTTACCCGGCTTATCATCCGCGCCGCGTCCAAACGCAAATAACAATTCGCCGGTCGCCCCTGCGGCGCCCTCCAGGAGCCGTAAGTGCGATTCCCCGCATTCGCTGTCGCTGTCTGTCTGCTCGTCGTTCCGCTCTGCGCTACCGCTGCGGCTGCCGCTCCGGCGCTGCAGTTCGCCGCGGACGGCATCATCGTTCGGGGCGTCACGCCGAAAGCCAGCGTCTACATCTTCGGCATCGCGCGCGAAGCGAACGGTTCCTTCTCCAACGTCGTTCCGCTCGGCGCCTCGGTAGCCGACAGCGATGGAGACGGGATTGTCGAGTGGGCGCTGGGCCGGCCGCTGGCGCAGCGGTCGATGTGGATCGCCGTCGACATGACGAACGGCACGTGGGTCACCGCCGCTCCAGCCGGATATCCCGTGACGATCATTCCGCTCACTGATACTCATCTGAAAAAGACCCTTGGCAGCGATGTCGACCAACTCGCCTTTGACGGCACGCGCGTCGATTTTCTCGTCGTCCGTCCGGGCAGCGGCGCCTGGCACTCCGTCGCCGGACTCGATGGTCCCGATGACGAAACCCCTGGCGACGACAAGATTACGTTGTCGTCCTACCGCCTCGAGCCGCAGGGCGGAACGACCGAAGCCGCACCGAAACAGCTCAAGAAAGGCGACGTGGTGTTCATCGTCGACTCCTTCCACGCCGCGTATGGCGCTGCGTCGATCGGTGAGGCGAAGTGATGAAACGGTTCGCGCTTCCCCTCGTCCTTCTCTTTTGTGCCTTGCCTCTTTTCGCGCAGCAGGAGACCGGTCTCGAAAAAGGTTTTGCACCGAACAAGTTCTACGACCTCGGAGAGCTCGACAGCATCAACACGTTGAACGGCAACCTATCGCTCAATATCGCGATCGGGCCGAGCTATCCCATCAACGGCGGGCTGTCGTACTCACTGCGCGCGACCTACAACTCGAAGATCTGGGATTACGAGGGTGTGAGCGGCCAGATGAGCGCGACGCCCAACCGCCGTTCTAACGCCGGCGTGGGCTGGCTCGTTTCTCTGGGTCGTCTGATTCTGAAGACGAATCCGACGAACGACGTCAATCAGTTCATTTACGAGAGCCCTGACGGCAACGACCACATCTTTTTCGACAACAAACTGCACACGGACGAAGCGGCAAACACCGTGCTGTCGACCGGAGTTACGGCGGTCGGCTACACGCGCGACGGGTCGTATCTGCGCCTGCTCCAGAAGAGCGACAACACATTCGATGTCGAACATCCCGACGGCACCGTTTCGACCTTCTCCGCCACCGACGGCCTGCTCAAGCAGATCCACGACCGCTACAACAACTCGGTGACATTGACGGTCGTCAGTCCTGTGCCATCCGTGTGCTCCGCGACGGATTCGTTCGCATGGGTGCTGACCGACAGCAAATCTGCGCGTACGAACACGATCTGCTTCGCGTCTTCGACATACCCGTCGTC
>DASSMK010000061.1:0-4747 GCA_035688915.1 Thermoanaerobaculia bacterium
CCCGCCGCTCCAACGTTTATGCGCGTAAGGCTTCCACCGGCTCGAGACGCGAAGCGGCGATCGACGGATAGAGTCCGGCCAGCAAACCGACCGACACGGCGAAGCCGGTCGCGATGGTCGTGCCGAACATCGACACCGGCAAACCAGCCGGGAAGAAACCGGAGATCGCTTTGACCAGCACCACGCCGAGCAGCAGGCCCGTGGCGGCGCCGGCGACGGAGAGCGTGATCGATTCGATCAGGAACTGCAGGAAGATCTCGCCGTCGGTCGCGCCGATCGCTTTGCGCAATCCGATTTCGTAGAGGCGCTCGGAGATCGAGATCTTGAGCACCGAGAAGATGCCCACGCCGCCGATGAGGAGCGAGACGCCAGCGATGGCGAAGAAGACGATGCGCCAGTTGCGCAGCACGGTGCTGATGTTCGCGCGCTCCTTGAGCATCTCTTTGCCGGGGTTGTCGATCTTCACGTCGCCGATGCCGTTATGTGCGCGGCGATACGTGCGCGCCGCTTCATCTTCCGCATCGACGCTCTTCTCCGGCGCGCTCGCCTTGGCCAGCATGTACGAGATGGCGTTGGCGCGGCCGAACATGTCGCGATAGACGGTCCACGGGATGTACATGCCCGCCATCTCTTTGCGCATGTCGTCGTCGTCGACGAAGTTCATGTCGAACTTGGTGCCGACGCCGATCACGGTCAGACGGCGGCCGCCGAGGTTCACGCTGCGGCCGACGGCATCTTCGCCGCCGAACAGCTTCATCTTCAGCTCGTAACCGAGCACGCAGACGGGCGCGTTGCTGGAGGCGTCGTGATCGGTGACGAAGCGTCCCGATGACGCGCGGCGATTCTTGATCTCCACGAATTCGGGTGTGATGCCGTAGACGTCGACGCGGCGCGTGATGTTGCCCGCGGTGACGACCGCGCGCGTCTCGCCGACCGGAGCGATGTCGGTGATGTTCTCGGAGTCTTCGAAGTACTTGCGGTCTTCGATGCGCATGCCGCGCGAGAGATGCGCCTTGGCCAGTTCCACGCGATCGGTGGGCGTCTTCTGCGACAGGATCAGCACGCCGTCGTAGCCGAGGTCCTGAATGCCTTTCCAGACGGAGGCTTGCACGCCGTCGAGAACGGACATGACTACGACCAGAGCGAGCGTGCCGAGGATCACGCCGATGAGCGTGAAGAACGAGCGGAGCGGATGCCCTTTGATCTCTTCGTAGGAAGTGCGGACCGATTCGCGGATCTGCATCGGTTTACTCCGTTCTGAGCGCTTCGATCGGGTTGAGCCGCGACGCGCGAATGGCCGGGTACATGCCGAAGATGAGGCCCGTGCCGGCGGCGAAGACCATGGCGTTGATGAGCGTGCCAGGCGTGATGATGGCCGGGTTGCGCGTCAGCGCGGAAATACCTTGCGTGAACAGTTTTCCTACGAAAAGGCCCAGAAAACCGCCCATCACGGAGACGAGCACCGCTTCGGTGAGCATCTGGAAGAAGATCTGCGCGGGGGTGGCGCCGACGGCTTTGCGCGTGCCGATCTCGCGAACCCGTTCATTGAATGAGGAGAGCTGGATGTTCATGATCACGATCCCGCCGACCAAGAGCGAGATCAAGCCGCAGATCATGAAGACCATGTCGTACATCTTGTTCTCGCTCTCATTGCGATTGAGGTTGGCGACGCGCGAGAAGACCTGGAAGTCTTTCACGCCGTGCTGCCGCTTCAGGATGCGCTCGATCTCGGCGACCGCTTCCTTGTGCCGCTTGACGTCTTTCATGCGCGTATGCATGAAGGCGATCTTGCCGTTCGCCACCGATTGGCCTTGCCGCGTCATGAGCGTGGTGAGCGGGATGTACATCTGCCGGTTCATCCAGCGCAGCACGTTGTGTTTCTGATCGAAGCTGAAGTACTTCTCTTCCATCACGCCGACGACGAGGTAGCCCGCGCCGTTGATGGTGAGCGTCTTCCCGATTGGGTCTTCGGTACCGAAGAATTCGGCGGCGCGGGTGGTGCCGAGGACGACCACGCGCGCGGAGCTGGCGAGATCGCTGTCGGTGATGAAGCGTCCGCGATCGACGTGAAAGAACGTGATCGGTGCGTACGCGGGCGCGACGCCCATCACCGAGCGGCGGCTGTCGATGTTGCGGAAGCGGATCGACATCGACTCTTCGGCGACCGGCGAGACGAGATCGATTTCTTTTCCCTCGCGGCGCAGCGCCTGCGCGTCCGCATACGTGAGACCTTGCGAAGCGAGCGCCTTCGCGTCGAGGGTCACCTTGCCGGTGGGCTTGTTGCCGATCCAGATGCGCTCGATGCCGCCGCTGACGCGGTAGAACTTCATCGACGCTTCCTTGCCGGCCACGGAGAGGGAGAACGTGGCCACGATGGAGCCCGCGCCGAGAATGATCCCGACGAGCTGCAGCAGCGTGCGGCCGAAGTGATCCTTGATGTCGCGGATGCCGTCGATGATCGATTCGAGAATCAGCATGTTTACCCCAGCGGCCAGAGGCCAGCGGTTAGCGGTCAGAGAGGTTTGCGGCGTCTGGCCGCTGGCCGCCGACCGCTCGCCGCTCAATCAATCGTGTCGCCCTCGACGATCTCGCCGTCGACGATCTTCACGCGCCGGTGTGTGCGTGCGGCGATGGCGGGATCGTGCGTGACGAGGATGATGGTCTGGCCGTTCGTGGCCAGCTCTTCGAAGATGCGCATGATGTCGCCGCCGGTTTTCTGATCGAGGTTGCCGGTCGGCTCGTCCGCGAGAATCAGCGAAGGCGTGTTCACCAGCGCGCGTGCGATGGCGACGCGCTGGCGCTGGCCGCCGGACAGTTCGTTCGGGCGGTGCTTGGCGCGATGCGCGAGGCCGACGCGATCGAGTGCGGCCATGGCGCGCTCGCGGCGGTCGTCGCTCGATATGCCCGCGTAGAGTAGCGGCAGCTCGGTGTTCTTCAGCACCGTCGCGCGCGGCAGCAAGTTGAAGGACTGGAAGACGAAGCCGATCTTCTGATTGCGGATGCGTGCGAGCGCGCCGCCGCTCAGTGACGCGACGTCGTTCTGGTCGAGCCAGTAGCGGCCGGAGGTCGGCGAGTCGAGGCAGCCGAGGATGTGCATCAGGGTGGACTTGCCGGAGCCGGAGGGACCAATGATGGCCACGAACTCGCCGCCGCCGATTTTCAGGTCGATGCCGCGCAGCGCCTGCACCGCGTTCTCGCCGGAGTCGTATGTCTTCTCGATCCGTTCGAGCTGGATCAGCGCCTTCGCCGCGACCGGCTGCAGCAGAGGCGCAGCCGGTTCAGACGCGCGCCACGATTCGAATTTGAAGATTGCGCTCATGGTCGTTGCCTTCGAGGCTAATCCTCGTTGTCTTCCTTCTTGTCCTTGTTGAGCGTCGGATCTTCGAGCGCCACTTCGTCGCCGGCTTTGAGTCCGCTCAGGATTTCGACGTGCGCGTTGTCGGCGAGGCCGGTGACGACTTCGCGGCGGTCGAAGAACTGCTTCCACGCGTCCTTGTCGTCTTTCTTCTTGTCGTCCTTCTTCTTTTCGGCGGCTTCGGTGGCCACGACGGCCTTCTTCACGTAGACCACTTCGCCTTCGTCGCGCTGGAAGATCGATTCGACCGGCACGCTCAGCACTTTGTCTTTCTTCTCGCCGGTCACTTCGATGTTCGCGGTCATGCCGGAGCGGAGCTCGCGGCCCTGCGCGTCGAGACGGATCTCGACGTCGAAGACGCGCACTTTGTCATCGAGGCGCACGGCCGGGGCGATGCGATCGATGCGGCCGGCGAACTTCACTTTCGGATAGGCGTCGAGCGTCACTTTCACCGGCATCGACACTTTGATCTTGCCGATGTCGACTTCGTTCACGCCCGCTTTGACGATCATCTTGGAGACGTCGGCGACGGTGAAAAGGATCGTGCCGGCGTTGAATGACGAGACGCCGGAGGTGATCGATTCGCCGATCTCCACGTTCTTCGTCAGCACCACGCCGTCCATCGGCGCGACGACGTTCGAGCCCTGGAAGTTTTCCGGCGACTGGTTGATGGGGATACCGCTCTTTTCGACGATCGCGTATTTCTCGCGCGTCTTTTCGAACTCCTGCCGCGCGGCCATGTAGTCGGCTTCGGTGTCGCGGTGCTGTTTCGGCGCGAGCAGCCCCTGGAGGAAGAGCTTATCGTCGGCGTCGAAGTTTTTCTTCGCTTCGTCGTAACGGATCTCCGCCGCGGCGAGCGCGTTCTTTGTATCGGCCAGCGACTGCGCCTGCGCGAGATCGGGCTCGACGCGCGCCAGCACGTCGCCGCGCCGCACGAGATCACCGTCGCGATGGAGGATGGCCACGACTTTGCCCGAGATGGCCGACTTCACATCGACCTTCACTTCCGGCTCGACGGTGCCGACTTCCGTGACCTTCACCTGGATGGAGGCCACTTCGGCCTTGCCGGTCTTGACCGGACTCTCCGGTGCTTTCTTCTCTTTTCCCCGCGCCTTCATCGCGATGCCGCCGGCAATGGCCAGGACGACGATGAGGATGGTGACGAGGGTGACTTTCTTCTTGCGCTTCGCGGTCATCTGTTGAACCTCCAGATGACGCTGTATTCGTTGGAAGAGGGGGAAGGGTTGCAGTGCGGAGGAAAAAACAGTCGCAGAGTCGCAGAGTTTGGAGTCGTCGAGTCGTAGAGTCTCAGAGTCTCAGAGGAGAGACCGGAGTTCATCCACTCTGCGACTGACGACTCTGCGACTCGACGACTTCTTACAGCTTCTCCAA
>DASSMK010000062.1:0-5084 GCA_035688915.1 Thermoanaerobaculia bacterium
AGCGCGATGCGTCGTGGCTCGACTGGTCGATCCTCGCCGATCTCTCCGCCGACGGCCGCACCATTCTCTTCAACGAAACGCGCGAAGGCGGCGGCGCGAAACGCGCCATCTATCTTCGCCGTGACGGCATGCCCGCGCCCGTGCGCATCGGCGACGGCAGCGGCGACGCGCTCTCGCCGGACGGCAAGTGGGTGGTCGCGCACAACGACGCCAAACTCACGCTGCTCCCGACCGGCGCGGGCGAAGCGCGCGAGCTGAAAGTCGACGGCGCGTTCGATTTCGGCGCGGCCTGGCTGCCCGATTCGCGGCGCATCATCGCGGGCGGCGTGGTCGGCAAGAGCGGCTATCAGCTGCATCTCATCGACACGCTCGATGAAACCGTGAAGCCGCTCACGCCGCCGAACATCTGGAACGGCGCCACGCGCGCATTCGCGGTCTCACCCGACGCGCGCTTCGTCGCGGGCATGACCGCAGGCGAAACGCTCGCGCTGTATCCGCTCGACGGCTCGCTGCAAACCACGCCCATCGCCGGCGCGGAGAAAGGCGAAGTGCCGATCACGTTCACCTCCGACGGTGCCGCGCTGTTCGTTTACAGACCGACGGCGCTGCCTGCGCAGGTGACGCGCATCGAGCTCGCCACCGGCGCGCGCACGCCGTGGAAAGAGTTCACGCCTTCCGATCCCGCGGGCGTCTATCGCATCGCGCCGGTCTTCATCACGCCGGACGGCAACGCGTGGGCGTACAACGCACTGCGCACGCTCTCCGATCTCTACGTCGCCGAAGGGCTGCGCTGACGCGTGGTCGCATCGATCATCGTCTTTCTCTCCGGCGTCGTGGCCGGCATCATCAATTCGCTCGCAGGCGGCGGCACGCTCGTCTCGTTTCCCACGCTGCTGTGGCTCGGCCGCAACGCGGTGATCGCGAACGCCACCAGCACCGTCGCCATCTGGCCCGGCTCCCTCACCGCCGCCCTCGGCTTTCGCCGCGATCTGGCCACGCTGCGCCGCTGGCTGTTCCTGCTGATCATCCCGTCGTTTCTCGGCGGCGCGCTCGGTAGCTGGCTGCTCCTGCGCACACCCGTCTCGACGTTCGAGCGTCTCGTGCCGTTCCTGATTCTCGGCGCGACGATCCTGCTCGCGGCGCAAGGCGCGATCTCGAAACGCTTCGGCCGCATCGCGCAAGCGCACGAGCATCCGACGCCGTCGTGGGTCACGTTCGTGTTCGTCTTTCAGTTTCTGGTCGGCGTCTACGGCGGCTACTTCGGCGCCGGTATCGGCATCCTCATGCTCGCCGCCCTCGGCCTCATCGGCCTGACCGACATGCATCAGATGAACGGTCTGAAAAACCTGCTGGCCATCTGCATCAACGGCATCGCCGCGATCTACTTCGTGATCGCGAATGCGGTGGTGTGGAGCGACGTCGCGCTCATGGCCATCGGCGCCATCGCCGGCGGCTTTCTCGGCGCCCGCCTCGCGCACCGCCTCGGCCGCCAGTTCGTGCGCCGCTTCGTGGTGGTGATCGGGCTGGTGATGTCGGTGGCGTTATTCGTGAAGCAGTTTGTGTGAGAGCAGCGGCTCGAAAAACTCCACGTTCCGCCGCGCCACATCCATCCTCAACTTCGGCTCGCGCGGCACGTGTCCCGATCGCGGGTAGAGCACCATCTTCACGTCCACGCCCAGCTCGTCGAGGATGCGATAGAGCATCGTTCCCTGCGTGACGGGCACGCGGTCATCCATTTCGCCGTGCTGGATGAGCACGCGCGCGGTGGTCTTCTTCAGATGCCAGAGCGGGCTGTGCTCGCGCAGCAGGTCGAGTGACAGCGGCGCGTGACGCAGTTCGTCGAGTGACGGCGTGGCGTCGAAGTAATGCGGCAGGAAGTCGCGAATGTCGGTCGTGCCGTGGAAGCTGAGCAGATCGACGACGGGCGCGCCGATGCTGATCGCTTTGAAGCGATCGCTGTGGCCGAGCGCCCACGAGGCCATGAAGCCGCCGTAGCTCCAACCCATGAGGCCGAGGCGTTCCGGATCGGCGATGCCGTCGGCGATGACGCGATCGATGCCGGCGTTGATGTCGATCCAATCCTTGCCGCCCCAGTCGTCGCGATTGGCGCGGCGGAATTGCGAACCGTAGCCGCCCGTGCCGCGCGGATTCGGCCGCAGCACCGCGAAGCCGCGCGCGGCGAAAACCTGCGGGACGTAGAGCGTGCCGAGGTAGCCGAGGAAGGCTTGGTTGAATTGGGAGGCGGGGCCGCCGTGCGCGAACGTGAGCAGCGGCACGCGCGTGCCTGCTTTGTAGCCGACAGGCAGCGTCAGTAAGCCTTCGATCTCGAGGCCGTCCTGCGGATTCTTCCAGTGCAGCACGCGCGTTTCGCCGAGCTGCGCGTTGCGATACTCATCGTTGTGATGCGTGAGCTGGCCGTCGAGCGTGTAGAGCTCCGGCGGCGTGGTGAGCGACTGCCAGACGAAGACCGCGCGGCCGCCGCGCGCATCGGATTCGCTGACGACGCCGTCGCGCTTCACGAGATTCGTGAAGCCGCTGCCGTCTGCGTTCACGGCGTAGAGCTGCGCGGTGGAGTTGAACGGACCGTCGAAGACGATGCGATCGCCGTCCCATGAGAATTGTTCGGGCGAGCGGTCGTACTCCGCGGCCACGAGGCGCGGCGTGCCGCCGTCGGTGCTGATGACGTGCAGCTCGTGCTCGACGACCCAGTCGTGGATGCCGCGCGAGCTGAGGAACGCGATCCACTTGCCGTCCGGCGAGACCTTCGGTGCGCGATCGAGTCCGCGCCGCACGAGCAGCGGATGCAACACGCCGTCGCGCACGCTGACGGTGTAGAGATCGGTGCGATAGAAATCGTCGAGCCCTGCGCCGGGACCGCGATCGAAGACAAGGCGCGTCCCGTCAGGAAACCAATCGAACGTGAAGATCGAAAAGTCGCCGTGCGTCAGCTGCCGCGACTCTCCGGACGCGACGTCGACGAGATGCAGATGCACGTAGCGGAGCCCCTGCCCGACGACGTGCGCGTCGTCTTTCTCTTTCTCTCTCTTCTTCTGTTCGGCGGTCGGTTCGTCGAGACGAAGGAAGGCGATCGACTTGCCGTCCGGCGACCAGCCCAATTCGCGAACGGCCGTCGAGCCATCGACGAGACGCCGCGCTTCGCCGCCGCGAATGTCGATCACGAACAGATCGTTGTCGCGCACGAACGCGATGTGCTGCCCGTCCGGCGCCCAGCGCGGTTGCGATCCGCGCGCGAGCTGCATGTCGTTCGCGCCATCGGCGCCGATCACATGAATGGCCGGATCGTATGCGCTCGTCTCGAGATTCGCCTTCGTCAGCACATACGCGATGCGCGTCCCATCCGGCGACCAACGGGGACTCGACGGCTGCGGCATCGTGGCGTAATCGGCGATGGTGAGCGTGGCGGCGAGCATGGCGGCGGAGAGCATTCGCGGAGTATAGAGTCGCGCGCTGCGCGCGCTCCAGGCTCACAGGCTCACAGGCTCACAGGCTCATAGGCTCACAGTAGCGCACGCACGCCAAGCGCTGGGGCTTTACGCATGTGGCTTGTGTGGAAGGCTGCAAACCGCGCTGCATGGGCTGCTGTGAGCCTGTGAGCCCGTGAGCCTGTGAGCCTACTCAGGCGCGTGCTGCAACAACGCGCGCGTGGCCGCGTGCTTCGGCCGCGTTAGCACTTCCCGCGCGTCCCCTTCCTCCACCACTTCTCCCTCCGCCAGGATGATGGCGCGCGTGGCGAAATCGCGCGCGAAATCGTCGTCGTGCGTGGTGATCATCAGCGTGCGGCCGCCGGTGGTCAGTGCGCGCAGTGTTTGTCCGAGCTCGTTGCGACGCGCGGGATCGAGCGATGCGGTCGGCTCGTCCATGAGGAGCAGCGGCGGATCCATGGCCATGGCGCGGGCGATGGCGACGCGCTGCGCTTCGCCGCCGGAGAGCTCGCGCGGAAAGGCGTTCTTGCGATGGGCGACGCCGAGGGATTCGAGGAGCTCTAGCGCGCGGCGATCGGCGTCGGCGGATGCGACGCGCGCGACCTGCCGCGGCGCGAGCGTGATGTTCTCGAGCGCGGTGAGATTTTCGAAGAGCGAGTGGAACTGGAAGACGAGACCGACGCGGCGGCGCAGATCGCGCAGCGTCGCGCGCGGAACGGACGCACCGGCGCGCAGCACGACGCCATCGACGTCGATCGTGCCGGCGTGAAACGGCTCCAGCGCGGCGATGGCGCGCAGCACGGTGGTCTTGCCGCCGCCGGAGAGTCCCATCAGCGCCACGAGCTCGCCGCGCTCCACGCTGAACGTCACGCCGCGCAGGATTTCGCGCGTTCCGCGGGAGAGGCGGAGATTGTCGATCGCGAGAATCAAACCGACGCCGCCTTCCAGCGCGCTTCGAGAGCGCGCGCCAGTCGCGCCAGCGGCAGCGACAGCGCGAGATAGAGCGCAGCGCAGAGCGCGCCGGGCACGACCCACGTGCCGACGTTCGCCGCGAAGATCGACGTCTGCTTCGTCAGCTCGACCACGGTGATCACGGAGACGAGCGACGAATCTTTCAGCAGCGCGACGAAGTCATTCGTCATCGGCGCGAGCGCGAGCCGGAACGCCTGCGGCCCGCGCACGAAGCGGAACACCTGCACTTCCGACAAGCCGAGCGTGCGCGCCGCTTCCAGCTGGCCGCGCGGCACCGCTTCCATCGCACCGCGATAGATCTCGCTTTCGTATGCGGCGTAGTTGAGACCGAGGCCGAGCAGCGCGGCCACGAACGCGGGCAATCGAATCACCGAGGAGAGGCCGTAGTAGAGAACGAACAGCTGCAGCAGTACCGGCGTGCCGCGCGTGATCTCGACGTACGCGGTGAAGAGCGCGCGCAGCACCGCGTTGCCGTAGACGCGGCCGGTGGCGACGATGACGCCGAGGGTGACGGCGAGGGCCATGGCAATGCAGGAGAGGGCGATGGTGATGAGCGTCGCGCGCAGCAACGCGGGGAGATAACGAAGCGTGGCGTCGCCGATGGCGATGCGTTTTGGAGCGGCGGGGCTTGCCCCGCCGGTGGAGACGACGGCCGGCGGGGCAAGCCCC
>DASSMK010000063.1:0-29433 GCA_035688915.1 Thermoanaerobaculia bacterium
GCAACGCGCCGTGGAGCGAAGGAACGAATGCGTTTTTCTGCAGCGCATTCGTCGACAGCCAGATTTCCTGAACGGCGGTGTAGCCGAGCGGATCGAGCAGATTCGCTGCGTTCCAGCCGATCCGCGTGGGCAGAAGCTTTCCGCAGATCATGGAGAAGAAGAAGAGGAAGCCGGCGCCCGCGTAGCTCGCTGTCGTGCGCCGCGTCATCAGGGCCAGGCCGAACGCGATCGCTGTCGCGACGAACGCATTCGCCAGCGCGAACAACAGATACGGCGCGAGGTACGCGATCGCGCGAAACGCTCCCACTCGTTCGTGTGGGATGAACGGCGTCCACGTCGCGATCAGCGTGCCGATCGGAAGAGCGAGAAGAAGCAGCGCGCTGAGCGAGAACGCGCCGAGAAAGCGCCCGATCACATACGCGGGCTTGCCGACCGGCGAGGTGTAGAACAGCGAATGCATCCGCGCATCGAAGTCGCGCGTCGCTGCATCGCCCGCAAACGCGGCCACCATCAGCAGCGCCAGC
This sequence comes from Thermoanaerobaculia bacterium, assembly GCA_035688915.1. Classification (GTDB taxonomy): domain Bacteria; phylum Acidobacteriota; class Thermoanaerobaculia; order Gp7-AA8; family Gp7-AA8; genus DASSMK01. Next base: position 525 of record DASSMK010000063.1, read on the forward strand.
ATGCTTCCGAAGACCACCACCTCCATCACCGCAAACGGCGCGTTCAGGACCATGCCTTCGTGGCGGGAGCCGGAGCTCATCATGTGCAGGAACGGCGTGCAGACGCCGAGAACGATCGCGAAGTAGATGAGCGTCGAGGCGCGGCGTAATTGCGACGACAGCTCGTAACGAAACACCTCCACCATCTTTCTCACCCTGCCACCTCAGCCGCCGCTTTCCGATCGCCGATCGCGCTGAAGTAGACGTCGTGCAGATCGGGCTCGACGGCGTGAAACGCGGGCGAAGGTTGCACGTCGCTGCGCACGCGGACGACCGTGCGGCCCGAGCGCAGCGTCGTCGAAAGCACGCGATGCTCGCGCTCGATCGCCGGCAACTCGTCTTTCGAAACGACCTGCTCCCACACCGTTCCCGCCATCCCGGCGACGGCGCGCAGCGGCTCCGCTTCGAGCAGAATTTCGCCCTTGTCGATGATGGCCATGCGGGTGCAGAGCTCCGCGACGTCTTCGACGATGTGCGTGGAGAGGATGACGATGCTGTTCTCTCCGAGCTCGCTGAGCAGGTTCAGGAACCGCACGCGCTCCGCGGGATCGAGTCCCGCAGTCGGTTCGTCGACGATGAGCAGTTTCGGATTGCCGAGGAGCGCGAGGGCGATGCCGAAGCGCTGGCGCATGCCGCCGGAGTAGCCGCCCAGCTTCTGCTTGCGCACATCCCAGAGATTCGTTTGCCGCAGCAGCGCTTCCACCACCGCTCGTCGATCGACGCGATCGACGATGCCTTCGAGAATCGCGAAGTGATCGAGCAGCTTCTCCGCCGGCGCGTTGCGGTAAAGGCCGAAGTCCTGCGGCAGATAGCCGAGCGTTTCGCGCACGACGTCCTTCTGTCGCACGACATCGATCGCCTGACCTGAGCTCGTCCACGGGCCGAAGCGGATCTCGCCTGCGTCCGGCTCCTGCAGCGTGGCCAGAATGCGCATGAACGTCGACTTGCCGGCGCCGTTCGGGCCGAGGAGGCCGAACATGCCGGGGCCGATGGTGAGGCTCACGTCGCGCAGTGCTCGGACGCCGTTGGAGTAGGTTTTCGACAGCTTTTCGATGCGCAGCTCGGGCATAGGCGTCATAGGGCGCTCCAAGGCGGAGCGATCGCAGACGATCTGCAGATCGCTCCTGAATTTTTGGATTGGGAAATGCGGCCGCGGGCAGGAACGCCCGCGGCGTCAGTGGCGGTAGATGATCAGCGTGGCCGCTCCGGCTGCGACCAGCGCGCCGATGCCGGCGAGCACCGCGAAATGTTTGCGGTGCACGGCATCGAGCAGCGGCGCGAAGATGAAGCGGATTGGCCGGAGGAACGCGGCGCAGAAGCCGGCGGCAATGATCCACCACGAGCCGAACACCACGCCGCCCATCCCGATCGTGAAGCGCAATTGGCCGATCGTGTTTTGCGGAACGTCGAACATGCGATCGAAGCCGTTCTGCATGACGAACGCAATCGCACCGAGCGGCGGCCCGATGAGGAGCATACCGACCGCGAACGCGAGCACGAGTGCGATCGACGGATAGACGAGCCACGCGCGCGCGCCGAGCGGCTCATTGCGATCACGCGCCAGCTGGACGTACGCGCGACTGGCGACCATCGCCGGGATGATCAGCATCGGCCCGATGAGCTGGAAGAGCAGCAGCGACGCGAGGAAGAGACCGAACGCGAGGTACGCGAGGCGCCAGTCGTCCGGCGCGGTGGAGATCCGGTCCATCCATTGACGCCAGGCGGGCCGCTCTTCGTCCGCGAGCCAGCGCTCGGGTGGGCCGAGGCGGTCGAGCACTCCGATCACTTCCGTCGCGCCGACCGGACCTTCCGCGAGCTCCAGCTCGATCTCGATGTGCTCGCGCACGCTCTGCTCGACGTCATCGGCCAGGACCGATCGCGCTCCGCGCAGCTCGCTGCGCATCCGCTGCAGATAGTTGTCCAGCCGCTCTCGTGCTGCAGGCGTCATTTCGATCATCGTTTCCGTTCCTTTCGCAGGCCGCCGATGGCGTGGTGAAGGCTGTCCCAATGCTGATTCATCCGATGAAGGTCCTCCCGCCCGCGCGTGCTGAGGCGGTAGTACTTCCGCGGCGGTCCTTCTCGCGACTCTTCCAGATACGTTTCCACGAGCCCACTGTTTTTCAACCGGCTCAGAATCGGATAAACCGTTCCCTCGGTGATCACCAGATGATCGACGTCGCTCAGGCGCCGCACGATGTCGTAGCCGTACAACGGCGCCTCCGCGATCGTGTTGAGCACCGCAAGCTCGAGGAGCCCTTTGCGAAGCTGCGTCATCCAGTTGTCGAAGGAGAGATCCGCCACGGGCTACACAATGGGGCCTTGCAAGGTACTTGTCAATGCTAGGTACTGTTACAAAACGTGCAAGCGCTGATTGCTGGCCTGATGGAGAGCGGTCCACTCGGAGCGGATCTGCGTGGGCGTGCGGCCGAGGAGGGCGCGGAGGGAGCGGATCATGTGGCTTTGGTCGCAGAAGCCGGCGGCGGCGGCGATGTCGGCGGGCGATCGGCTGGATTGACGGAGCAGGCTCGCGGCGATGGCGACGCGGCGGCGCCTCACGGTTTCCTGCAGCCCTTCACCGGTTGCGCCGCGATACGCCTCAGCGAGCCAGCCTGCGTGCATGCCGAGCTCGCGCGCGAGCTGGCGTGTGGTGGGAACCGCGTCGGAGTGGAGGCTCTGCACGACGTGATTGAGCCACGGCGGACGTTTCGTGTTGCGATGATGCAGCGCAAAGCGGAGGAACTCTTCCGTCGCTTTCGCCACTGTCGTTTCCGCGGCGTCCGGGCTGTTCCAGAGTGATGCGAGTGCGCGCGCGGCGGTGGCGACCTGGCCGCCGACCCAGTGTCGCGTGGGATCGATGCGGTTCGTGTCGATCGAGCGAAGCCATCGCGGATCGAGCTCCATCTGGATCTGTTCGTAGCCGTAGCGGCCGACGCGATTCGCGTGCTCGGCACCGGCGCGATAGAACACCGCGGACGGCGAGGAGATCGCGTGGTCGCCAACGGCGCTGCGGTTGTCGCAGGAGCCAAGGACGAAGATGGAGAGCACAGGCCAGTCGTGCGCGTGCTCGTCGACGGCCGCGTGCGCGCCATCGATGATGCGGACGACGCGCGCGCCGGAAAACTTCAGCAACTCGATCTCGCGCTTCTGCACTGCACGATCTTACGCAGCGTTGCGGGAACGGTTGCGAACCCGCGATTCGTCCAATACGTCGTGGAGGCCTCGCCGCTAGATTGCAGATCGTGATTTCGATCTGGATTGGTGGCGAGCGATTCGAAGCGCGATTCGAAGAGGAGCGCGCGCCGCGCACGTGCCGCGCATTTCGCGCGCTGCTGCCGTGGCGCGAAGAGCTGATTCACGCGCGCTGGAGCGGCGAAGCGTGCTGGGTTCCGCTTGGCTCGCTCGACGTGAACGTCACTGCGGAGAACGCGATCAGCGATCCGCGACCGGGCCAGATTCTTTTCTATCCCGGCGGGATCAGTGAGGCGGAGGTGCTGATCGCATACGGCGAGGTGCGCTTTGCGGCGAAAGCCGGGCCACTCGCGGGCAATCCGCTGCTTCGGATCACGCGCGATCTGGACAAGCTGGCCGCCATCGGCCGCGCCATTCTTCGCGGCGGCGCCCGCACGATCGTGATCGATCAGGAGAGCGCATGAAGGCCGCCGTTTCGCGCACTGCTCGCAAAAATGGGAGGATCGCTGATGGTGAGATGGAGCTCGCGGTACGTGGTGATTGCGGCGCTCGCGACCGCTGCCTTCGTTCCTCAGCAGGCGCGCGGCGGCGATGCAGCGGAGCCGAACGCGCAGCGATACGGAACGTGGGGCGTCGACACCAGCGGCATGGATCGCACCGTCCGTCCCGGCGACAACTTCGCCATGTATGCATCCGGCAAGTGGTATCGCGAAACGACGCTGCCGCCGGGTCGCGGCGCCATCGGCCCGCGCATGGAGATGGAAGGACGCAACGAGGCTCGCATCGCATCGGTGATCGAAGAAAGCGCACGGCATCCCATCACCGCAAACGATCGCCGGATCGCAAATCTTTACAGCTCGTATCTGAACGTCGCTCGCATCGAGAAGCTCGGCGCAAAGCCGCTGCAGAAAGATCTCGCCACAATCCAGCGCCTCTCCAACCGCCAAGCCATCGCCCGCCACATGGGCAAAGCCCTCGGCGATTTCGGCCAGTCCTTCTTCAACGTCGGCGTCGGCGCGGATTACGACGCGCCACAGCGCACCGTGGCGCGGCTGCAGCAACCGAGTCTTGGCGCCGGGAATCGCGACATTTACCTCGACGCGCAGAACAGCGAGCGCCTCGCCGCGTATCGCGTGCACGTCGCGCGGACGCTGCAACTGGCCGGCTGGCCTGAGCCGGAGCCGCGCGCGAAAGAGATCGTCGCGTTCGAGACGCGCATCGCCGAAGCGAGTTGGTCGCGCGCCGACAGCAGCGATCGCACGAAGACGTGGAACGTGACCACGCTGGCGGAGCTGGAGTCGTCGGCGCCGTCATTTCCGTGGCGCGCGTTTCTCGCCGGTGCGGGACTGAGCGGCACGAATCGATTTGTCGTCTTCGAGAAAACGGCCTTTCCGAAGATCGCGGCGGTCTTCGGCGAGACGTCCGTGCGGACGCTGAAGTCATGGCTCGCTTTCTACGCAACAGATGCGGCGGCGCCGTATCTCTCCAGCCGTTTTCGCGAACATCCTGACGATGCGAACGCGCGCGCACGAGACGCAGTGCGGCTGGTGAACGAGAAGCTGAGAGACGCCGTCGCGGCGAAATACATGACGAAGTACTTTCGGCCTGAAGCGAAAGCGCAGGTCGAAACGATGGTCACGTTCATCAAGGCCGCGATGGCCGAACGGATTCGCCGGCTCGATTGGATGTCGGCGCTGACGAAGGAAGCCGCATTGGAGAAGCTCGCGGCCATTCGCGTCGGCATCGGCTATCCCGATCGTTGGCGCGACGACTCCGCGCTCCGTCTCCAAGACGACGACCTTTACGGCAACATGCGCCGGATCTACGCATTCGAGTGGGCGCGCGAGGTAGACAAGCTGCGCCATCCGGTCGATCGCGATGCGTGGGACATGGCGCCGCAAGCCGTCGGCGCACAAGCCGCACAACCGCGTCTCTTCATGCTCTTCACGGCCGGACTGCTTCAGCCTCCAATGTTCGATCCCGACGCCGACGCGGCAGTGAATTTCGGCGGGCTCGGCGCCGTCATCGGTCACGAAATCGGCCACTTCTTCGACGACAACGGCTGGCGCGTCGACGCGACGGGCGCGCGCCGCAGCTGGTGGACGCCGGAGGACGCCGCGCAATTTCAGGCGCGGACGGAACGCGTCGTTCGTCAGCTCGAATCGTACGAAGCATCACCCGGCGTGCACGTCGACGGCCGCAGAACGCTGAGCGAGTTCATGGCGCATCTCGAAGGATTGGAAGTCGCGCTCGACGCCTACCACGCATACCTCGGCAACAAGCCCGCGCCAATCCTCGACGGCTTCACCGGCGATCAGCGATTCTTCCTCGCCTTCGCGCAAGTGTGGAAGGCGAAGGTCACGGACGAATTCTGGGCGCGCATCGAAGATCAGGCGCCGCCGGTCGTCACGGTCAACGGCGTCGTCCGCAACATGGACGCGTGGTATGCAGCGTTCGACGTGAAGCCAAGCGACAGCAACTACTTAAAGCCCGACGATCGAATCCGTATCTGGTAATGGCCGCGCAACTCCGGAAGAAGGCTGGGCCAACCAACGCACCGGCACGTTGCCGGCGCGCTAGATTGAGAGGCCGGGGTCGCCTTCGAGAACTGATACTTTCAGATGCGGGCGTTCTCCGCTTTTCCAGAGTGCGGCGGTGTGCACGACGCGATAGCGAAGTGGCCCGCCGTCCGGTCGTTCGCTGCGCGTGATCGGTCGCGGGATGCAGACGAATTCGGTGCGCATTTCTTTGGCCGACAGACGCACCTTTGCGTAGCCGTGGCCGCCGAGGTCGACGAACTCGAGGTGCGGCGCGAGATCGGGATTGGACAGCGCGCGTGCGCGCTTCAGGTCGAAGCTCTTCGCGTATTCGAGGCACGAACGGACGCCGTGCTTCAGCAGCAGGTTGAACGTCCACTCCGGCTTCGCGTCGGCGCCCTTGTCTGCGAGAAACAGCGGTCGCAGCGGAGCGTCCTTCGGAAGATTGTGTTCGTAGGCCTCCATCGTGCCGGGACTGGTGAGAGACGCGCCGACGAAACTGAGGCCCACCGGTTCGAACTTCGCGGGCGGAAGTTCCGCGGCCGCATAGCCGGCCCAGAACGTGTGGCGGTCGCCCGAGACGATGGCGAAGCCGGTGATCTTCGCGTCGCGAATGAGATCGTAGATTTCCGTGCGCTCCATGTACGCGGTGCCGTAATCACCGCCGCCCAGCTGCGCGTAAGCATCTTTTGGCCACGACTCTTTGGTGAGCCCCGGGGGCAAGTGTTGCGGATCGGCGCGCCAATCCAGTGCGCCCTGCGAGTTCCCCCAGATTTTCCACGTCGCGGTCGAGCTCTTGAGCTTCTCCTTGAACCACGCCTTCTGCTCCGCGCCGAGAATCGTTTGCGGCGGCGCGTTCCGTTGCGGGTTCGGGACGCGCGTGTCGTTGAACGAGACTTCGGCAGGAGGATGGCCGCCGTTGAAGGCGCGCCCGCCGTCGAGAATCTGCATCATCGACTCAGGCGCCATTCCGATGAACTCTTCCCCCAGCTTTCCGAGCGACGGATCGCTGAAAGGATCCGCGCTTCGATAGCTGTGCTGATCGGTGATGATCATGTCGAGATGCTGGCCGTAGCGGAACGCTCGGTAGCCTTTGAGGCTATTGATCGCGATCAGGTTGTTCGGTTCCACGCCTAGGCCATTGCTGTCGAACTCCGTGATCGGCACGTTCTTCACGGCCGGCGCCTCGAAGCGTTCGAGTGACTCGCCGCGATGTGCGACGCGCGCGGGGATGTATTCGAACCACGCCTGATTGGCCGCGACCTTGATGGCCTGGCCGGGCTGCTCGAACCGTCCTGCCTTGACGATGCTCTGCCACCCTTGCCACGAGAATTCGTGGTTGTCCCAGATGGCGACGAACGGCCAGCGCGCGCGAGCATCCTGCAGGTCGGGATCGGCGAGATAGCCTTTGTAAACGGCGCGGTAGCCGTCGACCGTCAGCGGGATGTGGAAGTTGCCGACCTTGTGGTCATCGGGGATGCGCGTCACTTCGTAGATGGTGCGGTCGTAGCGCGTTTTCACTTCGTCGGGATACTCGACCACTTCGTAGATGAAATCGCCGAGGTGCAGAACGAAATCGAGTTGGTCGGCGGAGGCGGCGCGTTCGTCTTCGTAGATCATCCGGCGATAGGCGTTGAGCTTCCCTTCGTTGACGTCCTGACAACTGACGAATGCGAAGTTCACGGTGCGCGGATCGTTCGGCGATGGCGCGGTGATCGTGCGTCCGACGCGGCTGCCGTTGCCGTCGCTGTCGGTGAAGCGATACCAGTACGTGTGCGCCGGCTTGAGACCACCGATCAGCACGCGCGCAGTCCAATCCGCGGCGGCCGACACTGGCGTCTTCGCATGCGCGATCACTCGCGCGAATGCCTCATCCTCCGCCACCTCGACGGTCAGGAGCTCGCGCTTGCCTGCTGCGAACGGACGGCGGGTCCAAAGGATGACGCTGTGATGATCGGGATCGCCGGAAGCGACGCCTTGCGGAAAGAGATCGCGCCGTTCACGCCAGCTGACGCGAGAACCGCTCGCCGGTCCGACCCACGCGAGTGAAGCACCGATGGCTGCTGCAGCTTTGAGAAAAGACCGGCGACTGATCTTCATGTCTCACTCCGTCCGCTCAGCAGTTTGCCACGCGTGTACCTACATCTGTTGTGGCGCAAGAGTGACAACAGCGGGTCAGGGGGAGTGCTAATTCAGCGATTTCTCGAGGATGTCGAGTCCCGCTTTCGCGATGCGGAGATCCAACGTGAGCGGCGGAAACATCGTGATCGCGTTGTCGGACGTGGTGAGCAGAAGCCCATTCTTCCTGCAGCGATCTTCGATGCCGGAGACATAGTCTTCGCCATCGCCTGCTTCAACGGCGATGGCCATGCCGCGGATGCGGATCTCTTTTAAATCTTCGAAATCCATCGCCGAGAGCCGCTGGCCAAAGTACGCGCTGATTTTTGCGGCGTCGTCGAGAACGCGCGCCTGATTGCGGATCACCCACCGCACATTGCGGATGGCGACGTCCACCGTGGAGGGATGCCAACCGTATGTCGAATAGAAGCCGACTTCCCCTTCGACGGATTTGGCCACGTTGCGCGTCACGATCGTGGCGCCCATCGGCGCGAATCCTCCGGTGATGGCTTTGCCCATACAAAGAATGTCGGGTTCGAGATCGAAGTGCTCCGACGCGAACAACTTTCCGGTGCGTCCGAAACCGCACGCCACTTCATCGGCGATGAACAGCGTCCCGTAGCGCCGGCAAAGTTTCTGCGCGCGCTTCATGAATGTGTCTTCGGGAATCAACACGGCCAGGTTGCAGCTGATCGGCTCCATGATGAACGCCGCGACGTCGCGCTTCTTCAGGAGCGTCTCCAGCCGCGCAATCGCGCGATCGCCGAGAGGCGGCGCGATCGTCTCGCAGTTCGACAGCAGATTCGGATACGGCTTGCGCTCTTCCTTCGATGCGATGCTGACGGTGCCGACCGTGTTGCCGTGATAGCTGCCCTCGATCGACACAAACTTGCGGCGGCCGGTGGACGCCATTGCGATCTGCAGAGCGATGTCGACCGCTTCCGATCCACCCGTCGCGCGGTACGTCTTTTCGAGTTTGCCCGGCGTGATCTCCGCGAGCAGCTGCGCGAGCTCGACCCACGGCTGGTAGAGGTACTCGGGGTAGACGTAATCCGGCCGCCGGCGAGCCGGCGACTTCGTAATGGCCGTGTTGTCCCAGCCGAAATTGCCGACGCACCAGCCGGACAGAAAATCGATGTAGCGTTTGCCACGGGCGTCATAAACGAACGCACCCTTGGTTCGCGCTACCTGTAAGTCTTGCGCCGTGGACTCGCGCCCGAGGTACTTGCGATCGAGCTGGCGAAGATTCATGCGAGCGGAGCGTGCATGAACGACGCCCGGGGTCAGCGCGACGGAAGGCAATGCATGATGCCCGAAGCGGGCAGCGCCGGCTCGTGCGGCGGTTATGTGAGAGCGCCTCTCAATTCAGCCGCAAGTACGAGGGCGTCTTGCGTCTTCGAGACTCAATGACGCTTAGCGTAACTTGAAGATTCTTCAGCTGAAAGTTGGCTGGGTACTGGCGGAGTATCGAACCGCAGCGCTCGGTCCGCTCGTCTTAAGATGGCGAACAGTCAGTGCTCACATGTAGCTGGAGCGGGCTCCCGAGCCGCGGTGAACATGCGCACGCCTTCCGAGCTCGCCGCCAAAGCCTGGCAAGTCCGTTCGGACTGCCGAGCGGCTGCTGACTCGCTTGTCGTGTGTCGATCCGAGGACGACTCGCTAACGTCCCTACGGCAATCAGATTCATCGGGCCAAGTCGCGAGAGAGCGCGAACAGCTAGCAGGTGCCCGAAAACTGCTGTGCCGTCAAGCGGTCAATCGCAAGCAGCAACATTCGGTCGTCGAACAATCGCAGCTTCCGTTCTCCTGCATCAGCCCCGCCGGGCCACTCGCGTAGTCCCATCTTGATGTCCGCGAGGTCGGGTCGTCGACCTTCCCGCATGATCAGCCAATCGACTGTCGCGAGTAGTTCCATCCCGAATGGTGACTCGAATCCTTTGATAATTCGTGAAACCGCTTCGAGAGCGGGGAGATATACCGATCCTTCAGACTTGAGATAGGCGGCGACACGATGACGCTTCGAGTCGTCAAAGGCGATGATATCAGTCGGCTTCGCGTCTGGGATGCGGACGTGGGACCGTAGGTAGCTCCCGTCGAGATAGTCTATGAGGTGCTTGAGGCGATCAGCATAAGGACCATACCGATGCGCAACGAACTGCAGATCAAGTTCGTTCGGCAACCCGCTTGCGACGATCTCACGCTCGACAAACCACGCGAGTTTCTGGATCTCTAGTAATGAACATTCGATGCCTAGAATCCAGTAGCGGCGGACGAGTTCGGCGATCAGAGCGCGCGCGGGGGTAAGCTTATCAACGCCACCGCGTTTGGCGACATTCTGATACTCAGTTATCGGCTCGTACACAACGATGTCCACAGCCGGTAGATCGCCCAAAGCACGTTCGATAAGCGTGCGGACGACGCTCCATTCGAGCCCGCCATTCCCACAGCCGAGCGGTGGCAGGGCGAGCGAATGAACACCTTTGTTTACGATGACTCGGCGAAGATCTTCGAGCCCATCCTTGATCCACTCGATCCGCGCCTTCCCGCGCCAGTGCTGTTTCGTCGGGAAATTGATAATCCATCTTGGCGCACCGAGTATTAGCGGTCGCTCGGTGACGAACATTTCGCCGGTCCGGACCTCACCGCGCTTGCATGCGGCTTCGTACTCGCGGTAATTCGCGGGGAACGCCTCCTTGAACATGAGGGCGATCCCCTTCCCCATGATACCGACGGTGTTGACCGTGTTCACTACGGCGTCGGTGCCTGCGTCGAGGAGGTTCCCTTTCGTCAGTCGGATCATGAGAAGTACCAGTCGGTGCGGCGTACGACTCTCGCGGTCACACCGTGGTCAGCGCACGTGGTTTTCAGCTCCTGCTCGATGTTCGAAGTGTAGCAGCCAATCCCTAGAATCGCGCGGGCTGGAACATGTCGGTGCGCGAGTGCCTCCGCCTGATACCGCTCGACCTTTTCAGGACGTTCAGGATCGCGTTTGAAATCTCGGCGCTGGAGCAGTTCGAAATCGACTGCCTCGGCGACTTTCGCGTCGTCATCGTAGAACGTCGCCGTCTCAAGCTTGGCGTGACGATCGGTGAATAGATACCCCACGCCGTTTCTCTTCAATTCGGAAAGCGACGACACGAGCATGACTATCTCTTCGTTGCGTCGCTGGCGTATTCCGGCGTATCCGGTCTTGATGTTCAAAAGCATGGGCGAGTAGGGAGTGAAGTAAAACGGCACGTAGTCGGCGAGTGTTCCACCCGGAGGAATCGTCACGACACGTTGCTTCCGCACGTCAATCAAGTCGGGGTTGCCTATGCTCACGAAGGATGGATCGCACGTTGCGGAGTTTTGGCAATGCAGACCGTTCTGCAGGATCCACGGCACGTTGTCCCGATGGGTGATCCGGAAGATTAGCGCCTTGGCGGGCGTGAGCGTCTGGCTGAAGGGAGGCATGACGACATCGTGAAATCTTCTGCGAGACCCAAGACCAATCAGGAGTCATTTAGGACGACCAAGATTCCCGAACGCACAGACCGAACTACGCCATCAATTGGGGGACGCATGAGCAACTCTACTACCGTATCGGCACGGGCATCCAGATCGAGGAGCTTCGGAACGGCAGACTAGACGCTTCAACCGGAGAACGTCGCTGGCGTCTTCTGCGCGCGCGAGACGTCGGCAAGAAGCTCGAATCTCAGTTCGAGTCCTGTCTCTCTTATCGTCGTGACTTGAGGCGGAATAGTTGGCTGGGAGACAGGGAGTCGAACCCCGATTGAGCGGTTCAGAGCCGCTTGTCCTACCATTGAACGATCTCCCAGGATCGGCAGGGGCGCAGATTGTAAGCACCGCTAACGCCACCGTCAAGGATCACATTCCAGAGCGCGCGGCGGCCGTACGTGGCACAATTTTCGAGAGGTTGCCGACGATGCTGCCCGAGGTATTCGAATGTCCGCAGTGTGAACGGCAGTTCGTGATCGAGCTGGTCGAGTCGGCCTCCGACCGCTCCGTCTACTGCCCCCAGTGCAAGCGCTACCTCGGCGAAAAAGATGTCCACTTCGTCCTCGTCAGCGAGATCGAAGAGCTCACCGAGCGGCTGCGGTTCGAGCGCGACCGGCTGGAGAAAGACGAAGCGGTTTACTCCATGACCGACTGCGAGCCCGAGATGCGCATGTACGGCACGGAGCTGCACAAGGTCGTGACGATCCTCCGGCGCACGCTCGACGAGCTGGAAGCGCTCAAGCAGTCGTACCGGTGAGCGCACGGCTTCCTCTCGACGGCCTGCTCGTCGCCGACTTTTCGCGCGTCCTCGCGGGACCGCTTTGCACGCAACTCCTCGGCGACGCCGGCGCGCGCGTGATCAAAGTCGAAGAGCCGGAGCGCGGCGACGAAACGCGGCGCTGGGGACCGCCGTTTCTGCACGGCATCAGCACGTACTTTTTGAGCATCAATCGCAACAAGGAATCGCTCGCGCTCGATCTGCGGAGCGAGGAAGGGCGGCGCCTCGCGGAGCTGCTCATCGACCGCGCGGATGTGGTGGTGGATAACTTTCTGCCGGCGCAACGTGCGGAGCTCCTCGGCGATGTGGCGGCGCGGAATCCGCGGGCGGTGCACTGCTCGATCGCGGGCTACGACGCGGACACGCCGGAAGAGGCGACGCCGGGCTATGACCTGTTGGCGCAGGCGGGCGCGGGACTGATGGCCATCACGGGCGATGCGGCGGGCGAGCCGATGAAGATCGGCGTGGCGTTGTCCGACGTCCTCACCGCGCATCACGCGTATGGCGCGATCTGCGCGGCGCTCGTGGCGCGCGAGCGCACGGGCCACGGCGCGCGCATCGAGGTCTCGCTCTTCTCGTCGACGCTCGCGTCGTTAGTGAATGTCGCGCAGGGCGCGCTGGCGACGAATCGCGAAGCGACGCGCTGGGGCAACGCGCACCCGTCCATCGTGCCGTATCAACTCTTCCATGCGCGCGATCGTGCCTTCGCGCTGGGCGGCGGAACCGATCGTCATTTCCGCGCGTTGTGCGAGCGCGTCATCGAACGGCCGGAGCTGGCGAACGATGCGCGCTTCGCCACGAACAGTGCGCGCGTCGAGCATCGCGAAACGCTCGTGGCGCTGCTCGACGCGATTTTCCGGACGCATGATGCGGCGCACTGGATGGAGCGGCTGCGCGCCGTGGCGATTCCCTGCTCGCTCGTGCAGGGCGTGCTCGAAGCGTTGCGCAGCGACGCGGGGAAAGAGCTCGTGGCGACGATCGAGCATCCCACGATCGGCGCGTACGAAGCGGTGCGCAATCCGGTGCGATTCGATGGCGAGCGGCTGCCGATCCGCAGTGCGCCGCGCGAGCTCGGCGCCGACACCGAACGTCTCATCGCAGAACTTCAGCGATCGAAGATCAGCGAGTAGATGAACAGCGCACCGCAGCAGGCAAAGATGAACGCGATCATCCCCACCATCAGCGCGATGTGTTTTCGTCCGCCCGCTTTCGCGCCGCCGAAGCCGCGGAAGAAGAGAAACAGCAGCGCGCCGCCCGTCACGAAGATGACGGTGCCGACGACGGCGACGATGAGCAATGCACGCTGAAACTCCGGCTCCACGGGCGGAACCTATCACGCTGGCGCGTTTCGCCGCGGCCGTGTTTGATTTCGACGAAACGATCATCGATCTCGAGCCGCAGCACACCGGCGCGCACGAAGCGCTCTGCCGCGCGATGAATGCGGACTACGCGGCGATGCCGGAGGCGTTCCGCAAAGGATCGGGACGGCGGATCGTCGATGACATTCGCGACATGCAAACGTTCTTCGGCTGGAGCGACGACGAAGCGAAGCTCTTCGCGATGCGGCAGCGCGAGTTCGATCGTTTGTGCGACGAAGCCCCGCTGCAATTGATGCCGGGCGTGGAGCGCGTCGTGCGCGAGCTGCACGCGCGCGGACTCATGCTGGCGGTGACATCGAGCGCAGTCCGCGGCGCAATCGAAACGATCCTGCGCCGCTTCGCGCTGCGCGATCTGTTCGCGCTGATCGTGGACGGCAGCGACGTGATGCACGGCAAGCCTGATCCCGAAGCGTATCTGGTCACCGCGCAAAAACTCGGCATCGCACCGGAGGCATGTCTCGTCTTCGAAGACTCGGAAGTGGGCGTCCTCGCCGCGAAACGCGCCGGTGCGTTCTGCGTGGGTGTGCGCAATCCGCACGCGCAAGTCCGGCAGGATCTTTCGCCGGCGGATGTGGTGGTGGGGACGATGGAGGCGGTGCGGTTTCGTTAGGCTCATGGGCTCATAGGCTCATGGGCTCATAGCAGCGCGCGCTGCGCGAGCACGCGCTAGCGACGCACTTTGGCTGTGATCATTGCGACGGACATGCGGCTCACGACGCCCGTGCTGCTATGAGCCTATGAGCCCATGAGCCCATGAGCCTAGATCCTTAGGAGCCCGGCCGGCCCGGCGAAACCGACAACGCACTCAACTCCGCCACCATCCGGATCAGCCGCCGCCCTTCCTCATCCGCTTTTTCGTAAGCGCGGCAGAGCGTCTCCACTTCTTCGTCGTCTTCGAACGCGGCTACGGTGAAGCCGTCGGCCGGCTGCTTCGATGATGTCGTCGGCACGCGCCACCACGATGTTCCTTTCAGCCGGTACGCGACGAAGCCGCGCGAGCGCAGGCGCCGCGCTTCGCCGATCTCCGCGAGCGTGGCCGCGCCGGAGGTGTCGCTGATGTCGCCGTTTGCGTTCGCGCGTTGCGCCGCCAGGATCTTGCCGATGAATGTGGCGATCATGTCCTGCAGGCGATCGTCCGCGCCTTCGATGCCGTCGACGAAGCGCACGCCGGTGTGCGACACCGCGCTCTTGCCGTCGCCGGCGGGCGTGCGCACCACGGTCGTCCGCGCTACTTCGGAATCGAACGCAACATCTTCGGCACGCCACCGGAAGGAGAGCCGCAGCCTCTGTCCTGGCTCGACCGTCCCGTAGTGCTCGACGAACGCACCGTTCACGCCGACGTCCAGGACGAGCGCATTGCCGTCGCCGAACGTGGCCAGAATCGGCTTCGAAAGCTTGAGACGCTGGAACTTACGGCGATCGTCCGCAACCATTCGCGGTGCTATGGTAAGCCGTTTGCTGCGGTCGGGTTGAGGTTTCGTGGCGGAACAAAGCAAGCGTGAACGACGCAGCTTCTGGCGCGTCGGGCCGGAGAGCACGTGGACGACTGTCGTTCCGGTCGTTTTCATCATCGTGTCTCTCGTGTCGCTGGTGGTGTTGCCGCTGGTGGTCGCGAACCACACAGCGCGCATGCGCACCGAGATCACGCGCGTGGCCGAACCGGCGCGCCGCGCGGCCAATCAGATCCAGATGGATCTCTCGTCGGAGCTCGACAAGATCATCGCCTTCCAGACCACCGGCCAGCAGCACTACCGCGCCAGTTACTACGTATTGCTCGAGCGGCAGGAGCGCAATCGCCGCGCGCTGGCGGCGCTGCTGCCGAATCTCGACGCGGAGCTGCGCAGCGATCTCACCGCGCTCTTCGTGCAGACCGCGCGGTGGCACGGCGGCGTGAAAAACGCGGAGCTGCTCGATCGCCAACTGCCCGGCGAAGTGTTCAACGCGCGTTTGTTCGAACAGCATCCGGCATACGAGAAATCGCTGTTCGCGGCGTCCGATCTCGAGCTCGCGATTCAGGACGGCATCGAAGAACGCTTGCAGAAAATCCGCGATGCCGAACGGCTCAATCTCTCGCTGACGATCATCCTGACGCTGCTCGCGCTGACATCCGCATTACTCGTGGCGGGACTGGGACGGCAGATGCGCCTCCTCGCGCGCGAAGCGATGCGCCGCCGGCAGGATGCAGAACGCGAAGCGCGCGAGGCGAGAGTGGCGCGCGAAGCCGCGGAGCGCGAAGAACGCCGCGCTGCGTTTCTCGCTGCGGCAGGACAAGAGCTCGCCGCGTCGCTCGACACCGATCAAACCATTGCCTCGCTGGTGAAACTGATCGTGCCGAATCTCGCCGAGATGTGCGTGATCGACATGACGGAGCCCGACGGTACGCTGCGCCGCGCGGCCGTGAAGCATCGCAATCCGGAAGATCAGGTCGTGCTCGACGGCCAGTCCGGCGCCGTGCGCCGCGAAGTTCCGGAAGCGCTCGTGCGCATCATGCAGTCGCTCGACGCGCATCTCATCGGCGGCTCGTCGCAGCTCTACGCATTTCTCACCGGCCGCACCAGCGAGCCCGCACGCAACATGGCCGTCGTGCCGCTGATCAGCCGCGGCCAGGCCATCGGCATCGTCGCGGCGGTGTCGACGGAGAACAAGCAGCTCGTGCCAGACGATCTGCCGCTCTTTCTCGAGCTGGCGCGCCGCGCGTCGCTGGCCATCGACAACGCGCGCCTCTATCTCGAATCGCAGCAGGCCGTCCGCGCGCGCGAAGAAGTGCTGGCCATCGTGTCGCACGATCTGCGCAATCCGCTCAACGCCGTCACGCTCGCGTCGTCGCTGTTGAAGACTTCCGAGTCGCTGGTGGACGACGATCGCGAGCCGGTGGAGACGATCGAAGTCTCCGCGCGCCGCATGAGCCGCCTCATCGCCGATCTGCTCGATGTGACGCGCCTCGAAGGCGGCAAGCGTCTCCCCATCGAGCCCGCACCGATCGCCGTCTCCGATCTCCTCGGCGAAGCGTATGAGCTGTTTCGCGCGCAGGCCGCGGCCGGCGCGATCACGCTGCAGTTTCAAGCGGCGGAGACGATGCCGCAGGTGTTCGCCGATCGCCATCGCGTGATGCAGGTGCTGTCGAATCTCATCGGCAACTCGATGAAGTTCACGCCGGAAGATGGACTGATCACCGTGCGCGCCGAAGCGCGTCGCGACGACGTGCTGTTCACCATCGCCGACAGCGGCCCGGGCATCCCGGAAGAAAATCTGAACGACATCTTCAGCCCGTACTGGCAGGCCAAACGTGCGGAACGACTCGGTGCAGGACTCGGTTTGCCGATCGCGAAAGGCATCGTCGAATCGCACGGCGGCACGATCTGGGTGGAGAGCACGCAGGGCGAAGGAACGCGCTTCTACTTCACGCTGCCGATCGACGGCGGCGAGCGCGAAACGCCGGAGCCTACACTCTCGGCGGAATCTCCAGCGCGCCGCTGACGGAGAGCTCCGCGAAAAGGCGGATCAGCCGCCGCCCTTCTTCATCCGACGCTTCGTACACGGTGCAGAGGCGATGCGTTTCACCTTCGTCCGTCGCTGCGGCCACCGTGAATCCCACGGCCGGCTGCTCCGGAAGAAACACGCGCCGCTTGCGCCACACGCCGTTCTCATAGCGATACGAAAGGAACTGCGCATCGATGCCGCGCACCGTCTTGTCGCCGTCGACGGACTGGATCGTCATGCGCGCATTCATCGTCGCGTCGCGCCGCGCTTCGAGCTCGCGCAGCACAAGCGTGCCGAGCATGTGGCGCAGACGATCGCCCGATTCACCGAGCGCCGCGCGGAAACGCAGTCCCGATTCATATCCGTCGTTCGCAGGACGCGTGCGCACCGCGTCGCACCGCAACGTGATCTCCGCATCCTCGTACGTGAAGCGCAGCTCCGCCTGCGAAGGAGGAGTGGGATCGCTGTGAGCGATGCGGGCGCCGAGGACGCCGATTTCGACGATCCGGACAGAGGCGGAGCCGTACGTGCCCGCGAGAGGCGGGTCGAGGAGGAGTCGTTGGAACTCGCGACGCTCTTCGCCACGCATGCGGTGATTCTAAGCCAACGCGCGGGAGGGTGGAGAGGCGTCGCGCGCGGGGCGGCGCTTCGCGCTTAGTGCAGCGTCGCGCGGCGCAGGCGTGCGCTCGCGATGTACGTGTTGCGCACGCACTGGCGGTAGTGGAACGTGCGCGCGCTCACCTTCTGCAGATAGCCGCGCGTTTCGGCGAACGGCGGGATGCCGCCGAAGCGTTCCACGTTGCCTTCGCCGGCGTTGTACGCGGCGAGAGCGACGTTCTGATCTTCGAAGCGCTCGAGCAGGTACTTCAGATACTTCGTCCCCGCGGCGATGTTCTGATCGGGGCTGAACGGATCGGCGACGCCGAGGATGCGGGCGGTGCTGGGGACGATCTGCATGAGGCCTTGGGCGCTCTTGTGCGATACGAGGCGCGGGCGGAAATCGGATTCGGTTTGGATGACTGCGGCGACCAGTTCCGGCGGCAGATTGTTGCGCTTCGCTTCGCGATAGATGATCGAGCCGTACGGCACCTGCGTGCGAAAGAACTCTTCCTTCACCGAATCGACCGTGAACGTCGTGGGTGGTGCGGCGGGAAGAAACTGTTCGCGCACGCGCGGCGTGGTGAAGATCGGCAGCACGCGTCCGCCGCTCTGCGCGGAGGCAACGACGGCCGTGGCATTTTCGCTCGCGAAACGTGCGATCGAGACGACGCTCACGTCCATCGCTTTCATCGGAAAATCAAGTGCGCCGACGGCGAGAGGAACGCCGATCAACAGTGCGGCCGCGCGCGAGGCTGCGCGCATGGAACGGCGCCACAAACTGTGCTCGCGACGCGAGTGATGCTGACACGCACAAATGACCCGGTAGTCCTTACCGGGTTTCCACTGGGGGTCGCGACGATGCGAGCGACTCTCGAACATATTCAAGCGACCGCAGGGGCAAAAGGCGGACCACATTGGCGGTCATCCCAGCAACTCAATGCAATCGCGGGAGATGTAGTCGTGCGTAGAACGCGGCACACCGCTTGCGAATTGCCCGCGTCGTGAAAAGGGCCGTCATTCTTCTGCTGTCGTTCGCTTTCGTCACTGCCGCTGCCGCCCAGGACTACGGATCGAAGTACCGCAAACAGTACGAAAAAGAAATCAACGGACCGCACGGCGAGTGCGCCGTGGCGTGGCGCAAACTCCAGGACGGGTTGGACTACCGCACCATCTCCTGCCTCGGCGACGACGAGCTCGATCTGCATGTCGTGCGCATCGATCCGAAGAAGTGGGTGCTCGACACGAGCGTCATTCCGCGCGGTGCGACCGCAAGAGGCGCTGCAAAAGGTGCCGATGCGGACTTTGCAATCAATGCAAACTTCTTCGACGCCGCGCGCGAGCCCATGGGCGTGGTGGTGAAGTCGGGAACGCCGATCTCCGCGTCGCGCAAGACGTCGTGGCAATCGATCTTCACGCTCTCGGAGAGCGGACGCGCGCGCATCGTGCTGCCGGACGCGTGGCGCAGCATCGCGGGCAGTTCATGGATGGCCGTGCAGGCGGGCCCGCGTCTCGTGACGAACGGACATATGAACGAGCCGCGCAACACATACGCCGCACCGCGCGCGGGCGTGTGCATTCAGTGGGATCGCGATCTCATTTTTTTCGCGACGCCGGCGACGCGTAAATTTCACGCGCGCGAGATCGCGAAAGTGGCGCGGCGCGCGGAGATCGACGGAGGGCTGGCCTGTCAGGAAGCCATGCTCTTCGACGGCGGCCACTCGGTGAATCTCTTCGTCGATGACGAAGCGCTGGTGAGCGGCGATCCGGTGCCGGTATACGTGGTGGCGAAGCCGCGCCAGTAGCGCTCGCGCTTCGCCACCTGCCGCGGCGGGCGTCAGATCGTTTGCGTGGGCAAAGCGCTGCTGGCCGGTTGTTCGCCGAAGAGCGGCAGCGTCTCCGCGTTGAAGAGCACGTAGAGCACGTACACGCCGTACGCGGTGCCGAATGGGAAGTTGAGCAGCGAGAGAATGCCGACCACGATGGTGAGGATGCGCGCCCACGGCCGGAACTTCAGCAGGCCGATGCCGCCGATCAGCGCGGGCAGCGACATGAGCACGAAGATGCCGCCGACGATCGAGCCGATCGTGCCAGTGATGAGGAAGGCCTGATGGTCGCCGGATGCGGCGCCCGAGCCGGCGATCACGCCGAAGACGACGAGCCCGATGACAGCGAGAAGCACTCCGAAGACGATGGAGAGAATCGCGACGATCTTGACGTGTTGTGCCATGTCAGCCCCCTTGGTCATTGATCAAGTACGTGTTGGCGGTGCGACAGTTTCCGTATTCGTGGCGGGCGGCGTCTCCGGCGCCGGTGCGGTGTCGGTGCTTTCCGGTGGCGGCGGCGCTTCGGTGGTGGTGGGCTCTTCGGTGGCGGTGGTGTCGGTCTCGGTCTGCGGCGGAAGATCGGTGTCGGTGACCGGCGCGGTGGTGGTGGTCTCGACCGGCGCGGCTTCCGGCTCCGGCTTCTTCTCCGCAAGCACCTGCCGTTCGAAGACGTAGCCCCAGCGGCGCATGCGCGAGACGATCATCGACTGGCGCCAGCGCAGACGCTTGTTCGGCTTCGCCGGATTCATGATGCGCGGATTGGGAAGACAGCCCGCGAGCAGCGCCGCTTCGCGCGGCGTGAGCGAGGACGCCGATTTGCCGAAGTAGCGCCGCGACGCCGCTTCCGCGCCGTACGTGCGCTCGCCCATCTCCACCACGTTTAGATAAAGCTCGAGAATCTGCTTCTTCGTGAGATGGCGCTCGAGCGACTGCGCGATGAAGTACTCCTTGATCTTGCGCAGCGGGTTACGCGACGGCGAGAGGTAGAGATTCTTCGCGAGCTGCTGCGTGATGGTGGAGCCGCCGTGCGTGATCTTGCGGCGCTTCCAGTTGCGCTCGAACGCTTCTTTCATCGCGTCCACGTCGACGCCGCCATGCTCGTAAAACGAATCGTCTTCCGCCACGAGCACCGCGCGGCGCAGGTTCGGCGAGATGCGGCCGTACGAGACCCACTTGTATTCGAGCGCGTCGCTTTTACCCTCGCGGCGCAGCTCTTCCTTGCGCCGTTCCATGAAGGCCGTGGTCTTCGGCGGGTTCTTCGCGAGCTCCGCGACGTTGGGGAAAGTGATCCATTCCCACAGCAGAAACGCGACGACAACGGCCAGCACGATCAGGGCGACGCGTTTGAACACGGCGCGATGATAGCTAGAATCTCCGCATGAAACGTCTTCTTGCCGCCGCCTTCTGCCTTCTCCTCCTCCCCGCGGCGGCGCTGGCGTTCGATGCGGCGCAGCATGGCGATCGCGTCGGCGTGCTGCGCTCGCCCTATCAGGAGAACGCCGGCCACAACGGCGCCATCGCCTCCTCCGTCTTCCGCTATCTCGTCGGCGAGCTCCGCGAGCGTCACCTCGACGCATTCGACGCCGGCGTGACGTACGACGATGTGGTGGCGCATGGCCGCGGCGAGGCGCGTGCCGATTACTACGTGGAGATCGTTTCCGGCGACGGCTACGCCGATCCGGAAGGCGGCGTGGACATCGGCGGGCGCGACGGCGGCGTGGAGCTGTCGGTGGTCGTCTCGCACGTCGCGGCGCGGCTGCGCATCTACGACGGCGAAACGCTGGAGCTGCTCGACGACGTCGATCTGCAGCATCAAAACACCGCCGTCATGCCGACGTCGATCGGCGTCGGCGGCCGTCACTTCGGCGCGTGGATCGCGCTGCCGTTCCTGGAGTGGATGCAGCTGCGCGGTGCGTCGCGCGCGGTGGCGCGCAAAGCGGCGATTCAGGTGGCGTCCACGGTGAAGCCCTGACCATGACCGACGACGCGGTGCTGGTGCTCACGACCACCGGCGCCGGTTTCGATGTGCGCGCGTTCGCGCGCGAGCTGCTCGATCTGCGCGTGGCCGCGTGCGTGACCATCCTGCCGCCGATGACGTCGTTCTATCGGTGGGAAGGCCGCATCGTGGAAGACGTCGAGCAGCAGCTGATCCTCAAGACCACGCGCGATCGCGTC
The DNA here is from genome assembly GCA_035688915.1 of Thermoanaerobaculia bacterium. Taxonomy (GTDB): domain Bacteria; phylum Acidobacteriota; class Thermoanaerobaculia; order Gp7-AA8; family Gp7-AA8; genus DASSMK01. The sequence goes on from DASSMK010000063.1 coordinate 22,140, forward strand.
GATGCGTTGCGCGAAGCGGTGTTCGCGCGGCATCCGTACGAGCTGCCGGAATTCGTCATTCTCGACGCGCGCGCTTCCGCCGCATACGGCGCGTGGCTGCGAACAGAAACAACCCCAGCGCCGTCGCCAGGCTGATGTTGCGGCCGCGCGTGAACGGCTCCGGCATGTAGTGCAGCGTGACGGTGTGTTTTCCCTGCGGCACGAAGACACCCAGGAATGCGTGATTGGCGTATTGCGGCTGGATGCGATGGCCGTCGATGTACGTGCGCCAGCCGATCCACGCGCTTTCGGAGATGATCACCCAACCTTCGTGCTCCATCGCCGCATCGATGGTGAAGCCGTTGCCGTCGCGCACGATCTTCAACTGCCCGGGACCGTTCGACACTTGGTGTGAGCGATAGCCGGGCGCGAGAATCCACGCGCGCTCGCTGAAGTCTTTCTGCTGCGCCATGGCGCGCAGCACGGCGGTGTTCGACGGCTCGTAATTGATCCACGGCGGAATGAACGCGCGCGGCAGCACGCGCGTGTTTTCGAAGAGGCGGCTTTGGCGATCTTCCGCCACGAGCTTCCACCCTTCGGGCGGCTGCGTGTCGGTCGCGGCGAATGCGTATTTGACGTTGAGCGCGGAGAGGAACGGCTTGGTGAGATCAGTGACGGCGTTGAAGGAAACGGCCTGCGCGGTCGACCAGAGCGGATACGTTTCGGTGAGGCGCTGATAGGTCATGGCCTCGTAGCCGCGCGCATCTTCCAGCTCGTAGAGCGCGGCGGTGTCGGGGATCAGCGCAAAGAAATTGCCGACGATGCGGAACGGCTCGCCGCTCTGCGGAATGGCGGCGATGACCGGCACGCGCGGATAGAAGACGTCCTGCTTCAGCGAGGGGTAGATGGAGCCGTCTTCCGCGACGCGCTGCACGAGCAGCAACGCGAGCACGAGCGGCAACGCTACGCGCGTGCGAGTGAAGAAGAGCAGCGCCACGATGGCCAGCGGCAGCACTTCGAACGCCGTCATTTCGTTGATGAGCGAAGCGTGCACACCTGCGGCGATTTGCGAGTCGTAGATCGCGTACGTGGCGAAGACGAGCGTGATGGCGACGAGCATGCAAACCGCGGCAAGTGTTGGAGCGGCGGTGCTTGCCCCGCCGTCACGGTTTGCCTGAACGCTTGAGCCGGCGGGGCGAGCCCCGCCGCTCCAACGGTCCAGCGCTAACGCCGCGAGAATGGCGAGCGCGAACGAAGCGGCGTACGCGAGCCGCTCATTCAGCGCCATGTCGAACACCGGCAGCGCGTGCAGCAGATGCGCGACGGGCGGTGCATCGAACGCCGCGCACAAACAGAACGCGGCGAGCGCGGCGAAGAACCACGTCTCCTTGCGTCTCGCCACCAGCAGCGCGGCCAGCGCGAGTGCCAGCGCAATCGATCCGACGCGTGCGCTTTGCGGATCCCACTTGTCGGTGATGTTGTCGCGCCACGGCTGCCCGCCGAAGAATGGGAAGACGGTCACGCCGGCGCGGCGCGCGATGACGTTCGTGTCGGTGTAGAACTTTGATTTCGCGTACAGCTCGGTGCGCGTGTAGTGCTCCACCGTTTCCTTCGCCGCGGCGAAGAACGGCAGGAGGAAGATGGCGGTGAGCAGCAGCGCGACGACGCCTGCGCCGGCGGCGAGCGCGATCGCGCGCAGCGGTTTCTCGCGCGTCGTGAACAGCTCGAATGCGCCGTACACCGCGCCGACCGCGGTGATGTGCAGGATCGACTCGGGATGTCCCGCGAAGATCATCAGCACGAACGCGATCGTCAGCAGCACCGCCGCGCGGAGCGTGCGTTCGCGCACCACGAGCCGCACCGCGAAGAGCACGAACGGCAGCATGGCCCACGCGCGCGCCAGCGGCCAGCCGGCGAAGAAGGCCAGGTTGCCGTTGAACATGAAGATGGCTGCGGCGGCGAGCGACGGCAGCTCGCGCAGTCCGAGCTCGCGTGCGAAAAAGAACGTGAAGAAGCCGGCCAGGAAGAACGTCATGGCCGCGCCGAACGTGAGGCTCGGCGCGAGCGGAATCAGAAGGCCGATGAGATTGAACGGATCGTACGGCGCCGCCTGCGCGGCCGCGGCCAGGATGTCGCCGCAGAGCATGAACGGATTCCAGAGCGGCCACTCGCCGTGCCGCAATGCGTAACGCACCGCGGCGCGCCACGGAATGATCTGGCAGTAGAGATCGGAGAGCGTGCCGTTGTGCACTTTCTCGACGCCGAAGTCGCGCGCGTAATCCTTCAGCGGCTCCGACATGAACGGCAGATCGACCGGCGCGTAGATGCGCCCCGTCAGCAGCGCGCGGCCGGTGAAGCAGAGCGGCAGCAGCAACAAGACGATGGCCGCAAACATCCGCACCGGCCGCACCCACCGGTCCCACGCCCACAGCAGCACGGCCGTGGCGATGAGGTAGAGGACGAGCGCGGACATCGGCGCGGGAGCGTAGCATGGGGCGCCGCGGGGGGAGTCTCAGAGTCGTCGAGTCTCAGAGTCTCAGAGGAGCTCGTCGCGGGCGGTCCACTCTGCGACTCGAACACTTGGCGACTCTACGACTCCACGTCGCGTTCGATCCCGCGGGGGAGTCTCAGAGTCGTCGAGTCTCAGAGTCTCAGAGGAGCTCGTCGCGTGCGGTCCACTCTGCGACTCGAAGACTCGGCGACTCTACGACTCCACGTCGCGTTCAAACCCGCGCGGGGAATCTCAGAGTCGTCAAGTCTCAGAGTCTCAGAGGAGCTCGTCGCGCGTGTTCCACTCTGCGACTCGAAGACTCTGCGACTCTACGACTCCGCTTCCCGCTCAATCCCCAAATCCGCCATCTTCTGATGCAGGTACGAGCGCTGGATCTCCAAGAGGCGCGCGGCGGCGCTCACGTTCCAGTTCGTTCTGCGCAGCACGCTCTCGATGTACTCCTTCTCCGCTTGCGCTTTGAACGCGCGCAGGGGGCGGATGCGCATGCCGCCGTCGGGGCGGATGATGCCCGTTTCTTCTGACGGCCGTTCGTGGCGCAGTGCGGTGGGGAGCTGCGCGATGGTGATCGGGTCGACGCCGAAGATGGCCAGCTGTTCGGCCACGTTCTTCAGCTCGCGCACGTTGCCCGGCCACGAATAGGCGCGCAGCACCGGCAGCACCTCCGCGTCAATCGTCAGGCCGCGACGCTGGTTCTCGGCACCGAAGCGGTCGAGGTAATACGAGAAGAGCAGCGCGATGTCGTCGCGGCGTTCGCGCAGCGGCGGCACGACGATCGGCACCGTCGACAAGCGAAAGAAGAGATCCTGACGGAACGTCTGCTGCGCCACCATCGCCTCGAGATCGCGGTTCGTCGCGGCGACGACGCGCGCATCGATCTGCCGGTCCTGCGTATCGCCGATGCGCCGCACTTTGCCGTCTTCCAGCACGCGCAAAAGGCGCGACTGAAGCTCGAGATTCATGTCGCCGATCTCGTCGAGAAAAAGCGTCCCGCCGTGCGCTTCCTCGAACAGGCCCGCGCGCGGCGTCTTCGCATCGGTGAACGCGCCGCGCGCGTGGCCGAACAGCTCGTCTTCGATGAGATGCGCGGGAATGGCCGCGCAGTTGATCTTCACGAACGGCTTGTTGGCGCGGCCGCTCAGGCGATGCACCGTATTCGCCACCAGCTCCTTGCCCGTGCCTGTTTCGCCGCGGATGAGGATGCGCGCGGTGGTCGGCGCCACGCGTTCGATCTTCGACAGCAGCTCGCGAATTTCGGGCGACGTGCCCGCGATCGTTTCGCCGCCGCGTCCGCGCGTCTGCATTTCGCGCAGCCGCTGCGCGAGCGCGAAGTGCTCCAGGCAATTGCGCACGGACTGCAGCAGCCGCTCGCGCGTGAATGGCTTTTCGATGAAATCGTAGACGCCGAGGCGGAGGGCTTCGACGGTTTCACTGATGGAGGCTTCGCCCGACATCACGATCGTCGGCGGCATCGCGTGCGCATCGTGCAAGCCGCGGACGAATTCGATGCCGCTCATGCGCGGCAGGCGCACGTCGATCAGCAGCAGATCGGGCGGCGCGTTGTCGCGCAGGTACTGCTGCGCTTCTTCCGCCGACGCGACCGCATGCACCGCGAAGCTTTGCTCGCGCAGCTGCAGCACGACGTGGCCGCGGATTTTGCGGTGATCTTCGACGACGAGAACGAAGGGAGCGTCATTCATGCGCGGGCTGCTTTTGGCAGCGTAATGCGGAACAGCGCGCCGGTGGTGCTTGGGCCGAGGTCGAGATCGCCGCCGTGATCGAGGACGATCTTCTTGGAGATGGCCAGGCCGAGGCCCATCCCTTCGCCGACGGCGCGGGTGGTGGTGTACGGCTGGAAGAGGCGCGCGCGGATCGAGGGATCGATGCCCGGGCCGTCATCGCAGACGTTCACGTGCAGCCATTCGCGCTCTTCTTCGATCTCGAACGACACGCGCGAGGCGCCGGCCAGCGCGGAGTTGTTGCAGAGATTCACGAGCACCTGGCGGAACATCTCGCGATCGATCTCCGCCGTGCAATCGCAGATGGTGAACGTGAAGGCCAGCGTCACGCGCGGCCAGGCGCCGCTGAACGTGGTCGTGAATTCGTCGAGCACGTTCTGCAGATCGAGGCGTTCGCGGCGCGGCTGGCCGATGCGTGCGAAGGAAGTGAATTGGCGCGTGAATTCGCGCAGGCGATCGAGCTCTTCGTGAATGCTCACCTGCGCTTGGAGCGCCGTCGCAGAAAGCGCGGGCGCGTTCGCGGTGACCTGCTGGACGAAGCCGTCCACTTCCATCCGCGCGGCGGTGAGCGGCGTGCGGATCTCGTGGGCGTGACGCCGCGCCGCTTCCTGCCACGACGCTAGGTGATCGAGATACTGCAGGCGGCGGCGATCGCGGCTGATGTCGCGTGACGTCGTTTCGATCATTGCGCCGATACGCGCGACGACGTCGCGGCTGCGATCGCCGATGGTGACGTCCGTCTCGCCGCGTCCCAACGCTTCCAGCGCGCGCTGAATCACGGCCAGTCTGCGTTCGCGCCGCGCGCTGGCGAATGCGTACAGCGCGAAGAAGGCCAGCAGCAGCGTGGCCACGACAGCGATCAGCGCGGTTTCGTAGCGACGCGCGATCTCTTCGCGATTCAGCGCCACGATGTCCAGCCGTTTGCCGATCGCGCGCACGCGCTCGAATTTTTGGCGGTACTCACTCGCGTGCGACGGATCGAGTCGCGAGAGTTGCTTCTGATCGCGCATCGCTTCGTCGATCACGTCGCGCACTTCGCTCGTGCCGGCCAGGTTGAACGAGAGCAGTGACACGCGGCGCATCACGAGATGAAACGCGAACAATGCCGCTGCGGCGGCGAGGACGAGCAGCAGCGCGCGGCGCGGTGTCACGGCTTCACCTGCAACTGCCACTTGTAGCGGAGGATGGGGCGGCGTTTGATCGACGTGCCGAACAGCGCGTCGACGACCGATGTGTCGGTGCCTGCCGCACCGTCGGCCAACGGACGTTCGCCGAGGGAGCGGGTGAGCCAGCGTTGGGTTTCCTGCTGTTCTTCGACAGAGAACGGCAGCACTTCCACCGTCAGCTGCACGCTCGCAATGCCGCTCGCGTGCGAAAGCACCGGCAGCGATGTCTCGCGCCACCACGCTTCGAGCAGTGCGAGCGAAGCGATGCGCTGCGTTTTCGGCGCGGTGCCGACCGTGCGCGTGGTGACGAAGAAGACTTCGTCCCACGGCTCGTAACGGACATCGATGCGGATGCCGGCGCTCTGCTTCGCTTCTTCCGCGCTCGCCACGATGGCGAACGTGGTGGTCAGACCGCTCGTCAGCTGCCGGCGCACGTCCTTGTGCGCGATCAGGTCTGCCGGCAGCGTCACGTACAGCGTCTCGCCGCGCAGGTGCGTGGACGGCGGCGCAGCCGCGAAGAGCGGCGCGATCAGGCCGAGGCAGAGAGAGAGGAGCGCGAGGCGCCGGGCCGCGCGCGTCATCGCTCCTCCGTATTCTCGAAATCGAAGCGGACGCGGATCACGCCCCATTCGTTGCGGAAGACGACGGCGATGTGCGCGCCGGTGTCGAGGTAGTTCTCGGCCGGCACGAGCGGATCGTTCACTTTGATGTGCGACTGCAGCGCTTCGACGCCCAGCTCGAGGCGCAGATCGCCCGGCCGCGACGAGCGCTGCGGATCCCACACATCGAACGACCAGGCCGTGGCGCCGAAGAGCTGGTTGAACGTTTCGTGCTGGTCGCTGAAGCCGAGGCCGCGGCGCGCGATGAGGTCTTCGCCGCGCGCGGAAATGCTCTGGCGCGGCGTGAGGCTCCAGTAATGCCAGACGTCCGCGTAGAGCCACGGGTCGTGGCTCGTGCCGCGCGCCAGCGGCCGCAGCGGTCCCTGGATGTGCGCGGTGAACGGCCGGTTCTGCATCACCGCGCCGACCGTGGTGCGCGAGCCGCTGGTCGGGAAGAGCGGGTCGTCCGTCGAGTCGTACAGCCATGCCAGCTCGTACGTGTCGCCCCGCACCGGCTCGTAGGTGTGTTTCCGATCGAGCTGCTCGATCGGCGTCGTGGAGCGCAGCAGCGTCGGCCACGTGGACCACGTGGCGCGCAGCGCGTGATTGCCGCGCAGAGGCACGGCCGCCACGACGCGCGTCACGAGCTCGTCGGCGGACGAGGCTTCGTACAGCTCCTCCGGAATGGTGGTGACGAACGGCCGCGTCTGCGCGACGGCGGAGAGCACGACGCCGCGGCCGAAGAGGTCGTAGTGCGTGTAGCCAAGCTCGAAGCGCGGCTCGGCGTCGCCGGCCGTGATGGCGCCGTACACGGTGTCGCTGCGTCCGAAAAACGCGCGCGCGCCGGCGGTGAGGTTGTGCAGATCGGGCGTGGTCTCGCTGCCGCTGTTGTAGGTCGCGCCGTAGAAGAGCGGCTTCTTCTCCGTCACTTCGAGAATCAACCGATACGCGCCGCGCTCCCCGCCGCGCTCGAGCCGCATGTCGACGCGCACCACGAACGGCAGCCGCGCCGCGCGTGCCGCGCCCGCGTGCAGCTCCGCTTCGCTGTATTCACGGCCCGGCTGCAGCCGCGTCTCCGAGACGATGACCCGTTCGGAGACGTACCGCAGTCCCGTGACGGCGATCGAGTCGATGAAGAAACGCGGATTCGCCGGCTGCGCCAAGAGCGGCAGCGCGAAGAGCGCGACGATCAGCAGCAGTAATCGTGAACGAGTGGTCATGTTGAACTCAGGCGGAACGTTTTTACTTCACTGACGCGACGGGGGACGACGAGAGGCCTCCGGCGGCCGGGCCACGGGCCCG
>DASSMK010000064.1:0-13613 GCA_035688915.1 Thermoanaerobaculia bacterium
CCCGCCGCTCCAACGTTCGTCGCTACCGCACAATCACGGCGCGGCTGAGCTCCGACGATTGTTCGCGCAGCGAGCCATCGAGATTCAGGTGCGCGGTCGACGTTGCCGTCACGTACTTGCCGCGCAGATCGCCGTTGAACACGAACGTGCTCGTGCCGCTCACGTTGATGTCGCCGAGGAACTGCTCGGCCTCGCCGTAGCCGGCGTAGCCGGGCTTCTCATTCGCGTAGAAAAAGTAGTGGAAGTTGATGAACCCGTTGCTCATGGGCGCTTCGACGACGATCCGCGTGACGTTCGCCGCCGCGTCGTACGTCGCATCCACGATCACCGGCGCGTTCCGTCCGTAGGGCTCGGACGTGGGGAACGCCGGCGTCGGGCCGTCGAGACCGATATCGATCGCGGCGGGACCGCTGTCGAAGATCACGTTCTTTTCCATCGTGATCCAATTCGAGGCCTTCGCGATGGCCAGGCCAAAGTCCGGATGGTGCGCGATCTTGTTGTCCGTGATGCGGCTCTCCTGCACCGCGCCGAAGAACACGCCGCTCGCACCGTTGCCGAGTGGCGTCGTGCCGTCGGCGCCGAGGCCGATGAGATTGTTGCGGACGGTGATGTTCTGGCCGGTGGTGACGAAAAGGCCGCTGCGGCGATTGCCGCTCAGCACGTTGTCCGAGATGAGCGTGCCGCTGCCCTTTCCATCCAGCGCGATGCCGCGCAATCCGTTCGGAATCGCATGCAGACCGGTGGCGTCCGTGCCGATGTAGTTGTGCGTGAACTGCGTCAGCGCGCCGTAGCCGGTCTGCGTGAAGCGGATGCCGTTAAACGGAAACCCATTGATCGCCAGCCCATGCACCTCGGCCGTGTTCGCGCGAATGTCCAGGCCCTCGCCGACCGGCAGCAAGCGGCCGCTCAGCTCCACGTCCGGACCTGCGCTGTTCGTGTCGCCGATTGCAGCGATTTGCGTGCGGCCATCGACGGCGATCTCCGCGGCTTGAATCGTGGGCAGCGGTGAGCGCGGTTCGATCGTCGGCCACCACTGCGCGGGCGGCGTGATCGCCGGAAGCGGAATCGCAAAGTCGATCGAGCAGGGTCCCTTCGCGCACGCCGGATCGGCATTCACTTCGCCGATCGCCTGTCGCAGCGAGCCCGCGCCGTCATCGGCCGTCGTCGTCACCGTGAAGCGGAGATACGCGAGGAAAAGCGCGCTCGCATAGGTCGTATCGGTGAACGGATAGTCGCCCGTGCGCCACGCCAGATAGCCGTTCAGCTGCGCGCGCTCGGCACGTGACCCGGGCTGCGCCTGAATCGTGATGGTCGATGAGGCGTGTGCGGGAAACACGGAAGCCGTGCAATTCACGAGGAAGCCGTTGCTGCCGGAGCAATTCCACCCCTCGCCGGAGACAGAGACGATGTGAATCCCGCCCGCGGGAGGACCGCTGAAGTTGAGCGTGAGGAGCTTCGCGTCGTACTGCGTCGGATTCGTGACGTGAACCGTGAACGTGACGTTGCGATCCTCCGGAATGCTCGACGGCGGAGGATCAATCGTCAGCGTCAGATCCGCCACCGGCATGACCGTGACCGTCTGGCTGGCACTGTTGTTCGATGGATTGTCATCCGGCGTGCTCGTCGTGAACGAGGCGCTGGTCGTGTACGTCCCCGGCTCGTCGATCGCCACGCCCAGATAGAAGCGCACGTTGCCGAACGTATCGGGCTTCACGACGGCAGCCGTGCAGCGCACGAGCGTGTCGCTGACGCGCGTGCAGCCGGTGCTCGGCGGAAAGACGAACCGCGCGTTCGCCGGAATCTGCCAATCCAGCACGATGTCCCGCGCCGCCTCCGAGCCCTGATTGGAGATGTCGGCGTACCAGTCCATCCGTCGTCCCGTACCCGCCGCCTGGAACACTGTGCTCAGGGAGAGCGAGGGCTCGGCGCCGTTCCGCAGCGGCACCTCAATCGCCGCCGTATTGTTTGCGCTGTTCGGATCGGGCGTCGTTGAGGTCGCGGTCGCGTCCATCGGAAACGACGTTCCCGTCGGGAGCGTGAAGGAAATGCGAACCTCCTTCTGCTCCGCCGCCGCGAGATCGCCGAGCTCGCACTGCAGCACATCGTTCACGAGCGTGCAGGCCGGCGTGGTCAGCACGCCGGCGAGCACAGGAAAGTGCCACGTCAGATGCACCTTCGCCGCAGTGTCGGGTCCGTTGTTCTTCACGTAGAGCGACGACCAGAGGGAGCGGCCCGAGTAGGGCGTGTCCTGCGGCGCGAACGCCACGGAGAGGTCTGCGGACTGCGCGAAAGCCGAGGAAGCGAGGAGAAGGAGAAGGACAACGAAAAACTGAGGACTCCGGGTCATGGTGCGCATGGTACGCAGGTCGTTGCCAAACCGTCGCGGCGGCGCGCTTCTGGCAAGGCATGCCCGCGGCTCCGGGAGCGTTGACTCACCTTGTGAAAGATTTCTCAACCGCAGTAGAATCCGCCGCTCCCGCCTCGTGCGGTTCGTTCGTCGAACCTCACAGCACGCGCCGAGCCGTTCGAGCAAACCTGAGCTATGTCAGTTGAAAAAATGGAACACCAGAATTCGATCATTCCGCGCAAGGCCGGCGTGGCGCCGGGCGAAGGTGCGGAAAAAGGGCTGATCACGCTTCCCGGCGAAGCCGATCGCGAGATTCCGGAGCTTGCCGACGGCGTCCTGCTGACGACGAAGCTCGACTCGATGGTCAACTGGGCGCGCGGCAACTCGCTGTGGCCGCTGCCGTTCGGCACCGCCTGCTGCGCCATCGAGTTCATGTCGATGGTCTCGTCGCACTACGACATCGCGCGCTTCGGCGCCGAGGTCGTGCGCTTCTCGCCGCGGCAGGCGGATCTAATGATCGTGGCCGGAACGATCGTCGACAAGCAGGCGCCGGTGCTCAAGAAAATCTACGAGCAGATGCCCGAGCCGCGCTACGTCATCGCCATGGGCGCCTGCGCCACCTCCGGCGGCTTCTACCGCTCGTATCACGTCGTGCAGGGCGTCGACGAGATCATTCCGGTCGACATCTGGGTCCCGGGCTGCCCTCCCACTCCGGACGGTTTGATGTACGCGATCCTCAAGCTGAAGGAAAAGATTCAGCGTGGTGAAGTGAAGCGCTGACCGCGCGCCAAACGTATGAGCACCCTGACGAAATTCAGCGCCATCCCCTACACCGGTCCCGCGCCGACCAACCGCGAGCCGTACATTCCGGTGGAAGCGCCGGCCATGGACGCGCGCGGCGAAGCGATTGCCGCACGCATCCCGGGACTGACGCAGGAGCGCGGCCAGGACCTGCCGACGTTCTACGTCGAGCGCGAGCAGATCATCGCCACGCTGCGCACGCTGCGCGACGATGCGGAGCTGCTCTTCGACCTGCCGCTCGATCTCTTCGGTGTGGACTACCCGCGCCGCGAGAAACGCTTCGACGTCGTCTACCAGCTCTACTCGCTGAAGAACAACGAGCGCATTCGCCTCAAGGTGATGGTGGATGAAGGCGAATCGGTCGCCACGTCCATCGGTGTCTACGGCGCGTTCAACTGGTTCGAGCGCGAGCTGTGGGACATGTACGGCATCACGTTCGAAGGTCACCCGAACCTGCGCCGCATCCTCACGCACGAAGCGTTTCAGGGCCACCCGCTGCGCAAGGATTACGACGCCGCGCAGCGCTGGCTGCTCACCGACGCGAACGTGCAGAAAATCACGCCCGAGATCGATCCTCGTTTCAAGCAGGAAGAGGAAGATTTCGAGCGCGTCACGCTCAACCTCGGCCCCTCCCATCCCGCCACGCACGGCACGCTGCGCGTGGTGGTGACGCTCGACGGCGAAACGATCGTCGGCGCGGACAGCGAGATCGGCTACCTGCACCGCTGCTTCGAAAAGATGTCGGAGACGCACACGTATCAGCAGGTCATCCCGTACACCGACCGGCTGAATTACTGCTCCGCCATCATCAACAACGTCGGCTACTGCATGACGGTCGAGAAGATGCTCGGCCTCACCGCACCGGAGCGCGCGCAGCACGTGCGGCTGATGCTGTCGGAGTTCTATCGCATCTCCGATCACATCATCTGCATCGGCACGAACCTGGTCGACATGGGCGCGCTGACGAACTTCTGGTACCTGTTCCAGCCGCGCGAAGAGATCATCGCGCTCGCGGAATCGTGTTCCGGCGCGCGCCTGCTACCGAGCTATCTCCGCATCGGCGGTCTGGCCGTCGACGTCCCCACTGATTTCCTCGCGAATTCGCAGCGCATCGTGAACATGCTGCCGAAGTACATCGACGAAGTCGAAAAGCTGATCATGAAGAACCGCATCTTCCGCGACCGCGTGGAAGGCGTCGGCGTGATCAGCCGCGAAGAGGCGATCAACATGGGCTTCACCGGCCCCTGCCTCCGCGCCACCGGCGTGCCGTTCGACGTCCGCAAAGCGAGCCCCTACCTCGGCTACGAAACGTATGACTGGGACGTTCCGGTCGCGGAAGGCGGCGACACGTACGCGCGCTTCCTGGTGCGCTTCGAAGAGATGCGGCAGTCGCTGCGCATCCTGCAGCAGGCCATCGATCGCGGGCTGCCGGCAGGCCCGGTGATGGTCGACAACCCGTATGTAGCCCTTCCTCCGAAAGAGAAGGTCTACAACGAGATGGAGTCGCTCATCTATCACTTCAAGCTGATCATGCACGGCATTCAGCCGCCGGTCGGCGAAGCGTACTTTCAGGTCGAAGGCGGCAACGGTGAGGTCGGCTTCTACATCATCTCGGACGGCACCAAGCAGCCGTACCGGGTGCGCGTGCGCCCGCCCTGCTTCCCCATCTTCGAGGCGTACGCGAAGATGATCACCGGTCAATCCATCCCCGACGCGATCGCCACGCTCGGGTCGCTGAACATCATCGCTGGAGAGCTGGATCGCTGATGTCCATCACGCGTGTGTCCCCAGGAGTCGTCCGAGTCGAGCGCGAGAAGATGACGCTCAGCGAGCGTACGTATCTGCCGCAGGTTCTGTCGGGCATGTTCCTCACGCTCGGCCACCTGCTGCGCAATCTCGTCAACATCAAGCGCCTGCCGACGATCCAGTATCCCGAAGTGAAGCGCGTCTACTCGGAGCGTTTCCGCGGCCGCCACATTCTCACCGCTCGTGAAGACGGCACCACGCGCTGCGTCGCGTGCTTCATGTGCTCGACCGCCTGCCCCGCCGAATGCATCACCATCGAAGCGGGCGAAGACCAGCGCACGCGCGAGAAGTTCCCCGTGCGCTACGACATCGATCTGCTGCGCTGCGTCTTCTGCGGCTATTGCGTCGATGCGTGCCCCGAGGATGCGATTTACATGACGCGCGACTACGAGATGGCTATCGATACGCGGCAGCGCGCCGTGGTCGGCCTGCGCGATCTGGTCGTGCCGCCGAACTTCCCCGTCGAGCCGATGGGCTGGCGTCCGTACTACGGCGCCATCCAGAAGCACGGCACCGCCGGCGGCACCGGCCTCGGCCAGCCGCTGCGCGAAGCACCGTTCGAAGATCAGGATCCGCCGAATCCCGATCTTTATCGCGGCGCGTAGGATTCGAGTGGCCACCGGCCACTCGCAACGCGCTTCACTGCTATCATCCGCGCGGGTTCCTGCCAGCAATGAAGCCACTCGAGACCAACGTCGAAGAGGTCCTCCGCAACGCGATTCAGTCGGAGGTCGAGACGCGCGTCTACTATCAAAAACTCGCGGAGCGCGCCGGCTCGCCCGAAGTGCGCAAACGGATGCTGCAGCTGTCGGATGGAGAGCTCGTGCATCGCGCGAAGCTCGAGCGCAAATACCGCGAGACGCTGCACGTCGATCCTCCAGCCCCCGAGCCCGTGATGCTCGATCTGCCATCGGATCTCACCGATCTCGACATGAGCCGCGCGCTGAAACATGCGCTCGAACGCGAACGCGATTCGGAGAGCTACTTCCGCTTCATGGCCGAGCGCGTGCCCGCCGACACGGAGCTGGGGCGCCTCTTCATGGAGCTCGCGGAGATGGAGTGGAAGCACAAGACCGATCTGCAGGCCGAATACGATCTGCACGGCTCGCCCGATCGCTTCCTGATGGACATCTAACGCCGCGCGCACGTACCACGCTGCGTGAAACGGCTCGCCCCTCTCCTCGTTCTCTCTCTTCTCCTGCCCCTTCTCTCCGCCTGCGAGCGCTCGCCCACCGATCCCTTCGGCTCACGCTCGTCAGTCTCCGGAATCGTCAGCGACAAATACAACCGCGTCGTCGCGCTCGCAGACGTCAGCTTCCTCGGGACCGACGGCCAGATCAGCGGATTGGATCGCACCGGCGACGACGGCAAGTACAAGATCTACTACCTCCGCCCCGGCCACTACAAAGTCCTGGTCTACCTCGGCCGCACCGCGCCGGTGCAGTTCGAAGGCGCGATCGATCTGCAGCCGGGCGAGAACATCTTCGACATCGTGACGCGCTGACGGCGCTGATCGCGCCGATCGCAGTCGAGTGCGGCCGCCGGCGAGAACCGACGGCCGCACTCCGCTCAGCTCGATGGGTCGAGCCGGTTCGTCGCCGCGAGAATCAGTTCCGCGAATCCGAACCTGCCGTTTCGCGCGAACATCGGACGCCAGCACGGCTGCTGCGCCAGATACGAATGGTTGTCGCCGAGGATCAAACCGGCGATCACTTCCGTCACGATGCGGCCGCCGACGGGTCCGAGGCGTATCGGCGTGTCGTCATCTTCGAACTGCTGCTGCGCTTCGGAGAGGATGTAAAACCATAGCGGCGCGTTGTCCGCGAAAGCGGGGCAGATGTCGACGAGCCGGGGATTGCTTCCGCTGTCTTCTTCCGTCGCTTTCCCGACGCGCAGCTTGTCCTCGGAAATCGGTTCGATGCACATGTGGCGCGCAATCGTCTGACCCGAAGGAAGACCCATGGTCCGGCCGCGGCGAAGATTGCGTTCGGCGAGCGACGGAAAACCGTCGGTGATGAACGGCAGCAGTCGCAGCGGATCGACGAGCGACGTATCGATTTTGTACGCCGGCTGCACGCGCGTCGGGCCGGTGTCAGGAGCACCGGAGCGGATGTGAAAGAAGAGCTCCCACTCGATGGCCCAATTCGGCGGAAAGCGTTGGAACCCGCGCAGATCCAGCTCCGTCGCGGAGAAGATCGGGAAACGCGGCGGCAGGCCGACACTCAATCGGTATTGCGGCCGGATCATCGAATGCCCGAAGCGGTACGCGCCGACGGAGAACTCGATCGGCATGAAGGGATCATTCCGCCAATGGAAGAAGCGGAGATCCGGCTCGTCTTCGTAGATCGACGTGTCGTTCTCCAGGCTCGGCAACACCGAAAAGACCATGTCCGGTCCAGCGATGGTCGGCAGGAAATCGTGCAGCACGGCCCACTGGTAATGCCACCGGACGATGCGCTGCATCTCGGCGAACGTCGCGCCGGGCATTAGATCGGCGACGCGATTGTGAAAGCGAAGGAAGATGCCCTGCAGCTGCGAGACGATCACGTTCTCGTCGTTGCGAGGATCGCCGATGAGTGCGCGCGCGGGATCCGCGCTGTTCCGCGGCAGGTCGCGCGTGTCGGGATCGCTGGCGCTGCCCATGAGAAAATCGCCCAGCAGCAGATGCTTTCCGTCAGGCTCGTAGAGATAGGGCTGGTCGTCCGGGCCGCGACCGTAGACCGAATCGAGGTCGAAGCGCGGCGTACGAAAGTCGACGAGGCCGTCGGGATCGTTCTGCTTCTGCAGGCTGCTGGCCGGATCGAACGTGATGTCGTGGTCGATGAACTGCCCAACGTATGTGTAACCGGCCGAGATCCCACGGTTCTCCTCCGCGTCGAGCTCATTCTCGTCAGACTCCTCCTCGGCGGCAGTCATGGCGTCGCCGAGGGCGACGAGTGCCTTCTCTTCATGCTCCGCCGCCGGCAGGCTGCGGAACATCCTCCCAAACCGTCCCTCGTATTGCTCCGATCTGCGCGGAACGTCCAACCCACGAACACCAAGACCATGAGCACGGATGACGTTGCGAAAATCGAATGTGGCACTCCGATCAGCAGGCATAAAACCTCCTTGGAGGTGAGAGTGCCTTACTGCGCGAATTCCTGCCTTTCGACAAAAATTCTATGGAGGGCCGTCGGAATCAGCGTGTTCCGCGCGCGCAGCGCCACAAAAGACAACAGGCCGATGATGCCACGCGCATCATCGGCCTGCCGCTCTCTCTCATACAACACGCTGCCGGTTCTCGATTCGGTGCGCTGTACATACACAGAGTAAAACCGCGGGGTCACGCGCCCGTTCGACCGCGCGTGAGAAAGTTGTGATTTCGTACAATTGCCGCCGCATGCCGCTCATTTACCTCGACAACAACGCCACCACGCGCGTCGCCGACGAAGTGATCGCCGCGATGACTCCCTTCTATCGCGAGCATTTCGGCAACGCCCACGCCACCCACTCCCTCGGCCGCCGCTCGCACGACGCCATCGAGGACGCTCGCGTCGAGGTGGCGGCATTGCTCGATGTCGAAACGCCTGAGGTCGTGTTCACCAGCTGCGGCACCGAAGGCAACGCGCTCGTGCTGCGCGGCTTAATCGATCGCCATCCCGACCGCCGCCGCGTCGTCACCACCGCGGTCGAACATCCCTCGGTGCTCACGCTCCTGCGCGCGCTCGAAGCCGCGCAACAGATCGAGCTCGTGATCGTCCCCGTCGGCACTGATGGCGCGATCGATCTCGACGCCATGCGCGCCGCCATCGACGACCGCACGCTCCTCGTCTCCGTGATGCTCGCGCAGAACGAGACCGGCGTGATCCATCCGATCGCCGAGATCGCGCGACTCGCGCACGCACGCGGCGCGCTGGTGCATGTCGATGCCGTGCAAGCGGCCGGCAAGATTCCGGTGTCGCAGCGCGAGCTCGACGCCGATTTCATCACGATCTCCGGACACAAGTTTCATGCGCCGAAAGGCGTCGGCGCGCTGACCATTCGCCGCGGCCTGTCGCTGCAGCCGCTCTGGTACGGCGGCGGCCAGGAGCTCGGCCTCCGCTCCGGCACCGAGCCCGTCCCCTCCATCGCCGGCCTCGGCATCGCCGCCCGACTCGCGCGCGAAGCACTCGCCTCCTTCGATCGCATCCGCACACTCCGCGATCATCTCGAATCCGAGATCCTCGCGGCAGTCGACGAAACGTCCGTCAACGGCGCCTCGCAACCGCGTCTCGGCAACACCGCAAACATCTCCTTCCACGATCGCTACGCCGACGAAATCGTGCGTGCGCTCGATGCGGAAGGCGTCTGCGTCTCCGCCGGCGCGGCCTGCAACAGCGGCAAGATCGAAGCGAGCAGCACGATGAAAGCGATGGGCCGCCCGCTGCGCGTCGCGATGGGGGCGGTGCGCTTTTCGCTCTCGCGCTACACGACCGAGGAGGAAGTGGCGCGCGCAGTGGAAGCGGTCACGCGCGTCTCGCAACGCGCTACCGCGTAATCACAAGGCGCCAACTACAAAACAATCGTGTAGCCGAGCGTCTTCAAATCCGGCATCCGGTCGAGATACACGTGCCCGTCCGTATGGTCGATCTCGTGCTGGAAGATGCGTGCGGTGAAGTCTTCCAGCTCCACGTCGATCGCGTCGCCGTCGTGGTCGTAGCCGCGCACGCGGATTTTTTTGTAGCGCGGCGTTTCGCCGCCGAGGAAGGGGACGCTGAGGCAACCTTCCCAATCGGTGATGCGGTCGGTGCCGACCGGCTCGTAGGTCGCGTTGAACACCGCGCCCACGTTCACCTGCTTCACGCCGCGGCGTTTGGCCACGCGCTCCTGCACTTCGTAAACGAAAACGCGCAGCGGCAGATGCACCTGCGGACCGGCCAGGCCGACGCCTTCGTACGCGTGCATCGTCTCCACCATGTCTTCGATGAGTTGTTTGTACTTGCCCGCTTTGATGTCCTGCACGTCGGCATCGGCGGCTCGCTCGCGGAGCACGGGGTGGCCGAGGCGTGAGACTTTGAGAATCGACATGCGCGAAGTTTATGCGATCACGCGCGCGATTCGAGCCGGTCCGTGCGCATCGAAATCGCGATCGCGAGCGCCAACACCATCAGCGCCGCGCCGCCGTAAAACGCGCCGCGCGCCTTCGCCAGATCGTAGAGAAATCCTGACAGGATCGGTCCGACGAAACGGGCGAGCGAGCCGACGGCAGTGGCGAGACCGAGCATGCTGCCGCGTTCGCGCTCGGGCGCTGCTTTCGATACGAGCGAAGTGAGCGACGGATAGCAGAGCCCCTGCCCCACCGCGATGAAAAACGCCACGGCGTACAGCAGCGGCACGCGATAGATCAGCGGGATCAGCACGAAGCCGAGCGTGAACGACGCGGCGCCGATCACCACCAGTCCCTTCTCGCCGAACTTCTTCGCCAGCCGGCCAATGAGACCGCCCTGAATGCCGGCCACGATCATCCCCATGAAGAGGAAAAAGTACGCCATGTCGAGCTGGCGGAAGTTGAAGCGATCGCGCGCGTGCAGCGTGACGCTGATCTCCATGCCCGCCACGGCCAGCAGCGTCAGAAAGAGTCCGCCCATCAGCGATGCGAGCAGCGTGTTGTGCGAGAGATCGCCCCAGATCCGCTTGTCGAACTGCGGCGGAACGCCGGAGCGCGGCACGAGATCCTTTGGCTTCGACTCGACGAGCACGCTCAGCGCGATCAGAAACGCGGTGAACGACATCCCGGCGGCGACGAGCCCCGGCAGCAGATTGCCGTGCATGCCGTGCTTCGTACCGATCGCAGACAGGAAGCCGCTCAGCGGCGGGCCGAGGATGAAGCCCATGCCGAAGGCGGCACCGATGAGACCCATCCCCTTCGCGCGCTCCTCGGCCGACGTCGTGTCCGCGATGTACGCCTGCGCGGTGCCGATGTTCGCGCCGCCGGCGCCCGCAACGATGCGCGACGCGAAGAGCACGGTCAGGCTGCGCGAAAACGCGAAGAGCAGATAGCCGGTGCAGCTCGCGGCCACGCTCACGAGGATGATCGGACGCCGTCCCACGCGATCGGAAAGCCGTCCCCACACCGGCGCGAAGAAGAACTGCATGATCGAGTAGATGCCGACGACGGCGCCGACGGCGATGCCGCTGGCGTGGTACTCGCGCGCGTAAAACGAGAGGAACGGCACGACCATCCCGAAGCCGATGAGATCGATGAAGACGGTCAGGAAAAGGACGAGCAGTGACGCCTTACGCATAGGGCGCGCGCAGTGTATCGCGTGGACGCTCGGGCCGCGCGGCACGTATCTCCCGGCGTGCGACATGCAGCGGCGGCTTTCCTCTTTCCCCTTCTCCTTCTCCTCTCGCTCGGATCGGCGCGAGCCGCCGACTGCATGTCGCCCGCGTTCCCGTCTATCGGCACGATCGAGTCCTTTTCCGACGACGAAGCGTGCCACCTCTACGCGATCTGCGAAGCCGGAAAGCCGATCCGCTTTCGCGCGGTGACCAACGACGCGTGCAACGTCTACCACTGGGATTTCGGCGACGGCACCACCTCGGCCGAGCCCGAGCCCGTGCATGTCTTCGCGGAGCCCAACTGGTTCCTGATCAACGCGCTGGTCTCGAACGCGGCGGGTCAGGCCGCGCGCACTGAATCCATCAATCTCCGCAACGACTGGTATCGCCTCGGCCCTGTCATCGCCACGCCCCACGTCATCTCGATCCGCAGCGGCGAGACCGTGGAGATCCGGATGGAGACGCGCTTCGGACCGGCGCCGCTCGGCGTGGGCGCCTCCTGTCATGGCCCGGTCTCGTGCTACACGCCGCCGATCGCGTCGGGGCAAAGCGCCACGACGATCGCCGTGACGGGCACGGAGCGCGGCGTCGCGATCGTCAACTACCTCGCGTACAACTTCGGGCGCGCGCCGGGCAGCGGTCCGGTCGCGCTGGTCTACGTCGACGAGCCGCTCCCGGCGCGGTACCTGCCCAAGCGCCGCGCGGCGACACACTGATAGAGTGTGCCGCCTCATGGCCCGGCGCCTCGTTCTCTTCGACATCGACGGCACGCTGATCACCGACGGCGGCGCATCGCGCGGCTCGTTCAAACATGCGCTCGAAGCCGTGTACGGCTACGCGGGCGATCTGTCGGTCTACGATTTTTCGGGCCGCACCGATCCGCAGATCGCGCGCATGGTGCTGCGCGACGCCGGCTTCACCGATGACGCCATCACCGCAAAGCTCGACGAGCTCTGGTCGGTCTATCTGAAAGGCCTCGCGGCCAATGCGACGCGCGAGCGCGTGCGCGCGCTGCCCGGCATTCGCGAGCTCGTGGACGCGCTGCATGAGCACGATGACGTGACGCTGGCGCTCCTCACCGGCAACATCGAGCCCGGCGCGCGACTGAAGCTCGCCAGCCCCGAGTTGAACGAGTACTTTCCGTTCGGCGCGTTCGGCAGCGATTCACCGCGGCGCGAAGAGCTGCCGCCCTTCGCGGTGGAGCGCGCGTCGGCCATCGACGGCTATCGCTTCGAAGGTGCGGACGTGGTGATCATCGGCGACTCGATCTACGACGTGCGCTGCGGCGTGCCGTACGACGCGACGACCATCGCTGTCGCTTCCGGCAAGACGCCAGCTGACAAGCTGCGCGCCGAGAATCCGAAGCACTTTTTCGAGAGTGCCGAGGATCTGGATGGGATGCTCAAGGCGATTTTGTCGCGGGCGTAATCTTGCCGGCTTCCATCTCCAGATAGCCCGTGGCCAGGCCGCGCACGAAGTCGAGCTGGTGCGTCGAGATCAGCGCGGCGCGCGGCCCGTCGGTCGACAGCAGGTATTCGCGCAGCAACTGCACGCGTGCCGGATCGAGCGCGTTCGTCGGCTCATCGAGCAGCAAGATCGGCGGCGTGTGTAATGTGGCCGCGAGCAGCGTCACGAGACGCCGCTGCCCTTGCGATAACGCGCCGCAGCGTTTGTTCAGCACGGCGCGCGCATCGAATCGTGCTGCGGCATCTTCGACTGCGGATGATGGCAGTGCGCGCGATGCGGCGGCGAACTCGAGCAGGTCGCGTCCGCGCATGGCGGGATGGAGGTCGGGTGCTTCGGGCAGATAGCCGAACAGCCGCTTCGCCGCGACGGGTTCTTTCGCCAGATCGTGGCCGCCGATGGCGATCGCGCCGGAGTCGGGCTTCCAGATGCCCGCGAGCATGCGCATGAGCGTCGACTTGCCGGCGCCGTTGCGGCCGAGGAGGGCGACGAGGCCTTGGGGGACGGTGAAGGTGGCGGCGTCGACGATGCGCTCGCCGCCGAGCGTCTTCACCACGTCGGTCACCGCGATCATGGCTCGACCCTCACCGGCAGATCGCAAACGCGGTCGCTCGTCGCGGCGAGCGTCCAAGCCAATGGCACGAGCGCGAGCATGATGAGGAGCGCTACGCGCGCCTCGAGTGCGCCGGTGACGGCGGCGAATGCGCCGCAGGCCACGATCGCGCCGTCGGCGATCTGCCGCACGCGCAGCGAGCGATGCTCGCCGTAGAGCGTGGTGGCGATGAGCGTGGCCAGCGCGTATGGCAGGATGATCGCGCGCAGCAGCAGCGCGGCGACGAGAAACGGTGCGGCGATGAGGAGCGTGGTCGCGAGGAGCGAGCGCAATCGCTTCGCG
>DASSMK010000065.1:0-3204 GCA_035688915.1 Thermoanaerobaculia bacterium
CCCTCGGGTGCCGACCCGGCGGGCGAGGGCGCCCGCCGCTCCAACGTCGTTCCCAGTGCGTTGCTGTATGTCGAGCCGCTGCTCTTCACGCTCGCTTTCGCCGCAGGACTGGCGCTCGAATATCCCGCCGTGCTGCGCCACTCGCTCTTCCGGGTGGCGCGCAACGCGACCGTGCTGCAGGCCACCATCGGCACGATCGTCATCGTGCTCGTTCTCGCCGCACTGGCCGGCGTCTATCGCGCGCAACTGCGCGGCGCACTGATCGCCACACTCACCTTCGCGCTGATCGTCGTCGCGGCGTGGCGCATGCCGTTCCTGCCCGCGTACGGCTCGCACGATGAAGCGCACGCGAACGGCGTCGTGATCTTCGGCATCGACTCGCTTTCGCAGCGCGATGACGTGGCACCGCTGCGCGCGCTCGCTAATCAACATCACGGCACGTGGTACGAAACGGCGATCACGCCGGCGCTCGTCACGAACGCGGTGTGGAGCTCGATCCTCACGCAACGTCTGCCGCACGAGAGCGGCGTCTATCTCATCTATCAGGATGCCGACTGGTCGCACGCGCCGTACAACCTCGTCGCGGACGCGCACCGCCGCGGCTACGAGACGTGGAGCTTCTTTTCCAGCCAATTCACGTCGTATCTCGGCTCGCACGCCGGTTTCGATCGCGACGAAAGCAGTCCCCTCGGCTGGCTCTACATCTCCACCGGCTTCGTGAAGGACTCGAGCATCTTCCTGCCGCTGCTCCTTCCTCGCCTTCCGCATCTGCCGTTCGCCACATCACCCGCGAATCAGGAAGGGACGTTCGCGTACGACCTGCAGCAGAACGTGCGCGACATCCTCACCGCCGGCGACGGCTCGCGGCCCGCGTTCGTGGCCGCGCATCTCGATTACCTCCACGCCTACGGCTACCCGCGCTACCGCGATCTCGGCGCGAACGGCGCGCGCATCGTGCGCCACGCACGCGTCGATGCGCTCCAAGACCAGAGCCTCGATCCCGACATGCCGCAGATCGAAGGCGATCCGCTGCAGTTGGCCAGTTGGAAGGTCGCGCACATCCAGCGCGTGCTCGCCGACGAGCTCGAAGCGACGCACTTTTTCACGAAGAACAACAGGCTGGTCGTGCTGTCCGATCACGGTCCGCGCAAAGGATTGGGCGCGACGAACTTCGGCCATCCGCAGTTCTGCCACGTGGTGCTGCTGACGTTCGGGATGCCATCGCGCGATCCGCGCGCGCCGATCTCGCTCACCGACATCCCGGCGCTGATCGGCTGGCCGGCTCCCGATCGCAAGAAGCCCACGCCGCCGATCGTCGAACATGCGGCGGTGCTGCCGGAAGAAGCGATCGTGCTGCAGAGCTCCATCGCCAGCGGCAAGCGCGGCGCGGGACTGAAGCCTGACGGCACGATCGTGCTCGACCCGCTCGTCGTGCGCGCAGTCGGGCAGCGACTGAGCGCGTATCTGCCGTTCGGCCCGATGCGCGGTTACTGGCGCATCGTCAATGGCGGACGGCTCGTCCCTTTGACGCCGCCGGCGCAGGCGCCGCCTGCAGATCGCCGGTGACCACGAGCGCATAACTCTGGCGCGGACCCTGGCCGATGCGCTGCGCGGAGATGGTGATGTCGTAGCCGCCGGTCGACGGCTGCTCGAGTGACACCACTTCCACATTGTTCAGATGATCGGCGTTGCCCAGCGTCGTGCCGTCCGGCGATTTCACGCGCAGATCGAGATCGTTCACCAGCTCCGGCGTCGAATCGTTCGTGCCGCGCACTACGCCCGCGGGATCGGTCCACACCAGCACCACTTTCAGCGGCGTGTTCACGCGCGCATTGATGCGGATCGTGCGCGACTCGCCTTCTGCGAGACCGTTCGCGAGCGCGACGTCTTCGACGCGCAGCTTGCGCGTGTCGCCGGCGAGATAGAGCGCGTCATCGAGCACCGGAAAACCCCAGCCCTGTTCGTACGACGGCACCGGCAGCGCCGGAACCTTCGTGCGATTCTCGCCGCGCCAATGCGCCGGACGCGCCGCCGCGATCAGCGTCGCCTTCATCAGCGCAGCGCTCGGCGTCATCGCCGTCCCCGCGTTCTTCGCACCGTTCGGATAGAAGCCGTCGGTGTAGTACTGCCGCACCAGGGCGGCTGCACCCGCGATCGAGGGCGACGACCACGACGTGCCCTGCTGGCGGCTCACGTCGCACGTGTTCGGATTCTCATCGACGTCGATGTCGCCCGCCGTCACCATCGACGGACCGACGAGATCGGGCTTGATGCGGCCGTCGCGCGTCGGACCGAAGAGCGTGTACGACGCGATCACGTCATCGTCCGGCGTCGTGTCGCGCGTCCCGCCGATCTGCAGCGTGTTCTTCGCGCAGCCCGGCGCGGAGAGCGTCGATTGCGGCGGCGCGGTCGTGCCGCCCCAGTTGCCCGTGTTGAACACGATCAGCATGTCGGGATGCGAGTAGATGAACGCGTCGACGTCGCGCGCCGACTGCGAGTAGTTCGCCGTGGGAGAAGGCTGCGTCGAGCGCACGCCCTGGCGATCGCCCCAGGAATTCGAATGAATGCGCGCGCCCTGTTTGTACGCCTGATCGAGAATCGGCAGTATCTGCACGGGGCAGCCGAAGCCGGGACGCTGCGAGCAGTTGTCGCCGCCGGTGAAGCCGCCGTCCTGAATGACGAGCTTCGCCATCGGCGCGATGGCATCCGCGAAATCGTGCTCGCCGATGCGATCGCGATCTGCCGCAATCGACGCCGCGGCGTGCGTGCCGTGTCCCTGATTGTCGAACGCGCCGAGGCCTTTCGACGGATCGTCGCAGCCGCTGGCGTTTGGGAACTGATCGCACGAATAGAGGAAGTCGTACGCGATCACCTTGCGCCGCGACGTGTCGACGTTCTGCCACGCGAATCCGCCGCTCGCCGTGCCGGTGTTGATCGGCGGACGCGATCCATCCGCCTCCGCAAAATAGCAGGAGGTGTAATCGAGCCCGGTGTCGAGCACCGCCACGATCTGCCCCTCGCCGTGAATGCCGGCGTCGTACAGCGGCGTTCCGCCAGTCGGCGAGCCGGTCTGAAGCGAGCGATACGAGACCTCGTTTGCCGAGGCAGTGGCAGCGACGAGAAGGACCGCAAATAACTTGCGCATCGCGAGACGGAACGGCTGGGCGGTGCAAGGGATTCCTGGGAGCATGTTGGAGCGGCGGG
>DASSMK010000066.1:0-4531 GCA_035688915.1 Thermoanaerobaculia bacterium
GCTCCAACACTCTGCGCGCGCTGCGCTATCCTGCCGCGCAATGCGTTTCCTCGCGAAGGTCGCTCTCGCTCTCGCCGCCGTTGCTGTTGCCACGACGATCGTCGTCACCGTCGCTGCGCAGGAAAAACAGCCGGCGCCGCAACAGCAGCAGACCGACAAGCGCTTTCAGGTGCAGGTCACGCCGGAGATGGTGCGGCACAGCCGCATCACCGAGACGCTCTACTTCGTCGGCCTCGGCTACTCGCTGCTGATGCTGTTCGGCATTCTCGCGACGGGCCTCTCGCGGCGCATGCGCGACACGGCCGTTCGCGCGACGAAGCGCCCGTTCGTGCAGGCCATGCTGTACGTCTCGCTGTTCGTGCTCGTCACGACGCTGCTCGAGCTGCCGCTTTCGTACTACGCCGGCTTCGTCGTGCCGCACCAATTCGATCTCTCCGCGCAATCGTTAGCCGGCTGGCTCGGCGATGAAGCGAAAGGGCTTGCCCTGAGCCTCGTCCTCAGCGCCGTCGTCGGCGCGCTCGCGCTGCTCGGCATCCGCAAGGTGAAGCGGTGGTGGCTCGCGCTGTGGCTCGGATCGATTCCGCTGATCGTGCTGCTCGTCGTCGTGCAGCCGATCATCCTCGATCCGATCTTCAACAAATTCGAGCCGCTGAAAGATGAGCAGCTGCGCCGCGATCTGCTCGATCTCGCCTCACGCGCCGGCATCGAAGGCAGCCGCGTTTCTCAGGTCAACAAATCGAAGCAGACCAAGACCATGAACGCGTACGTCAACGGCGTCGGGCCGACCAATCGCATCGTCATGTGGGACACGCTGCTGGCCAAAATGAATCACGACGAGATCATCGCCGTGATGGGCCACGAGATGGGCCATTACGTCATGAAGCACATCTGGAAGGGGCTCGCCTTCAGTCTCGTCGTCTCTTTCTTCGTCTTCTTCTTCGCGCAACGATTCTCCGAGCGCGGCATCGCGAAGTGGGGCGCGAAGTGGGGAGTGGAGAACGCCGCCGATCCCGCTGCGGTGCCGTGGTTACTGCTCGTCGCGACGATCATCGGCTTCTTCCTCTCGCCCGTGATCTCCGGCTACTCGCGCAGCAACGAGCACGACGCGGACATGTTTTCGCTCGAGCTCACGCACCTCAACGAGTCGATGGCCACCGCGTTCGTGAAGCTCGCCGAGGATTCGAAGCAGGATCCGAATCCGCCGGCGATCATCGAGTTCTGGCGCTACTCGCACCCGGCGATCAGCAAGCGCATCGCGTTCGTCCTCGGCTACAAGCCGTGGGAGCACGGCGAACCGAATCGGATGTGGAAGACGGGGAAGTAGCGCGCGCCTAAACGCGTCGCGCGTTATCGCGCATCCGCTCCACCAGCAGCTCGCTCATCGCCACCGCGAACTTCGCGAGCAGCTGCGGCTCGAACGCCAGCGCTTCAGACAGCGTGCGCTTGTCCCAAACGCGCACCGTTGCCAGCTCATCGCCCGCGCGCACCGAAACCGTGCGCGGCGAATCGTCGATGAAGGAGACTTCGCCGAGGACGTCGCCGGGTCCGACTGTAGCCACGACGCTCGACTTACCGTCGCGCATCGCCACGATGTCGAGATGCCCTTCCTCCACTGCGAACAGCGATGAATCGGTCTCGCCCGCAGTGATCAAGTAGCCCTCGGGTGCGACCAGTTTCAGGTCGCTGATGCGCTCCACTTTCCCGCGCTCTTCATCGGTGAAGTAGCGGAAGAGCGGGTGATCCGACTCCATCGGGAAAATCTTGTTCACTTCAGCTCCACCGCACGATCCATTCGCATTGCGGCGCCCCTTTGGCGAAGCAGTGCGTTTGCTCGACGCGCACATCCTTCACGCCGGTCAGCTGCGCCATCCGCTCGATCCATCCCGTCACGCGCGAGCATCCGGCGGCCTCCGACGGAAAGTTCACCAGGCGGATGCGTGCGCTCGTCGACGTCTGATCTTCGACGCGCAGCTCGCCGCGGTTGTAGAGCGAGCTCCACATCTGCGACGCCTTGCCGAGCAGCGCGGGCGGCGTCATCACCAATGCGAAGAAGCGGTAGATCCCTTTCACTGCATCGCTCGCCGCTTCGTGTCCCGCGCGCCGCGCGAACGCTTCCACCGCTTCGCCTTTCGCTTTCGCCGCCTCTTCCGTGAAGCGGTTCAGCATGTGCACCGGTACGGTTTCGGTGGCGAGAATGGGACTGCGAAAACGCGCCGCGTACTCCGGCGGAAGGCTGCGAAACACCGCTTCTTTCTGCTCGGCGCCGAGGTTTGCATCGATGAACTTCTGCAGACTTCGGACGGGCGAGCCTTTCACCGTGACGGTCTCGTCGGTCATCCTCGCCTCCACGTGCCCACCTGCGATATTGGCGATTTTGCGCCGAGTATAATCCGCTTTTTCTTTGGGGGGTGCCATGGAAGATCAGACGTCGACGCCTCGTGCGAACAGCACGGCGGCCGAGGGAGCGGCGGCGATTTCGGCCGCGGAAGCGAGCAATCGGCCGGCGGTCGGAAAGAAGGACGAGCTCGAAGAGCTGTGCGTCAACACGATCCGATTCCTCGCGGTCGACGCGGTCGAAAAAGCGAAGTCCGGTCACCCCGGCACGCCCATGGGCATGGCCGACATGGCCTACGTCCTCTGGACCGAATTCCTCCGCCACGATCCGCTCGAGCCGCACTGGAAGAATCGCGATCGCTTCATCCTCTCCGCCGGCCACGCCTCGATGCTGCTCTATTCGTTGCTGCATCTGAGCGGCTATCCCGACATGACGCTCGATCAGCTCGAGCACTTCCGGCAGCTCGGCTCGAAGACCGCCGGCCATCCTGAATACGGCCACGCCACCGGCATCGAGATGACCACCGGGCCGCTCGGCCAGGGCTTCGCGCACGCGGTCGGAATGGGACTGGCGGCGAAGATGCTCGCCGCGCGTTTCGATTCCGACGATCCGTTCAAGCCGGTCGATCACTTCATCTACACGATCTGCTCCGACGGCGATCTGATGGAAGGCATCAGCTCCGAAGCCGCCTCGCTCGCCGGCCACCTCGGCCTCGGCAATCTCATTTATCTCTACGACGACAACCACATCTCCATCGAAGGCGAAACACGGCTCGCGTTTTCCGAGGATGTGAAGAAGCGGTTCGAAGCGGTGGGGTGGCACGTGCAGCACATCGACGGCCACGATCGCGCCGCGATCCGCAAAGCGATCAAACGCGCGCAGCGCAACACTGACCGGCCGTCGCTCATCATCTGCAGAACGATCATCGGCTGGGGCAGCCCGAAGTATCACGGCACGGCGCGCGCGCATGGCGAGCCGCTCGGCGCGGATGAAGTGAAAGCGACGAAAGCGGCGCTGGGCTGGCCGGAAGAGCCGACATTCCTCGTGCCTGCCGAAGTGCAGGCCGAGTTCGATCGCAAGACGAAGAAGCTCGCGCGCGATCGCAAGCGTTGGGACAAAGAGCTCGCCGCGTGGCGCTCGCGTCATCCGGAGCTGGCGGAGGAGTGGGATCGCTACTGGTCGCACTGGCTGCCGGATGGATACGAGAGCGTGCTGCTCGAAGCGGCGACGACGGACAAGCCGATCGCGACGCGCGCGCTGTCGGGACAGGTCATCCAGAAGCTGGCGCTGATCGCGCCGTACGTCGTGGGCGGATCGGCGGATCTCGCGCCGTCGACCAACACGCTCATCAAAGAATCAGGAAGCGTGGAGCGGCCGAAAGGGGAGGAGAAGCATCCTCCCGCGACGGACATTTTCAAGGGCCGCAATCTGCACTTCGGCATTCGCGAGCACGCCATGGGCGCGATCGTGAACGGCCTGACGCTGTACGGCTCGTGGCGTGCGTACGGCGCGACGTTCCTGATCTTCTCCGATTACATGCGTCCGTCGGTGCGGCTCGCCGCGCTGATGAACATCCCCTCCATCTTTGTCTACACCCACGACTCCGTCTTCCTCGGCGAAGACGGTCCCACGCACCAGCCCATCGAGCAGCTCTGGTCGCTGCGCCTCATCCCGAACCTGACGCTCTTCCGGCCCGCGGATGGCGCGGAGGTGGCGATGGCGTGGGCGCATGCGGTGTCGAATGACGGCGGGCCGACGCTGCTCGTGTTGACGCGGCAGAAGCTCGACGTAATCGCGCGGCCGCTCGATTTCGATCCGAAGAAAATTCTGCGCGGCGCGTACGTGCTGGACGGCCACTCCGGCGGCGACATCACCATCATCGCCACCGGTTCGGAAGTGCCGCTGGCGATCAAGACCGCGATGCTGCTGCAGGGCGAAGGCATCCAGGCGCGTGTCGTTTCCGCTCCGTCGCTGAATCTGTTCGATCAGCAGTCGCCGGAGTATCAGGACGAAGTTCTCGGCGACCGCAGTCGCGTGGTGTGCATCGAAGCCGGCCGCAGCGACGGCT
Organism: Thermoanaerobaculia bacterium; assembly: GCA_035688915.1. Lineage (GTDB taxonomy): Bacteria > Acidobacteriota > Thermoanaerobaculia > Gp7-AA8 > Gp7-AA8 > DASSMK01. The sequence goes on from DASSMK010000066.1 coordinate 4,404, forward strand.
GGTTCAAGTACGTCAACCGCGACGCGCTGGTAATCGGCGTCGACCACTTCGGCGCGTCCGCCCCCTACGAGCAGCTGGCAGAGGCGTACGGATTCACGCCGGAGAAGGTGGCGGAGAAGATCCGCAGC
>DASSMK010000067.1:0-5125 GCA_035688915.1 Thermoanaerobaculia bacterium
CTGTTTGTCGAGCGTCGGGCGGTCGAGCTCCGCCCGCAGCGTGATGGCGCCCTTCTCGGCGTCCGCACGCGCGTCGATCAGTTCATCCGCGGCGTCGCGAAAGATGCCGTCCAGACGATCCTGCTGCTCCGAGGAGAGCACGAGCTTCTTGACGACCTCCGGACGGCGCCACCACTTGCCGGGCGGGAGTTGCTGCGCGTACGCGGCCGCGGTGACGAGCAGCGCCATCACGACCATCGCAGCGCGATTGAGCGAACGGCGGTTCATAGCGAGGTGTCTCCGCTCTTCTGCGTCGTCGCCGTGGAGTCATCCCACGACTCCCACGCCACCAGCGATTGAAAATCCTTCAGCTCGTCGGTTTGCCACGGATCGGTTGGGACGCTCGTCGACGTCGACGCAGTCGTCGATGATGTGGTGAGGCTCGTCGTCGTCGCGCTCGCGGTGTGTGTCACCACCACCGGTGCGGGATTCTGCTCGATGCTCTTGTACGTGACGACGCCGCCGAGAACGAACGCGAGTGCGGCGGCGGCAGCGACGCGCAACGTGCGCGTGAGCGGCGCCGGCTTCGCGGTCTGCATGGCCACTTTGCGCATCACCGACGCACGCTGGCGGCTCCAGAACGATTCCGGTTTGTCGTCCGCATGGGCGCACGCGCTGAGGTCGTGCATCTTCCGCTCGAGACGCTCGAAGCGCGCCGCGCAATCCGCGCAGTCCGCGAGATGCATCATGATCGGCAACGAAGCGCCCGGCTTCGTGTACCAGGTCTCGAGCAGATCGGCTTCACTGTAGTGCGATTTCAGCTGTGTCATGGGGTCCCTTCCTCCAGCCGGCCAGCTCCGCGCGAATCTTGTGGATGGCGCGGAACAGATGCGCGCGGACGGTGCCGGCGCGCAGGCCGAGGTGTGAGGCGATCTCTTCGAGCGACAGATTCTCATAATGTCGCAGGCGGAAGATCACCTTTTGTTGCGCGGAGAGCGTGCGCTCCGCCCGTTCGATGGCGATGCGAAGCTGCGACGAGAGCAGCTGGCGCTCGGGATCCGGACGATCGTCGACCGGCTCGAGCATCACTTCCGACTCCTCGTCGTCGTTGCGAAGCGTGAAGAAGCTGACGAAGCGGCGGCGGCGCAGCACGTCGCGCGAGCGATTGATGGCGATGCGCGTCAGCCACGTCTCGAATTCCGCGCGGCCCTGGAAACGCGCCAGATGCGTGTACGCCTGGACGAACGTGTCCTGCGTGACGGTGTCGGCTTCCACTTTGTCCCGCACGATGGCGAACGCGACGCGATAGATCTTGCGCTGGAAGCGCTCCACCAGCGTTTCGAACGCGGAGCCGTCTCCGGCGAGCGTGCGATCGATGAGCTCGCGGTCGGACGGCGGTTCGGCCCGGTCGGGCAGTCGGAACAGTGCCACGTTGCTTCTCACGCGATACAGACGGACGGACGGCGGATTCGTTTACATGATAGTCGCGGGAGGGGCGCTGACACGTTTCGGTGACGTGACGAGAGTCGCACCCGCGGGCCTCCTCCTCCCGTACACTCTCCGGCGGTCCAACAACTCAGGAGGTCCCGGTGAAACGTCTTTTCCTCTCTCTGTTCATCCTTTCTCTCGCCACGGTCGCCGGCGCGAGCGAGCTGACGCACAAAGTCGGCGTCAAGCCGCTGCCGCGCCGCGAAGGCGAGACGCGCGCCGCCGCACGATCGAACGAACCGCGCGACATTCGCGAAGTGGCCGCCGCGCTGCGCACGGCGATCTCCGGCAAAGCCTCAGCTTCTTCACGCACCGCCGCCTTGCCGCCGCGCACCGCATCATTCGCGCGCAGCTCGGCGATGACGTCGGTCTCGTATCGCGAGAACGGCACCCCGCGGCAGATCATCCCGGCTCGCACGATCTCGTCGTCATCGATGGCGGCGATGCCGAGCATGACCGCGCTCGACTCCGCGCGCATCTTCCTCCGCGACAATCGCGGACTGCTCAAGCTCGACGATCCCGATCGCGAGCTGGTCGTGACGTCGCAATCGCGCGATGAGCGCGGCCACACGCAGATCCGTTTCGAGCAGACCGCGAACGGCATCACGGTCTGGCCCGCGGAGCTGCTCATGCACGTCGACACCACAAACTCCGTCGAGCTCGTCGAAGGCGCGTTCATCCCCACGCCCCGCCGTCTCACGCGCGTCCCGTTCCTCAGCGCGTCGAACGCCATTGCCCGCGCCCGCAACACCTGCAGCAGCAACGACACCTCCGCCTCGATTCCCGAGCTGATCGTGCACGCACGCGACGGCAAGCGCCCGCGCCTGGCGTGGAAGCTGACGATCCGCGAATCGCTCACGCGGCAGTGGCTCGTCGTGATCGACGCCACGAATGGCGCGGTGCTGGAGCGGTTCAACAATGTGCCGTCCGAGGATGTCGTGGGGAGCGGGAAAGACCTGAGCGGCACGACGCGCTCGCTGCATCTCTGGCGCGACGGCGGCCGTTACCTCCTGCTCGACACGAGCAAAGCGATGTTCGACGGCAGCTCGCAGCCGCCGGCGCCGCAAACCACGCGCGGCGGCATCTTCATCGCGGACGCCACCAATCTTCCCGCCACCGACGATCCGCAGGAACTGCCGGACTCGATGGCGGTCGTGCAATCGTCGAATCCGAATTCGTGGCCGGTCGCGGACAGCGTCAGCGCGGCGTTCTGGCTCTCGCAGACGTACGACTATTACCTCGCGCGCCACGGCCGCAATTCGATCGACGGCAACAAGGGCACCATCATGGGCGTCGTCCGCCTCGGCCGCTCCTTCGAGAACGCGTTCTGGCTCGACGAGCAGCAGCTGATGGTGTTCGGCGATGGCGATACGTACGCCGGTTCGCTCGACGTGATCGCGCACGAGATGACCCACGGCGTGACCGCGAACACCGCGCGTCTCGTCTATCAGGGACAGTCGGGCGCGCTGAACGAAGCGATCTCGGACATCTTCGGCGAGATGGTGGAGTCGCGCTTCCGCAATGGTGGGAACGATTGGGTGATCGGCTCGCAGCTGCACACGGCCATCCGCAGCATGTCCGACCCCGCGCGCTTCGGCGATCCCGCGAAGATGAGCCAGTTCCTGCACACGCAGAGCGACAACGGCGGCGTGCACACGAACAGCGGCATCATCAACCGCGCGTTTTACCTGCTTGCGGAAGGACTGCCGGGGGCGGTGGGGAAGGAAGCGGCGGAGAAAATTTTCTATCGCGCGCTGACGCAGCATCTGACAAAGGACGCGCAATTCATCGACGCGCGCATCGCGGCGATTACCTCCGCGAACGAACTGTTCGGCGCGTCGTCTGCGCAGGCGGCGAAGACCGCGGAAGCATTTGACGCGGTCGAGATCTTCGCCGCGTCCTCGACGCCGGACGACAAGCCGATTCCGGTCGTCGCCGGCGCGGACTCGACGCTCTTCCTCTATCGCGACGCCACCAGCGACGCCTGGTTCCTCGGCCGCCGCGAGCTCCAGAGCGACGGTGACAACGGCAAGGCGCTGAGCCATTTCGATGCGACGCCTTCGCGTCCTGCAGTGACGGCCGACGGCAGTCTCGCGGCGTTCGTCGATTCGCTGCGCGACATCTGCCTCATCCCGACGAACGGCTCGCAGGAAGAAGTCTGCGCCGGCCTGCCGCAGGAAGGCATTCGCGTCTCTTCGGTCGGCATGTCGCCGGACGGCGCGCGCTTCGGCGTCGTGCTGCTCGGCGATGATGGCGAGCCGGAGAATCGCATTCTGGTCGTCGACACGAGCAGCGATGACGCGACTCCGTACGAGGTGTCGACGCCTTCGTACGACGGCGACACGTTCGGCGAAGTGCGCTACGCCGACACGATGACGTTCACGCACGACGGGCAGTTCCTCGTCTACGACGCGCTGAACGACTTTGTGACGAACGGCGAGCCGTGGGGCGCGTGGAGCATCTACGCGCTCGATCTCGACACGTCCGAGATCTACACGGTCGTTCCGGCCATCGAAGGACTGGACATCGGCTTCCCGGCGCTCGGCCACACGTCCGACGATCTGCTGACGTTCGAAGCGTACGATCCCGCCGCCGCGGAAGCTGCGGTGTACACGGCCAATCTTGATTCCGGCGATTTCGTGGAAGTGGTGAACGCGACGAACAATCCGATCGCGACGGTGCCGGGCTACACGGGCGACGATCGCGCGATCGTGCTCACCGCGAAGGCCGACAATCCGTCCGGCGCGTCGCTGTACCGCGTCAATCTGAATGCCGATCATCTTTCGCCGAGCGGCAATCCGTCGCTGTGGCTGAGCAACGGCGCGTACGGCGTGATCTATCGCCGCGGCACCTACTCCGGTCCCACCACGAATCCCGGCACGATCTCCACCGCCTCGGCCACCATCGCCGCGATCGAAGGCAGCGTGGTGACGGTGGGAGTAGTGCGCAACGGCGGCAACAAAGGCGCGGTTTCCGTCACGTATTCGACGGCGAACGGCAGCGCGAGCGCGGGCTCGGATTACCAGGCCACATCGGGCGCGCTGACGTGGGCAGACGGCGAGATGGGCGTGAAGACGTTCCAGGTGCGCCTGCTCGCAGACAACGCGAACGAAGCGACGGAGACGATGAGCATCACGCTCTCCGGCGCAACGAACGGCGCAACGGTGACGTCGCCGACGAGTACGACGATCTCGATCGCGAACAAGAGCGGCACGACGAGCGCGCCGAAGAAGCATCGCGGCGTGCACCACTGACGCGAAAAGGCCGCCTCGCAAGAGGCGGCCCAACTTCAGTTCGTAGTTAGACACACCCGGAGTCACTTCGCGTGAGTCGCCGGCGCGCAAGAAACGATTTCTTTGGCGCGGCTTACTTGTGGGCTGCAGAATCTCGCGATCGCGTATTTCGCTGCCTGCCAGGACGCGATACAAACTGTTGATAACCGGGACTTTAGCGAAAGGTCGTCCGACGCGGCCATCCTGTCACGACTCGCGAACGCCAGGCGGCGAACTGCGTCATCGCCTCACGTTCGTGGGAGAATCGGCGTGTGCCGAATCTGGGCAACGTTGGGCCATATCGTTTCTTTTTCTATAGTAACGAGAGCGGCGAGCCGGCGCACGCGCACGTTCGTCGCGAACGGCAGCTGGCAAAGTTTTGGCTC
>DASSMK010000068.1:0-6001 GCA_035688915.1 Thermoanaerobaculia bacterium
CAGTCTGGCGGCTGAGATCAAAAAAGAGCTGGGACACGACAGCGAGCTGGTTCGCGGCAGCGGCGGCATCTTCGTCGTCAGCGTGGACAACTCGACGCTGTTCTCGAAGCGCGAAGAAGGCCGGTTCCCGACCGAGCGCGAGATTCTCGACAAACTGCGCGCGATGTCCTGACGCGCAGAAATCTGCGAGCAACAAAAAAACGCGGCGCCCGAGGGCGCCGCGTTTCGTTTCTGTCGATGTGTGGAGGCTTACTGGAGGCTGAGCAGAACGAGGATCGTGCCTTCGCCATTGGCGAGCGGCTCGAGGGCCTTGCCGATCACGGTGCCGGGCTGGTGGAACTTGACGCCCTGCACTTCGACCGGGGTGGAGCGCATGGCCGTACCCGGCTTGTCGCTCGTGACCAGGAGGTCGCCGATGTGGATGGCGCCCTTGTTGGCGTCGACGCGGACCTTCACGCGGCCGGTGGTCGCGATCTGTTCCTTCGTGTCGCCGCCGATGCCGAGGATGATGCCGGGCTGCGCCGAGACAACGCCGGCGACGGTGGTGTCGTAGGCGGTGTGCGAAGCCATGACTTCATTCGAATGCGTCGGGTTGAGCACGACGACGGTGCCCGGCTCGAGATCGGTCGTGGCCGGAACCCATTCCGCGACGTCCTGGTAGGTCGCCGCGATGTTGCCGCCGGTCAGCGTGCCGGTGACGTGAGCGTCGCCCGAGACGTAGAGCTTCTTGCCCGCAGCGGCGGTGGCGCCGATGCCGACGTTGCCAGCGGAGTCGATGCGCATGCGCTCGGTCGCGTTCGCCGTGGTCGTGCCCGTCTTGAAGGTGATGGCCTGCGGGGCCACGCCGGCAGAGACGGTGCCGTCGATGACCGCTCCGAAGCGCGCGGACGAAACCGTGGCGGAGCCGTCATACGCGCGGAAGAGGAATCGGCCGGTCTCGTCGCCGTTGCCGCTGGCGGTCGGAGCCGCATCGGTGCCGCGCGAGCTGGTGAACGTCATGTTCGGGGCATTGCCCGAGACGCCGCCGTTGCCACGCTGAACCGAGAGGCCGCTCTGGATGACGACCTGGTCGCCCGTGAGGAGCGGCGTGAGGATGTTGAACAGCGACTGACCGCTGACGGTCAGAGCGCTGGTCGGCGTGGCGGTGCCAATACCGACGCGGTTGTTCGTAGCATCGACCACGAGCGTGCTCGTGTCGACGGTCAGACCTGCGGGAAACGTGAAGTTGCCGTTCCCGAAGTTCGAGCCGAACGTGCCGGCCGAAACGTTCCCCGCGGGCGTCTGTGCGAACGCCGTGGCGGTAATGCACGAAATCATCCCCACAAGGATGAGTCCTTTTTTCAACACGCTAACCATTGGAATTCCTCCGATTGACTCGTCTGCTCTCTGACGATGTGCCGAACATCTTACCTGAACTGCGCCCCGTGAGCGTGTCCGACATCACAATTGCGCGGGAACTTACCCCGCTCCGGATGTAGCACACGTTATGCCGTGGAACGGCGGCTCAAACGCAAGCGTGCGCCACTCTATGCCCATGCCTGAGTCCGGAATGGTCAGCGAATCGCTCTCGCGCGATGAACGGAAGCCGCGCCGCTTACAATGCCGCTCGTGCACCCCGAGGTGGACGAGCTTCGCCCGAAAATCAAAGAGATCCTTTACGACTGCGCGGTCGAAATCCGCGCGACGAAGGCCGCGCTCTATCTGCGCGAGCCGAGCGGAAAATACGAGCTCGTCACCGAATATGGATTTCGCGGCGCCATCCGGCAGATCACGGATGCGAATGATCCACTCGTCGATCGCTGCGGCCGCGGACGGACGCCGTTCTTCGTGAACGGGGTGGCCACCGAGCCGCGGTTTTCCGAGCTGCTGTACGAAACGTCGACGGATCGTCTGCTCGCCGCGCCGCTCTATTCGCGCGGCCAGCTGGTCGGTCTGATCGACATGCGCGACAAGGCGGCCAAACAGCCGTTCGAGCAGCCCGACGTCGGCAAAGCGCAGAAGATCGCCGAGCGCATCGTCGCACTCTTCATCAATAAAAACGTGTTCGGTCAGCGCTTCATCACGCTGTCGGATCACGAAGACGATGCGGCGCCGCCGCCGGACGAGCCGGTGCGGCAAGTGGTCTCGCCGAATCCGCCGCTGCCGCGCGCTTCGCAGCCTGCGGCAGCTCCGGCGCCGCCGCCGAGCGCTCCGCCACTCGCCGCGCCCACGCTGGCTGCGCCGAAACCTGCGGTCGCGCCGAAACCGGCGCCAGCAGCGCGTCCTGCGGCGCCCACTGCGCCCGCGGCGCCGCAGGTGTCGCGCGTCGGCGACATCGTCGTGCACGCACGCAATGTCGCGGGCCGCATCATTCTGCCGCCTGCGGCGGAGTCGATCTCCGAATCGGAGCTCGCCGTGGCGCGCGATGCGCTGCGCGGCATCCTGGCCATTCCCGGAGCCGCCGTGGCCATGCTTTCCGCGTTCGGCCACCTGGGCGGCGTGCAGGAGATCGCTGCGCGCGGCACGCTCACCGACGACGGCCGCAACTTCCTCCAATCGAAACTAAATGTGTGGCTCACGAAACGGGGAGATACGCCCGGCTTCGTGCGCACGAACGTGCAGCCGTTGCCGGGCGGGTCGATCGGTCCGGCCGAACTGCAGAAAGTATTCACCGCGCCTCTGAACATCGGCTCGCTGCGCGGGATGTATCTGACGATTGCGTTCTCCACCGCGCCCGATCGCGCCGCGCATGAACTGCTCGCGTCACTGCACGCGCATCTGCAGCTCTCGATCGAACAGTCGCTCAGCCGCAACGCGCAGACGGCCACGCGAGCCGTCGTCGCGGAGAAACTGCTCGAGCCGGACTTTTCCAAGTATCCGGAGCTGCGCCGCCACTCCGAGCTCGTGGCGAAGCTCTGCGAAGGATTCGCGAAGTTCCTCGCGCTCACGCCGGCCGAAATCGAAACGGCGCGCCTCGCTGGTCTCGTTCATGACGCGGGCATGCGCCTGCTCGATTACGAGCGCCTCTATCGCAAACGCGATCTGACGCCTGATGAACTGGGCATCCTGCGCGAGCACGTCTCCGTCTCCGCAGCGCTCATTGAGCCCCTCCTCGGTCACGAGCTCGCGCGCATCGTGCTCTGTCATCACGAGCGCGTTGACGGCCACGGCTATCCGAATCAGCTGCATGGCGACGAGATCCCGTACCTCTCGCGTCTTCTGCAGATCTGCGATGCGTGGGTGGCGATGACCGATCCCGATTCGTATCTGCCGCCCGACACCGCTGATGAGGCGATGGACACGCTCACGCGTGCCGGCGGTTCACAGTTTGACGCCGAGCTCTCGCGCCGCTTCGTCGAGTTCCTGCGCGCGCGCTGAAACGCGTCACAGCTGTCGCTTGCCGATCGTGCTCACCGCATCGACGACGCGATGCCACGGCGTTCGCCCGTGAAAGCGCTCCAACGTCCATTCTTCCGCGCCCGTGAGATCGGTTTCGAATTCGGCCGCGAGCTCCTGCGCGATCGCCGCGTCGTAAATCGCCACGGAGATCTCATCGTTGATGTTGAAGGAGCGCGGATCGAAGTTCGTCGAGCCGATCGTGCACCACTCGCGATCGATGATCATCACCTTCTGATGAATGCCCGAGCGCGTGTACTCGAAGATGCGCGCGCCGGCGGCGAGGAGCTGGCCGTAGTGCGCGTGGCTGGCGTGCTGCACGACCGCGAAATCGCTCGTCGTCGCGGTCGGCAGCATCAACTTGATCTCCACGCCGCGCGCCACGGCGGCTGCGCACAGATTGATGGCGCGCTGGCTGGGGATGAAGTACGGGTTCTGCAGAATGATCTCGCGCTTCGCGGCGCTGATGGCCAGCTCGTACAAACGGCGCACGGAACTGATCGTCTCCGGCTGCGCGATCCACGCAACGTGCACGCGCGTGTCGCCGGGCCGGTGCGGCTCGGGAAAATATTCGTCGCCGATCAACGCCTCGCGCGTCACCTTCACCCAGTTGTCGAGAAACGCCGCCTGCAGGTGATTGACGGCCGGACCTTCGATGCGCGCGGCGGTGTCGCGCCAGCCGGTGGGCTGATGTTCGCTCGCACCCCACATGTCGGCGATTCCGTGACCGAACGTGTAGCCGATGCGACCGTCGATCACCGCGATCTTGCGATGGTCGCGGTTGTTCGCCCACGCCAGTTCGCGCAGGCGCATGCGGTGATAGACGCGAAACTCGCAGCCCGCCGTGCGCAGCTGCGCCCAAACGCGCGGTGAGGTCTTCGCGGCGCCGCGCTGATCGACGAGCACGCGCACGGCCACGCCTTCGCGCGCCTTGTCCGCGAGCGTCGCCGCCACGCGATCCGACACATGCCCGTCCTGCCAGAGAAACGTTTCCAGATGGACGCTGCGCTGGGCGCCGGCGACGTCGGCGAGCAGCGCGTCGAAGAAGCCGCTGTTCTGCACGACGGTCACACGATTGCCGTCCGTGAGATAGCCCCACGTCAGCGCCGCGAACGAGCGGATCAGCGTGTCGATGTGCGCGCCGGGCGGCACCGGAAAGTGCACGTGCTTGCGGCGCGAGCGGGCCCAGAGGAGCCAGACAACGGATGCGGCGATGGCGGCCAGAACGATTGAGAGAACGAGCAGCAACGCGCGTTGGCTGTGCAAGACCGTGACCGGCCTGCTATCGTCGCGCCGCATGAAGATCGACCGTGACGAGGCGCGCCGCATCGCCGGCCTCGCGCATCTCGAATTCGACGACGCGGGGCTGGACCGGATGGCGGGGGAGATGACCAAGATCCTCTCGTACATCGACCAGCTGCGCGAGATCGACGTGGAAGGATTCGAAGAGCGCGATGCGACGGTGACGCCGCTCCGCGACGACGAGCCGCGTCCTTCCATCGATCGGGATCTGGTGGCGAGCAACGCTCCCGCGTGGCGCGATGGTCTCTTCGTCGTGCCGAAGGTGATCGGCGGTGAGTGAGCTGCTGAATCTGCCGTGGACGGAAGCGCGCGACGCCGCCTCGCCGTCTGAGTATCTCGACGCCTGCCTGGCCGCCGTCGCATCCCGCGACGAGCAGATTCACGCGTTCCTGCGCATCGACGCGGAAGGCGCTCGCGCGCAGGTCTCGCGCGGCGCGCGCATGCCCATCGCGGTGAAGGACAACATCGTCACGACCGACGTGCCGACCACGTGCGGCTCGCGCATCCTTCCGAACTTCACCTCGCCCTTCGACGCCACCGCCATCGCGCGATTGAAAGCATCGGGCGCGGCGATCGTCGGCAAAGCGAATCTCGACGAATTCGCAATGGGCTCTTCCACCGAGCACTCCGCCTTCGGCACGTCGCGCAATCCGTGGGATCTGACGCGTGTGCCCGGCGGCTCCTCCGGCGGTTCCGCCGCCGCAGTGGCCGCGCGCATGGTGCCCATCGCCCTCGGCAGCGAAACGGGCGGTTCCGTGCGCCAGCCCGCCGCGCTCTGCGGCGTGGTCGGTGTGAAGCCAACGTACGGCCGCGTGAGCCGTTCGGGACTGGTGGCGTTTGCCTCCGGCCTCGATCAGATCGGCATCGTCTCGAAAACCGTTCGCGAAGCCGCCGAAGTGCTGGGCGTCATCGCTGGTCACGATCCTCTCGATTCAACTTCTTCCAGCGAGCCAGTTCCCGACTACACCGCTGCACTCGGAAAAGGCGTGCAGGGCTTGCGCTTCGGCATCGTGCGCGAAGCGGTCGGTCCGCTGGAAGGCGAAGTGCGCGCGAACTTTGACGCCGCCGTCGAGGTGCTGCGCCGCGGCGGCGCGATCGTCGAAGAGGTGAGCGTGGCCACGATCGGCACGGCCATCGCCGTCTACTACATCGTCGCCAATGCCGAAGCGAGCGCGAACCTCTCGCGCTTCGACGGCATTCGTTACGGACACCGCAGCGAACGCGCGCGCACGCTGAACGACATCTATTTCGATTCGCGCGGCGAAGGCTTCGGCGCGGAAGTGAAGCGGCGGATCATGCTCGGCACGTTCGCGCTGTCGTCCGG
>DASSMK010000069.1:0-11844 GCA_035688915.1 Thermoanaerobaculia bacterium
CGGGGCTTGCCCCGCAGTCACGCGCTGACGGCGGGGCAAGCCCCGCCGCTCCAACAGACCATCAGCGCACGCGATCGATTTTCGCGGCGAGCACGAAATCGCTGCGCGTTAGACCGTCGACGGCGTGCGTCCAGAGCGTGATGCGCACGCGGCCCCAGGCCAGGTAGATGTCCGGATGATGTCCTTCTTCTTCCGCCACCGCGCCGACGCGATTCGTGAACGCGAGCGCTTGCGCGAAATCGGGGAAGGTCCACTCCTTCTCCAGCTGATGATCGTTCACCACCCGCCAGTCGTTGCCCAACTCGCGCTCCAGCGCGCGCAACTCATCGCCGTGCAGCGAAGGAACACCGCCATGGCAGGGAACACACTTTTCGTTCGCCAGCGACATCGTCCGCCCTCCGTTCCGCGCAAACTCCGCAAACTCCTCGGCCGTCACGCGATGCCGAAACGCTTCGCGTCCGTCGGCGTAGATCACCGGCACGTCGTTCGTGAAGCGGCGCTCCAGCTCGGGATCTTCGTCGACGTCCACCTCGTGCAGCGTGACCGGAACGCGCGACGCGAGAATGGCCGCTTTAGCTTTGTCGCACAGCGGACAGTTGCGGCGCGTGTAGAACGTGACGTCCATGCCGGCCGTCATGATGCGCCCGAAAACCGGAAAGTGTTCAGAAACCGCACGAAAGCGCTTGACCATCCGCCGCGCGTTTTGCTAATTAAACGGGCCGTCGAGAGAGAAACAGAGGCCGCGTGGCTGCGCCTGCTGGCAGGTGCTTTGCTACCAAACTGCGCCGGAGATCGGTAGTTGGACAGCATCGAGAAGCGAATCCTGGTAGTGGACGATGACGACGCCATCCGTACGATGGTGGAGCGCGTCCTGCGGCGCGAACAGTTTCACGTCGAGAGCGCCCGTGACGGCTTCGAAGCGATCGAAAAGCTTTCGAAGAACGATTACGGCACCGTGCTCCTCGATCTGATGATGCCGCGCGTCGATGGCCACGGCGTCCTTCGCTATCTCGAGACCGAGCTCCGCGACGCCGCTCCTCGCGTGATCGTCATGACCGCGAATCTGGCCGGCGCTGCCGGCACCACGGCCGCCAAGCCGGTCTTCCGCGTGCTGGCCAAGCCCTTCGACATCAAGCAGTTGATCACGCACGTGCGCGAGTGCCACGACACCACCGCCGCGTCGTGATCTAGTCGACGAGCAGACCGCGCTCGCGCAACTCCCCCACCAGCCGCTGCGCGTCATTCGTGACCTCTTCGCGCGACACGTCGTACTCGCCGAGCAACGTTTCGATGACGCTGGGCAGCGGCTCTCCGGCGGCGATCAGCTCCCACAAACGCGCGCCGACGGCATCCAGTCCGTAGTAGATGCCGCGGTCGTAATCGAGCAGCACGAGCTCGTCGCCCACGCTCTTGAACACCACGCCCGCGGCCGGTTTCACGCCGGCGAGGATAGCGCGGAAAGGGCGTCGCAGAGCGCGTCGACGCGATCGAGCGCATCCGCGGCGACCACTTCGAAGACCGGGATGCGGTTCGCCAGCTTCGTTACCTGCGCGAACTCGCGCGCACGCATCGACTCGTCGAGAGCGTGCGTCATGGAGGCGTAGCGCAGCAGCGTGATGGCCGCTGCGTGGCCGTACAACTGGCGGATCGAGGTCGCCGCCGCGCGTCCGGCCAGCACCGCCACGGCGCCGATCTCGCGCGGCGTATCCGTTACATCGACAGAGAGATAGCGCTTCTCCCAATTCGGCGTGAGACGCGGAAGCTCGCCCACCAGCGCCTCCGCGGAATCGGACCAGAGCCGCAGCCGTGGATAGCCGGGCAGCACGCGGACGGGATCTTCGAGGATCAGTGGGGAAACGTCGTCGGTGATCACTTCCGCGCCACGCTTCGCAAACGCAGCCGCGGTGGTCGACTTGCCCGCGCGCGGCGCGCCGGCCAGGAGCAGCGCGCGATCGGCGATGGCGATGCCGCTCGCGTGCAGTGCGAGCGTGCCGCGCAGCCGGAGCACGTACGCGAGCACGGGACCGAGGAGGTAAGTGGCTGTGTCTTCGGGAGTTGAGGTCGACGGCCAATCGCACCAAACCTCGCTGCCGCCGGGCGCGATGACGAAGCTCGTGCCGTCGCGATAGTCGATCGTGCAGACGCGCGTGCTCGCACTGCGGCGGATGATCACGTTCGCCGTCTGCGATTCGGGATCGAGCTCCCCTTCGTGCACGACGGCGAGATCATCCGGACGCAGCGGCGCCACGCGGTAGTGAATGCGAAGATCAGGAGAAGCTGGAGTGCCGGAGAGAGGGATCAGCCCGTCGATGGGCTCGTTCGCCTCGAGCGTGAGGCCGTACACGCGATAATGCAGCGCCACCTACGTGCGATTGCCCAGCGCGTTGTTGCCGCCGTCCTTCTGATTGTTCGGGCCGCCTTCACGCGTCAGTTCGCGCACCGAGCCGTAAACCGTCAGCGCAGGGCGCCGGTAAGGCTTCCGAGGCTTCCACTGCTGTGACTCGTTCTTCATCGCGACCGTTCCCCAAGTAACCAGAGCGCCAGCGCGACCGCGGCTGCAACCGACACGATTTCACGCTCCATCTGAGTCGATTGCATGCACAGGATACGCCTACTTACAAACTGCTCCAATTCCGGGACTTGTTCTACTTGGCGAACCCAGCGTTTCAGGTGAGCCGGGCCGAGCGTGCGTAGGGGGTCGCCTTGCAGCGGCGACTTCGGCCGGAGGCGGATCTCGTCCGGCACGCGGCCGCGCAACGCTTCGCGCGCCAGCTCCTTGTCGGCGAAGAACGGCATGGGCGGCAGCGCGAAAAGAAACTCCACCACCGCCGGATCGAGCCACGGCGTGGCGAGCGCGAGCGGCTGGCGGGTCACCCCTTCGTGAAAGCTTTCGAACGTCACCGACCAGGCCGGCGAATGCAGCAGGCGGAAAGCGTCGTCTCGCCACGGGTGAATGCGCGGATCGGTGCGCGGCGGCGGCGTGGCGAAGCGCTCGGCGAGATGCATCTCGCGCGCGAAGCCGGTGTCGAACCATGGCGGCAGAACGCGCGCCGGCGTCTTGCGGCCGAGGGTGCGGAGGAGACGGGAGCGGAGCAGGAGCGGCGGGAGGCGGCGCCGCTTCAGCGCGAAGCCGAGTGCATCCGACGCGAAGGTCAACAACTTGACCTTCTGCAGCAAGCGCCAGAAGTGATCGTGCGACGCGTAGAGCAGCGGATCGCCGCCCTGGCCGGTCATGAAGATCCGGCCGTGCTGCGCGGCGCGGCCGAGAAAGTCGATGAACGCGGCGCGGAACGGCTCGCTGTGCGGCTCCTCGCCGCGCACGGCCGGGTCATCGAAACGATCGAACGGTTGATAGCCGGCGCATTCGTGGAGGATGTGCGGGAGACCGAGGGAGCGGGCGGCGAGAGAGGCGAAGTGGCGCTCGACGTCGGGGATCACCGGATCCCACACGCTGGTGATGGCTGTGGCGTGGGCACCCGTGGACGTGAGATGCGCGGCCACGGAGACGGAATCGATGCCGCCGCTCAGCGACACCACTACCCTCCCCTGCGCGGCTTGGCGCTGCACGGCATCGCGCAGCAGTTCGCGGAAACGCTCCACTGCATCGCGCGGCTTAATGCGCAGCGGTTCGCTGGCGATGGGCAACGACCACCAACGCTCGATGCGGATGCCGTCGCGCGTGGCGATGAGGCGGTGCGCGGGCGGCACGCGCTGGATGGCGGCGAACGTCGTTGTCGCTTCGTTCCCGTTGTAGCCGTAGGCGAGGTAATCGGCGATGGCCTCGCGGTTGAGCGTGCGCGGCACGAGCTGCTTCAGCGCGGCGAGCGCGTTCGTCACGACCAACGCGTCGTCGATCGTGGCGTAGTACAGCGGCTGCGTGCCGAACGGATCGCGCTCGATGGTCAGCGTGTCGCCGGCGATCGTCACGGCGAGCGGCGCGAGACGCGCGGCCAGGCGCTGCACGCGTTCGGGCGGCAGCGACGGCGCGTGGATCGTGGCGAAGAGGGTCATTTCGAGGAGCCGAAGAGCGGCGCGTCGAACGGCGTGAAGCGCGACGCCTCTTCGTCCAGCAGCACCGTTCCGGCGTGCTCCACCCATGCGTGCGCGGTGAGCGTGCCCGACTCCGGGCGCACGCCGATGCGCAGTTCCGCGGCGATGCCGCGCGCGTCGAGCATCCACCAGATGGCCGCGGCGCGATCGAGGCATGACGTCTTGACCGGCAGCCGTTGCGCCGCGCGCAACACTGCCTTGGCCGCGATGCGCGCCGCCGCTTCATCGACGCGCGCCGATCGGCTTTGCGCGGCGCGACGCCAGCGGCCGACGCCGAACCACGCCAGACGAACGCGCGTCACGAGCAGATAGAGCGCCGCGCGCGCCACGTCGAAGCGCGTCATGCGCGCGCTCCCGCACGGCGAAAGAGCCGCGCCACGCCGCGCACGCCGCGATAGACGTATAGCCACGGCAGCGTTCCCGGCAGCGCGCGAGGAAAGCTCTGCCGCATGAAGGCGCGCGGCGGAAAGGCCAGCTGCCAGACGCGTTGCGCGCGGTCGCGCCACGTCAGCGCGCGCAGGTTGATCCACGTTTCGCGGCCGTAGGAAAGCCGCCGGTCGAGATACGCGCGGGAGAATTCGTCCTGCTGCAGCTCGTCGCGCGTCAGCCACCGCTCCGCGCGGCCGCGTTCGAACGCGCCGAACCAAACTTCTGCCTCTTCGATGGAGCGGCGGCAGATGGAGAGCACGCGCCGCTCCGCGGCCAGGCGCCAGAAGCGCTCGTGCTCCTCGTCCGTCATCCGCTTGCGCAGCCGCTCCAGATCACAAAGCCAGATCACCTTCTCGTCACCGTGATGATGCACGACGCGGTGCACGCACGCATGCAGCAGCGCATCGGCGTGCGACGGACCGAACGCATGCGGATCGATCGCGGGCAGCGGCACGGCGCGCGCGCGCAGCTCTTCGAAGCGCAGCACGTCGGCGAACATCGCGGCGTTGGCGATGTCCCAATGCACGTCGTAGACATGCTCCACGCCGAACGAATCGACGCGCGAGTACGCCACCTGGCGCACGCCATGTTCATCGCCGCTGGTGAGCCGTTCGCTGTAGCCGTTGCCAAGGAACACTTCGCGCGCGGCGGCGCGCGCCTCGCGCGCGATCAGCAGATCGGTGTCGCTGCGCGGCCGCAGCTCCGGCGCTTCGTAGACGTCATACGCCAGGGCGGATCCCTTCACGATCAGCGTGTCCACGCCGCGCGCAGCGAGCGCCGTGAGCACCGCGCGCAGATCGATCAGCCGCAGCGGCTCGATGGCGGCCGCGCGCATCGCTTCGCCGCGCAATTCAGGGCAGCGCGCTGACGCATAGACGAGCGGCGCCACGCCATGAAGCGCGAGCGTCTGCACGTCGGCGGCGGTCAGCGGCGGCCACGCCGCCGGCTCATTGCGCAGCGTGCGCAGCAGCGCATCGCGCAGAGGCGGCGGGATCGGTGGCTCGCTCATTCGTCGCTTTCAGGAATGCGAACGCCGCCGTGCAGCAGCGTCTTCCGGTGGCCCGAAGCTTGCGATATCGATGCACATGTCGTCGCTCGTCACGCTGTTCGCGATTGTGCTCGCTCTGGCTGTCGCCATCGCGATCGCCATCGGCCTCGCTTATGTCCCGATGCGTCTGCTGGTTGGACAGATGGCGAGGAACGTCGCGCAATTCATTCAACGGCAGCGCGACCGCCGCCGCGAGGCGCGCACCACGCCCGATCGCCGCCGCGCCTGACGGCGCTCAGAGCGACGATTCGATCGCTTTAATCAGCTCCGGATCGTTCGGCATGATCGCGCCGAATTTCTTCCAGACGATCTTCCCCTGACGGTCGAGCACGACCGTCGTCGGCAGCACCGACGTCTCGAGCAGCGCCGCCAGCTTGCCTTCCGCGTCCAGCGCGATCGGATAGGCGATCTTGTTCTCGGCCACGAACTGCTTCACGCCGTCCGCGCCCGTCTCATCGACGCTCACGCCCACCACTTCGAAGCCCTTCGGCTTGTACTTTTCGTGCACCGCCTGCAGCTCCGGAATCTCGAAGCGGCACGGACCGCACCAGGTGGCCCAGACGTTCAGCAGCACCACTTTGTTCTGGCGATACTTCGCCAGCTCGAACGCGCTGCCGTCCAGCCAGAGGCTCGAATACTCCGGCATCACCGCGCCCACTTCCGTGCCGGTCGCCGCCACCGCGGTCGGCGCGGACGCGGCTTTCGGCTTCGCGTTCTTCTGTTCCGCGCGGCGGCAACCGGCCGCGAGCGCGAGAGTCATGGTCACGATCAGAATCTTCTTCATCGTCATCGGATCTGCGTGAAGTGCACGCCGTCGGCGGCACTCCAGATGATGGCCGCATTCTCCTTCGAAACCGCGAGCCGCGGGAAACCATTCGCCTTCCCGATCCGCGTCGCCGCGCCGGACGCGCCGCGCGAGCTCACGCGCTGCACCATGGCCTCGCTCTCGCCCACCCAGCTCACCAACGCCTCGCCATTCGCCGCGAACGCCACATCCACGCGTCCCACCGGCTTCGTTTCGTCGAGCACCACCGGCGCATCGAACGTCGCGCCGCCGTCATGCGAGAACGCCACTTTCACCGCAGGCTTCGCATTCGCAGCGGTGAACCACGCCACCACCACTTCGTTGCCGCGCGCGTCGACCTGCGGACCATTCACCGGACACCCTTTGATCGACCAGCCGTCGCTCGCCACCTTCTGCGCCGCCGTCCAGCCTTTCGCCGTGCGTCGCACCGCCGCGATGTCCCGCACGTCTTCGTGCGAGCGATCGCGATAGATCGCGATCGGACCGCTCGCCGTCATCGCCAGCGCCGTCGCGCAGCAATCGCAGACGCGTGCGTCGATCGTCTCTTCATTCGCCAGCGCGCCGTCGCGTGTGAGCACGGCGCGATGCAACTGCATCTCGCCATGCCCTTCCATCCCGCCTTCCAGTCCGCGCCCATCGAGCCAGATCAGCTCCGCCGCCCCATCATTCGCAAACGCAACCGCAGGAAAGCCGAACTCCGAAGCCATGTCCGGATGCGGAGTCCGCGCGGTGGTCCACGTCGCGCCGCCGTCGGACGAACGCGCCACATGCACCGCCGAGCCGTGGCCTTTCTTCGTGATCCAGCTCGCCACGAGCTCATTGCCGCGCGCCGCGACGACGGGAAAGTCGAACTTGTTGATCATCAGATCGGCGCCGCGGGCGACGACGCTTGGCTGCGACCACTGGCCGTTCTGCCACCGCGCGATCTTCAGCTCCTTCGCCGCCGGATCGATGTAGCTCGCCACGAATCCGCCCTGGCCATCGGCCGCGAGCGACGGCACCGCGCCAGCGGCGAACGGCACGGCGATGCTCTTCGTCTCGATCGCAAACAGCGGCGCGCACAGCAGCAACAGGACCGCGCTCAGAACTTTCACGATGCCTCCGGCCAAAACACGAACGCCCCGCGCAGGTGGCGGGGCGTCGTGGGAAACGTGCTCTCGCGAGCCGTTACTTTTTGTCTTCTTCCGGCTTGCCCTTCTTCACGACTTCGGGCTCCGCCACGGCGTCCGCCGTCGCAGCCGGTTCGGCTTCGACCTTCGCATGCGTCACGCCGACCACCACGCGCTCCGGATCGTCCAGCACCTTCACGCCTTCCGGCAGCGTCAGGTCCTTGATGCGGAAGTACTCGTGGCCGGTCAGCGGAGTCACGTCGATGTCGATCGAGTCGGGAATCTGACCCGGGAGGCACTCCACGTGAAGCTCGCGCACCTGCCAGTCGAGCAGGCCGCCTTCCTTGACACCGGCCGCGGTGCCCTTGGTGTGCACGGGAACGGTCACGCGGACGATCTCGTCCATGACCACGCGGACGAAATCGATGTGCTTCATGCGGCGTGAGATCGGATCGATCGTGTAATCCTTGATCATCGCGTGGCGCTGCTGATCGGTTCCCGCCATCTTCAGCAGGAACACCGAACGGATGCCGTGCTCGCTCTTCTGGATGAGCTCCGAGACGGACTTCCGATCGACTTCAATCGCCACCGGCTCTTTGTGCCCGCCATACAGAACGGCCGGAACCTTGCCGCTCGCGCGCAGCTTCTTCGCTACTTCCTTGCCGGTCTTCTCGCGGCGATTGACTTCCAACGTGACCTCAGCCATGTGCTGACTCCTTTGAACTGGTTAGCAAAACGCGGTAAATGCCTGCGCGGGAAGGGTTATTCCCGGGGGACCAGTTGTCAGTGGCCAGTGGTCAGTGGTCAGTTGCGCGAGAGGCACGTTAGGCGTGGAATCGCGTCTTCATGCGTCGCCGACGACGCTCGCCAAGCGCGTGGCCACGGCCAACTGACCACTAGCCACTGACCACTGACAACTCCCCCGCTACATCTCAAACAGCGAAGAAACCGAGTCCTCGCTATGAATCCGCTTGATGGCCTCGGCCAAGAGCGGCGCGATGGACAGCGGTTTGAGGCGCGAGCAATCCGCTTCCTTGTCCTGCGTGGGGATGCTGTTCGTGGTAATGACGCGGTCGAGTTTCGAGCTGTTGATGCGCGAGATGGCCGGGCCGGACAGCACGGCATGCGTGCACGCCGCGGAGATCGACTTCGCCCCTTTCGCAAACAGCGCATCCACTGAATGAATCAGGGTGCCGGCGGTGTCGATGATGTCGTCGACGATGAAGACGTTCCGCCCCTCCACCTCACCGATGATGTTCATCACCTCGGTCTGGTTCGCCGAAAAGCGCCGCTTGTCGATGATGGCCAGGCTGGCGCCGAGGCGTTTGGCGTAGGCGCGCGCGCGCTCCACGCCGCCGGCGTCGGGAGAGACGATCGTCAGATCATCGAGGTCGATCGATTTCAGATGACCGACGATCACCGGCGCGGCGAAAAGGTGATCGACGGGGATGTTGAAGAAGCCCTGGATCTGCGCGGCGTGTAGATCCAGCGTCAGCACGCGATCGGCGCCGGCGGTGCTGATCAGATCCGCCGCGAGCTTCGCCGTGATCGGCACGCGCGGCTTGTCTTTACGGTCCTGCCGCGCGTAGCCGTAGTACGGAACGACCGCCGTGATGCGGCGTGCCGAGGAGCGCTTGAATGCGTCGAGCATGATCAAGAGCTCCATCAGATGATCGTTCACCGACGGCGGGCAGGTCGGCTGGATGACGAAGACGTCCGCACCGCGAACGTTCTCATCAATCTGAACGTAGTTCTCGCCGTCCGAGAAGCCGTAGAGCGTCACGTGCCCCGGCGCAACGCCGAGGTGTTGGCAGATCTCTTCGGCAAGCGCGGGGTGGGAACGACCGGAGAAGACTTTGAGGTCGCGCAAAACGGGGCGAATTATACGGAAGGGAGGGATGACTTTCGAGCTTGATTTGCGCGGTTTTCCGTTCACTCCCCATTCACCCGCTCCGGCGTACAACCGCTCCTGGCATCAGGTGACGTCATGGCAGCCGTTTTTTACGATCCAACCCGCAGCCGGCAACGATTCACGAGGCTCTTCAGCTTCGTGGTCATCGTGGCCGGAGCCATTGCTCTCACCCTGTTCGTCGTCACGCTCGTCGAGGCGCCACGTCTACCCGCGTTGTGGCAGCACACGGCAGGGGCGCGCACTCGCCCCTTCCTGCATCGCGGAAACACGCCGCGCAGCCCTGCGCTCCGGAACGCCCGCCGGAAGCTCCTCGCCGAGATTGCGCGAGAGCGTCGTACTGCCGCCGCCCCCTCTGCATCAATCGTTGCGGCGTTCTACGCTCCCTGGCAGGAAACCGGCCTTCATTCTCTCCAGGCCAACGCCGGCCGTCTGACGCACCTGATGCCTGTCTGGCTGCGCCTCTCTCCTGACGGCCGCGCGCTCGACTTCACGGACTGGAATCCCGCGGTCGTCATCCATAACAACGACGTCGTGCGCGTCGCGCGCGAACGTCACGTGAAGCTCTATCCCGTTCTTTCGAACGCGGCAGGCTCGCAGTTCGATGCGGAACGCGCGCACGCACTGCTCACGAATCCGAACGCGCGCGCGAGCGTCGTCGCGCACCTTCGCGGCTGGCTCATCGCCACGCACATGGATGGCGTGAATCTCGACTTCGAGCGGTTGACGCCGGAAGACGCGGCGCTCGTTCCGGGATTCGCGGAAGAGCTGGCGCGCGCGCTTCGTCCGCATGGCTTCGGCGTTTCCGCGGATGTCGAAGCGGCGAACGATCCCGCCATCGCTACCGCGCTCGCCAAAACCTGCGACTTCGTCGTCGTGATGGGCTACGACCAGCACGGCGCGGCGAGCAAGCCCGGTCCCGTGTCGTCGCTGGCCTGGTATCGCAAGATGCTCGATCGCGCGACGTCGGCGGTCCCGCGCGACAAGCTCGTGATCGGCGTCGGCAACTACGGCTACGACTGGAGCGCGACCGATGGCGGCTCGCCCGTCAGCTACGAGCAAGCTTTGATGACCGCGCGCGACGCGTTCGGCGACGACGACGCACCGCGCGCCATCGATTTCGATCCCGACGCGCTCAATCCCACCTTTGATTACACGGATGACGACGGCGTCGCGCACGAGGTCTGGTTCCTCGACGGCGTGACGGCCGCGAATCAATGGCGCCTCGCGCAATCAAACGGCGTGCGCGGCGTCGCGGTGTGGGCCCTCGGTCTCGAAGATCCTTCCGTCTGGCGCATCTTCGGCCGCGACACGCTGCGCCGTCCCGCCAGCGCCGCCGCGCTCTCCTCCATCAATTTTCCGTACGACGTCGAGTTTCTCGGCGACGGCGAGATTCTCGAAGTGGCAGCCACGCCGAATGACGGCCACCGTTCCATCGAGCTCGATCCCTCTACCGGCCTCGGCGTCGACGAAACCTACGAGCACTTTCCTACTCCGTTCGTCGTGCGCCGCACGGGCTACATGCCGCGTGCCGTCGCGCTGACCATCGACGACGGCCCATCCGATCCGTACACCGACCGCGTCCTCGACGTCTTGAAAAAGTACGACATGCGCGCGACGTTCTTCGTCATCGGCGAAAACCTGGAGCGCTATCCCGACCTCGTGCGCCGCATCTGGAACGAAGGCCACGACATCGGCAGCCACACCTACACGCACACGAACATGGGTGAAGTGTCGGACCTGCGCGCGACGCTCGAGTTGAACGCGACGCAGCGCGCCATCGAAACAGTGACCGGGCACTCCACGGTGCTCTTCCGCCCGCCGTACAACGCCGACGCCGAGCCGTCGACGCGCGAAGAAGTGCTGCCGGTCGTGCGCGCCGCATCGCTCGGCTACGCGACGGTCGGCGAATTCATCGATCCGCAGGATTGGGCGCCGAATGCGCGCGCGCCGCAGATCGTCGCCTCGATCCTCGAAGGCGTGCGCCACGGCCGCGGCAATTGCGTGCTGCTGCACGACGGCGGCGGCAATCGCGCCGAAACCGTGAAGGCGCTCGAGATCGTGATTCCGCGCCTGAAAGCGGAAGGCTATCGCTTCGTGACCGTGTCGCAGCTGATGCACTCCACGCGCAGCGCCACGATGCCGGCCGTCGCCGCGAGCGATCGCCTCTTCCTCCGCGATGACAGCTTCGTTTTCGGCGCGACTTCACGCGCCGAGACATTCCTCGCCATCGCCTTCTTACTCGCGATCTTCCTCGGCATCGCCCGAATCGTGGTGATGACCGCGCTGGCAATTTCACGCAAACCGTTGGAGCGGCGGGCGCCCTCGCCCGCCGGTACTCGCGAAACTCCGGCGGGCGAGGCGCCCGCCGCTCCAACGATCAGCGAGATCATTGCGGCATACAACGAAGCCACGGTCATTGCCAAAACGATCGCCAGCGTGCAGCGCTCCTCGCCCGCCGGTACTCGCGAAACTCCGGCGGGCGAGGCGCCCG
>DASSMK010000070.1:0-6461 GCA_035688915.1 Thermoanaerobaculia bacterium
GCGCCGCCACGCCGCGTTCATTCTTCATCTTCAGCAGCTCGGGCAGCATCTCGTACGTCGTGATCTCGTCCGCCGCTTCTTCGATCTCTTCGTCGTTCGCGGCGACGGCGGCGGCGATGTATGGAATGGCGCGCGCGTCGCGACGGCGGGCGAGGCCGAGGGCGGCTTCGTGGGCGACGGAGCGTTCGGCATCGCGGAGACGCTCGAACAATGCGGCGCGAATGCGCGGCGTGTCGTGCTCGCTCAGGCTGCCGATGGCGAACGTCGCGCGATCGCGCACCGCGGAGTCCTCATCTTTCATCAGCGCGAGCAGCACGCGCTCGAAACGTTCTTCATGCGCTGCATTCGCTAACGCCGTCGCCACCGCCCAACGCACGTTCGGCGCGCTGTGTGTGGCGAGCGCGGAAACGGAGTCGCACCCGCGTGCGTCGTTGAGTTGCGCCACCGCGTGCACCGCCGCTTCGACCACGGTTGCGTCGTCATCGCGGAAGAGCGTCGTCAGAACCGGAACCGAATCCTTCGCCCAGGTGGAAAGCTCGCCGAGGATGCGGGCGCCGGCGGCGCGTTCTTCGGCGGACGATGCGCGGCAGAGTGAGACTGCGCGATCGTAAACGTCGCGGGTGCCGAGGGCGTTGAGCTCCTCGATCGCCGACCAACGCACGTCGTCGTCCGGCTCTTGAATTGCCGTCCGCACGAGCTCATCGACGGAACGCATATGTCGATGCTACCTTAACCGGCGCGCATGCGATTACCAGTCGCCTTCCCGATTGCCGCAATCACCCTTCTCACTTTGGCCTGCGGGCAGCTCAACGAAACGCCGACGTCGCCGGGCGGCGGTGGCGATCCTGTCGATCCCACCGCAACCTTCACGCGCGTGCAGAACGAGATTTTCACCCCCACCTGCGCGCGCATCGGCTGCCACGATCCGCTCGGCCAACAGTCGCAGATGGTGCTCACGCCCGGACGCGCGTACGAGCAGACCGTGAATCACGCCAGCGTCGAAATGCCGCAGCTCGCGCGCGTGCAGCCGGGCGATTTCGCGAACTCCTATCTCTATCGAAAGATCACCGGCGCCGGCATCACGGGCGATCGCATGCCGCAGGCGCTTCCGCCGCTCAGCGACGCGCAGATCAAGCTCGTACGCGATTGGATCCGGAGAGGTGCGCCGAATGATTAAACGCTTCACGCTCGCGCTGCTGCTGGTCACGACCGGCGCCTTCGCGCAGAGCCAGTACACCCCCGCCGCGCCGCTGCCGCTGGGCGACGTGCTTCTGTCGCTGCCGACGGCGCACATTCCGTCGAACGGCACGTACGAGGTCAAGTTCACGCATCGCTTCAACCAGTCGATCGACGAAGGCGGCTTCTCCGATCAGGTGCATTCGCTCTTCGGGCTCGACACGAACGCGGACGTTGCGTTCGGCGTGTCGTGGGTGCTGCGGCGCGATCTGCAGCTCTCCGTGATTCGCAGCAACACGAACGACACGCTCGAGACGGCGGCCAAGTACGTCGTCGTGCAGCAGGCGCCGGCGGTGCCGTTCTCGCTGGCCGTGCGAGGCGGCGCGGATTGGCGGACGGAAAAGGATCTCGACGATCGCGTGTCGTTCTTCGCGCAGGCGATCGTGTCGCGCCGATTCGGACGACGCGCCGAAGTGTTCGCGCTGCCGACGTTCGTCACGAAGGCGGGACGCGCCGTGAACGGCGACACCGCCGTCGCCCTTTTCGACCACGTCTTCAACATTCCCCTCGGCGCCGCCGTGATGATCCGTCCGAACCTTGCCGTCGTGGCCGAGCTGACGCCGCCCAACCAGGATCTGCCGGACGGCATGAATGGCGATCCGGCGTGGGCAATCGGCATCAAACGCGCGATTGGCGGGCATTGGTTCGAGTTGCTGCTGACCAACAGCCAATCGACGCTCACGGACCAGGCCGTGGCCTCCACGTTTCAAGGTTCGCCCTTGAATTCAGGAGACTTACACATCGGGTTCAATATCGAACGCCGATTCGGCCGGCCGCGGTGAGACGCCATTTCCGGACGCTAATCACAGCTTTCCCGCGGCGTCAAGCCATGGCAGCCCGGTTGCAGTATCGGGAGCCAATGCGATGCCCCGAATGCCACTCGCTGAATGAAGCAGACGCTGCGGCCTGCAGCAGCTGCGGCCTCCTGCTGTTCAAGGCGGCTCCGCCCCCGGCGAAGCGACGCGCGGAAGACTTCGCATCGCAGCGCCGCCGCGCCACGGATGCGGATGCGAACTGCGAGTACTGCAACGGCACCATCTCGTCGCGCGCCATCCGCTGCAAGCACTGCGGCGAGATCACCGACGAAGATTTCTATCGCGAGCGCTCGCAGCGCCTCCGCTCCCGCATCAACTACGCGTCGTGGGTGGCATATCTGTTCGGCCTGGCCGCGCTGCTGGTCTTCCGTCCGGTGGGCGTGCTGTCCATCGCCGGCGGACTCCTGCTCTCGATCGTCTACTACGCGATCCCGGTCGATCCGCCGTCCTCACCGCGCTCGAACCGCAAGCCGACGCGTCTCGGCACGCTCATTCGCAAGCAGCTCAAGATGGAGCGCGTGGCCATTCCGCTGCCGGCCTTTCGCAACAAAAAGCTCATTCTCGTCGGCACGCCGCTCATCGCGGCGCTGATCGGCTACTCCGCCAATCTCTTCCTGCTCCAGGAGCCGGTGAACGACATCCTGCACGAGAACGCCGCGTTCAACGGCATGTCGGTCTCGGCGCATTACCAGTACTACGTCATCCCCGGTGTGGTCGTGTATGACCTGCAGGGATTGAGCTTCCGCCAGACGCCTATCGATGTGCACACCGCGTTGCTCGAGTTCGCGAAGAAGGTGAAAGCGAAGCGCTACGACCGCATCGAGCTCGCCTATCGCGGCGTGGAGAAGTTCTCCATCGACGGCGCGTCCTTCCAGAAGCTCGGCGAGGAGTACGCCAATCGCAACTTCGATTACGTGCTCTACTCGTTCGTCCGCCTGATCCATCCGGAGAACGGCACGTCAGCCGTCCAAGGCAACGCTTCCGAACGTGACGCGTTGCTGCAGTTCCACAAGCAGTGGTACGGGCAGGATCAGATGACGAAGACCGTGGCCAACGGGCTGTAACTCACAGCAGTCCTTCGCGCTCCAGCTCCGCCGTGAGACTCGGCGCGTCGACGAACTGAAACGCCTTCAGCCCCACCGTCCGCGCCGCGAGCACGTTCTCGATCAGATCGTCGATGAACACCGCATGCTGCGGCATGGTGCCGAGCACTTCCAGCGCGCGCTGAAAGATTTCCGGATCGGGCTTCGCCACCTTGAAGCGGTGCGAAAAGATGAAGCGGTCGTCTTTCTGAAACAGGCCGGCGAAACGCCGCGGAATCACCTCGGCGTGCACTTCATTCGAGTTCGACAGAAACGCGACGCGATACTTTGCGCGCACGCGCTCGAGCAGCAGCTCCGCACCAGCGATCGGCCCGTCGAAGAAATCGCTCCAGACGCCGTGCAGATCGCGAATGGTGCCGCGATAGCCGGCCTTGTCCGCGAGCAGCTCGTAGAACTCCCAGAACGTCACCGCGCCGCGTTCCATGTCGCGGTAGCCTCCCGGCTCTTCGAGAATCTCGATCAGCTCATCGCGCGTGACCGAAGCATCGCGGCAGACGTTCGCCAGCACCCGCTCGTACGCGAGCTTGATGAGCGTGTTGCCGAGGTCGAAGAGAAACCGGGTGATGGACATGAGAGAAAGTTGTCAGTGGTCAGTGGTCAGTGGTCAGTGGTCAGTTTTCAAACGTGCGCGTGATCAGTGCGAACTGACCACTGGCCACTGACCACTGACAACTGGTTGCTACATCCTGAACACTCCGAACTTCGGATCCTCGATTCGCGCGTTATACGCGATCGACAAACCCAGTCCGAGGTAAATGCGCGTTTCGGCGGGATCGATGACGCCGTCGTCCCAGAGGCGGGCCGTCGAGTAGTACGGGCTCCCCTCCTCCTCATACTTTTGCAGCACCGGATCGGCGATGCTCCGCTCTTCTTCGGCGCTCAGTTCTTTGCCGGCTCGCGCGAGCTGATCGCGCTTCACCGTCGTCAACACGCCCGCGGCCTGTTCGCCGCCCATCACGCTGATGCGCGCGTTCGGCCACATCCAGAGGAAGCGCGGCGAATAGGCGCGGCCGCACATGCCGTAGTTGCCCGCGCCGAACGAGCCGCCGATGATCACGGTGAACTTCGGGACCGTCGCGTTCGCGACCGCGTGCACCATCTTCGCGCCGTCTTTGGCGATGCCGCCGCGCTCGTACTGCTTGCCCACCATGAAGCCGGTGATGTTCTGCAGGAAGATCAGCGGGATGCGCCGCTGGTTGCACAGCTCGATGAAGTGCGTGGCTTTCAACGCCGACTCCGAGAAGAGCACGCCGTTGTTGGCGAGGATGCCGACCTTGTAGCCGAAGATGCGCGCAAAGCCCGTGACGAGAGTCGTGGCGTAGCGCTCCTTGAACTCCTGGAACTTCGAGCCGTCCACGATGCGCGCGATCACTTCGCGCACGTCGTACGGCTTGCGCAATCCTTTCGGGATCACGCCGTAGAGCTCCTTCGGATCGAAGAGCGGCTCTTCCGGCTCGATGCGCGTCTCCGGCTCTTTCTTGTCGAAGCGCAGGTTCTCGACGATGTTTCGCACGATGGCGATCGCGTCGCCGTCGTCCTCGGCGAAATGATCCGCCACGCCGCTGATCCGCGTGTGCACATCCGCCCCGCCCAGCTCCTCGGCCGTCACTTCTTCACCGGTGGCCGCCTTCACGAGCGGAGGACCGCCGAGGAAGATGGTGCCGGTGTTTTTGACGATGACTGCTTCGTCGGACATGGCGGGGACGTACGCGCCGCCCGCGGTGCACGAGCCCATCACCGCCGAGATCTGCGGGATCTCGCGCGCCGACATCACGGCCTGGTTGTAGAAGATGCGGCCGAAGTGCTCGCGATCGGGAAAGACGTCGGCCTGCAGTGGCAGAAACGCGCCGCCCGAATCGACGAGATAGACGCACGGCAGATTGTTCTGCAGCGCGATCTCCTGCGCGCGCAGATGTTTCTTCACGGTCATCGGAAAGTACGTTCCGCCTTTGACCGTGGCGTCGTTGGCGATGATCAGGCACTCGCGCTGCTGGATGCGGCCGATGCCGGTGATGATGCCGGCGGCGGGCGCTTCGTCGTCGTACATGCCGTTCGCGGCGAGCGTGGAGAGCTCGAGAAACGGCGTCTCCGGATCGAGCAGCGCGGCGATGCGCTCGCGCGGCGGCATCTTTCCCTGCTCCTTGTGCCGCGCCAGATACTTCGGCCCGCCGCCCTGCCGCGCCGTGGCCAGCCGCTGGTTCAGCTCATCGACGAGTCCCTGCATCTTCTCCGCGTTCTCTTTGAAGTCGGCGGAGGCAGGATCGAGGTGTGATTCGAGCGGTTCCATTCGGGCGCGAAGTATAGCGTTCGCGGCGCGCACGAGTGCGATGGCGCCACCGCCATCGCACTCGCATCAAAGAACCGTTACGGCGTCACGTTCGGAGCGCAGGCGCCGCCGGTGGCGCTGACGCTGCCGGCGACGTTCAGGCCGGTGAAGATGCCGTGGTCCGTCACCGTCACGCGCAGGCAGTTCGCGCCTGCGACGAAAAGCCCATCGCCTACGCGCCCGGAGCGCGTGAGCGCGAGCGGCTCGAGGTCATTGAACGCGCCTCCGCTGCCGTTCAGCGATTGGCCATTCAGCGTCACTTCCGCGATCTCGTTGTCGGCGCGCAGGCGCAGATCGAGCGTGACCGCGTCAGCTTCCTCGGCCAGACAGAAACAGCGCTCGTATGCGATCGTGGTGACGCCGGGCAACGACGCGCCACGATTCGCATCAGGAGCGATCCAGCGGCTTTGCGCGAGTGTGCGCCACGCGGCCGGCGGATTGTTGACCACCTTCGCTGCACGCGCGCTACCCGGCTCTACGACGCGCCAGTCGTCATCGTCCGCACCGGCAGCGGTGAGGCCGCCCGACTGCTGATCGAAGCCCGTACTGAGCGACGTGGTGGTGAGCGCTTCGCATTCGTCCGGCGCCCCGTTGCCATTCAAGTCCAGCGACGTCCCGTTCGCGATGTCCTCCGCGTCCGGAACGCCATTGCCATTGCAGTCTCGGACCACCACCGTCTTGGTCACCGTGATCGACGGAATGTTCGCGGCCACGAGCTCCAGCGCCTGCAGCGCGGCGTCGCCTTCCTCGTGCTGCTCCGGCGTGATGCGCACGCGATCCCCGGTGAGTGTCGAGCCGTCGTTCAGCGTCCACGCGACCGGCGCAGCCGTTTCGAGCGTGAAGGCAAGCGTCTCGTGATGCTCCTGCGATGTCGGCGGCGTGACGTCGATGGTCGCACCAACGGGCCAGACTCCGACCGCGACGATGCCGTTCTGCTTGGTGCCCGTGCCGGCCAGCTGTTCTCCGTTGAACACTTCGATG